>JAGQVN010000122.1 GCA_020437905.1 Flavobacteriales bacterium
CGGGATGCCCACCCTCGATCAGGCAATCCGAAACGATGGGACCACTGCGCAACTGACGACCGTTGTACGGAGTATTGCCGAAGATGACGCAGTTGGATACAACGTAGTCCGTTTCCTCCAGGCGGATGATCTCCTGCTGGAGCGGGTTCGGCCAGATGTTGAAGTTGTGCGCAATGGTACAGTTGACCACTTGTGCATCGCCTCCACCGGAACCGAAGGAGTTGATGTAAAGCACTTCAGAGCTGGAGCCATCCACCGTATTGCCGATGATATAAGAGTTCACCAGGCGGGCGGAACCGAAGTCATCGATATCGATGATGCTGACGTCCGAACTGTTGTTCGTGAAGGTGCAGCGGTCGATCAACAGATCGGCATAGCTCAGCGAATTGTACAGGCACGCGCCCTGGTAGGCGGTGTTCCCAGAAAAGCGGCAATCGCGCACGGTCAGTGTGGAGTTGCCCCCGTTGTTGTTCCCATTATTGATCGCGCCTCCGTTGCTGGACGTGTTGTTCAGAAATTCGCACTGCTCCAGGACGAGCTTGGCTGCGGCGATATACACGCCACCTCCGTAGTTCGGCGCGTGGTTGGAGAAGAACGTGCAGTTCCGCACACGCACTTCACCGGTGAGTGCATCCGTGAGGTACAATCCACCGCCCAACGAATTGCTTCGACCGCTCACGATACGGAAGCCGTCCACCACGATCGCGCTGGTGATCTCGTCGCCGCGAACCACGTGATAGGTGTTGTCGTTGGATGATCCGACCTGCCCTATGTCCCCGTTCAGCGTGGTCGGGTTGGCAGCGATATCGCGCTGATCGATCGCGGTCTCCGTGCCATCAAAGCCGCCGTATAGGTCGACCCCGTTCCGTAGTTCAAAGGAAATGGTCCGGTCGATGGTAGCGGTGGGCCGATATTGCCCCGCCGCCACCCAGATCTCGTCACCGAAGAAGGACACGCTCAAGGCTTCCTGCAGGTCGGTCATGGCGTTCGCCCAGCTCAGGCCGGTGCCATTGCCGGTGGCCGAAGCATCCACATAGTAGGTGACCGCCTTCGACAGGAACGGACCCGACGCCATCGCAAGGGTCAGTAGCATACGTTGGGAGTGGCTGGAGCCGGTGCGTGAGATGAATATCATGCCGCAATATTAGGCCGAAGCACAAGTCCAGAGCCGATCCCGATCCGACCAGTTCCAGGAGCGATGACCACTGGGATTATCTTGGTCGGATGGCATTGGTCACCTCCAGCATGATGGAGCTAGGCGCTGAAGCGCCATCGTTCGTACTTCCCGACACGGTCTCCGGAAAACCCGTTGGCCTGCCCGGGAAAGGCGAGCATACGGCCACGGTGGTGCTTTTCATCTGCAACCATTGTCCATACGTCCATCACATCAATGCGCGATTGGTGGAAGTGGCAAATAGCTATCAGGCGAAGGGGGTGCGTTTTCTGGCCATCAGCAGCAACAACGTGGGCACGTATCCTCAGGATGGACCGGAGCACATGGCCCGCGTGGCCAGGGAACTAGGCTATCCGTTCCCCTACCTGTACGACGAAAATCAGGAGGTCGCACGGGCGTACGAAGCAGCCTGCACACCGGATCTGTTCGTGTTCGACAGCCAGCTTGCATGTACCTATCGTGGCCGCTTCGACCCCACGCGTCCCAACATGGGCAATGCTACAGGTGCGGATTTGACCGCTGCGCTGGATGCCTTGTTGGAAGGACGACCAGTATCGGGCGAGCAGTTCCCAAGCATGGGTTGCAGCATCAAGTGGAAGTAGGTCGGTCAGTGCCGGATCCAATAATGCAAGAAGGCGGCCCTTTGGACCGCCTTCTTGCATTATTGTGTCACAGGATCACTTCAGATCGAAGCGGTCCAGTTCCATGACCTTGGTCCAGGCTTTCACAAAGTCCTTCACGAACTTCTCCTTGGCATCGGCCTGTGCATAGACCTCGGCAATGGCGCGCAATTGTGAGTTGCTTCCGAAGACAAGGTCCACGCGTGTGGCGGTCCATTTCACCTGGCTGCTCCTCCGGTCGCACCCCTCGTAGGTGCCCGTGTGTCCGTTGCTCAGGGCTTTCCACTCGGTGGACATATCCAGCAGGTTCACGAAGAAATCATTGGTCAACAGGCCGACCCGATCTGTGAAAACGCCGTGTTTGCTGCCGGCGGTGTTCACACCCAACACCCGCAATCCGCCCACCAGGACGGTCATTTCCGGAGCACTGAGCATCAGCAACTGCGCACGGTCCACCAGCATTTCCTCCGCTGGAATGCTGTACAGCTTCTTCTGATAGTTGCGGAATCCATCAGCCTGTGGCTCCATCACGGAGAAGCTCTCCACGTCCGTATGCTCCTGCGTGGCATCCATGCGTCCTGGTGTAAATGGGACCTTGACGGTCGCACCGGCATCCTTCGCGGCTTTCTCCACCGCTGCGCATCCGCCGAGGACGATCAGATCGGCCAGGGAGACCTTCTTACCATCCTTTGCAGACCCATTGAACTCGGCTTGTACCTTCTCCAAAGCACCGAGCACCTTGCCCAGCTTGTCGGGGTCGTTCACCGCCCAGAATTTCTGTGGGGCCAGGCGGATCCGTGCACCGTTCGCACCACCGCGCTTGTCGCTTCCGCGGAACGTCGAAGCCGATGCCCAGGCGGTGGCGACCAGTTCGCTCACGGTCAGGCCGGACCCGAGCAACTTTCCCTTCAATGCTTCAATGTCATTGGCGTCGATCAACTTATGATCAACAGCAGGGATCGGGTCCTGCCAGATCAGGTCCTCTTTCGGCACCTCTGGCCCGAGATAGAGGCTCTTGGGGCCCATATCACGGTGCGTGAGCTTGAACCAGGCACGCGCGAACGCATCGGCGAATGCCTTGGGATCCTTGTGGAACCGCCGTGAGATGGGCTCGTAGATGGGATCGAAGCGCAGAGAAAGGTCCGCAGTGGTCATCGTGGGCGGGTGCTTCTTGTCGGGATCGTGCGCGTCCGGGATCATGTGCTCGGGCTTCACATCCTTGGCCTGCCACACGTGCGCTCCGGCCGGGCTTTTGGCCAGCTCCCATTCGTAACCAAAGAGCATGTCGAAGTAACCATTGTCCCACTGGGTCGGGTTCGGCTTCCAGGCACCTTCCAGGCCGCTGGTGATGGTGTCACCGGCTTTCCCGCTCCCGTGGCTGCTTAGCCATCCAAAACCCTGGGCCTCGATGGGGGCTCCTTCAGGCGCTGGTCCCACAGCAGATTCCGGACCTGCACCGTGCATCTTCCCGAAGGTGTGTCCACCAGCGGTCAGCGCCACGGTCTCCTCGTCGTTCATCGCCATGCGCTTGAAGGTCTCGCGCACGTCCTTCCCACTGGCCACCGGATCGGGATTCCCATCCGGTCCCTGCGGGTTCACGTAGATCAGGCCCATTTGTACGGCCGCCAGGGGAGCTTCCAGTTCGCGGTCCCCACTGTATCGGCTGTTCGGCTTGTCGCTGGTGGCAAGCCACTCATTCTCGGCACCCCAATAGATGTCCTCTTCCGGAGCCCAAATGTCCGCCCTTCCACCGCCGAAGCCGAAGGTCTTGAAACCCATGCTCTCCAAGGCCACATTTCCGGCCAGGATGAACAGGTCGGCCCAGCTGATGCTGTTGCCATATTTCTGCTTCACCGGCCAGAGCAAACGGCGGGCCTTGTCCAAGTTGCCGTTGTCCGGCCAGCTGTTCAAGGGCGCGAAGCGCTGATTCCCGGTACCTGCACCGCCCCGTCCATCGGCTGTGCGGTAGGTACCTGCGGCGTGCCAGGCCATGCGTATCATCAGGCCGCCATAGTGACCCCAGTCGGCAGGCCACCATTCCTGAGAGTCGGTCATCAGCTTGGTGAGGTCGGCCTTCAGGGCCTTGTAGTCCAGCTTTTTGAAGGCTTCGGCGTAATTGAAATCGGGGTCCATGGGATCGGACACCGACTGATGCTGATGGAGGATGGACAGGTTCAACTGTTCGGGCCACCAATCCCGATTCCGCATGCCACGACCTGCCACCGGATGGCGCAATGCCCCGTGCATCACCGGACACTTGCCCCCTTGGGTCACATGTTCATGAACATCTGTGTTCTTCGTTCCTTCGTTCGCCATAGATCGGATCCGTATTGTTGGTTCTATTCGTCAGTTCTGGTCGAGCAACGCCTTTGAGACCACTAGAGTTCGGCCCTTGATCAGCAAGATCGCCTAGGGACCTCGATAATGCTCGGCCTTCCTCGCCCTAAAGGTATGGGTTCAGGGCCGGTCCAAAGACTGCGGTCCGTCAGCTTCCAAAGACCTCATTCGACCTGCCATGCATCCATGAGCAGGTTGAAGCGGATCGCCTCGGCCTTGTTCAGGGGAATGTCCCATTCGCCATCGTAATCGATGCGCAGCGGCACCAAGGCTCCGTTCACCAGTGCGTTCCGGACCTTGATCCGGATGTCGAAGTCGAGGATGATGGACGCGTGTTGGATGTGATACTCCCTGGCCATGACCTGTCCGTTCTCCTGGTGGAACCAGGTATGCATCTCCTGGATCACGGCATCACGTTCATGGCCGGTGCGCACATTGGAACTGAAGACCCAGCACGCCTGACCATCGCGGGTGTCGGCCCAGATGCGGTGGTCGTAGTGCTCCGCCATATCGGCGTCATAGAGGGCCAGTTTATCGCCGATGAATGGTACGGAAGCGATCTCCTGTCCGGGATCGAACATGAATTTCTTGAGTTCGCTCTTGTATCTATCGAAGCGCGAGCTGCGGTCGATCTCCTGCCTTCGGGAACGGATGGTGTTCTCAGCCCGGTAGGGTCCTCGGCGGAAGAATACGTCGTCATACATTTCCACGGTGAGATAGCGGAACCCGCCGTTCCGTTTGCGCAGGGGACCGTGCTCGGAAATACTGTCCAATCGTAGGAATGCCTGGGAGCCCTCGCGTACCAACGCTCCCTCCCGATGCATGGTCGCCCGACGCTTTTCCTTCTTGGCACGGACCTCCAGCTCACTGATGACCCGATGCGGATAATACCGGGTGTTCAGAAAGGCCTTGTGGAAGGTGGTATCGTCCATGACCTGCTGCACGAAGGCTTCGACGTTGAAGCCGGAGGCCCGTGCGGAGACCACGAACTCATCCAAAGTGATGTGCTTGAGCAGCGTATCAGGCTGAGCGATCACCGGGGAACAGCCCATTGCGCCAAGCAGACCCAACAGGGCGATACTCCATGGAACGTCCTCGTTCATGTCGAATGACCCTTCCTCCTCGGTCCCGTCAGCATGGGCATCCGATCAACGGGCAATTACGCGTTCAATGCCTGCGGGTAGGACCCAGGCTTGTATACAGCTCATACTTCTTCTTGATGTACAACAGGAAGTCATATTGGCTCGAACGCACCATGATCTCATCCGGCACCTCACAGAAATAGATGAAATCATCGAATGCCTCATCGCTCAGGTTGATGATGTCGTACTCGACGTATTTGTATAGCAACTCCTTGAGCAGGGCACGTTTTCGCTCCTCGTTCTGAAGCTCGGCCACCAAGCGCTTGCTACGCTCTGTTCGGCTGAACTGTTGGTACAGGAACGTGATCGGGCTTTGCAGGGCATCGACCGTGCTGAGCCTATAGTCCCGCTCGTTGTATCCCAGCGACGCGATCTCCTTGTGGATCTCCTTGAGGGTTCGTTCGGGAAGTACCTCCACGGAACGGAGCTGCACGGTGATCGGTCTCAGGACCACTTCGATCCGGTAGGAATCCCTCGGGACACTGTCCGTCATCGTGATCGACACGGTCATGTGACCGATAGCGCCGAGAAGCAAGGTATCGGTCTGAAGCGCCTTCACTGAGAACGTGCCATCGGCATTGCCGAAAGTGCCCGAGCGGGTCCGTTTGTTCACGATCATCAGATCATAGAACGCGCTCTCGTGATGATCGGAGATCACCCGGCCGTTGATGGTCACCGTACCCTGGGCTACCATGGTCGTCCCGGACAGAATCGCAAACACCAGTGATAGGATGTCCCGGGTCATCGGCGCTAAAATAGACCCATGCCGGACCAACATCCGTGCCGGAACAGGATGGGCTGGAACGGAAAGAGCCCCCGACCGATCGGCAGGGGGCTCCTTCGATAAGGCCTGTGCATCTGTAAGCCGGGTCCTGTATCCACCTCACGGAGGACCTCTGCCATCTATCTGGCCCCGCCATTGCTGACGGGGTCTATCGACCTACCCACCGGAACAGGACGGGCCGCCCCGGTCCCGATCGCTCGGAACTACCGGCCTATTTGGTCTTTCAGCCCATGGGGTTTACCAAGCCACCGATGTCACCACCAGTGCTGGTGGGCGCTTACTCCACCTTTTCACCTTTGCCCCGGCAAGCCGGGGTAGTTTCCCTTTCTGTGGCACTTTCCGTGACACCGCCGTTCCCAGCGATGCCCCTTCCCGTTAGGAAGCATGGTGCCCTTTGCTGCCCGGACTTTCCTCCCTTCCGACCCGAGGGCCGAAAGAGCGACAGAGCGATGCACAGGATGTCAATGAACGATCAATGCGGATGAAGATGTACTTCCGTAGCCCCGTACCCGTAACGTCGGGGGTCGGCATCATCGAACTCGAGATGCGGGAAATGCTGCAGAAGTCGCCTTATCTCTTCACGCAGTTTCCCCTCACCCACTCCATGGATCGCGATCAATCGCCGCTTTCTCTCACGAATGGCCGTGTTCAACATACGCTCGAAATAGTCCAGTTGGTACTGTAGCTTCTCGCCATCGCTCATACCGCGCTCATCATCCAGCAGGGCGTCCAGATGAAGGTCCACCTCCATCACCGAACCATCCGGGCGCTCCTTGTTCCTCGTGGCTTTTCGCAAAGGCACCTGGCGCTTCAGGTCCTTTGCGATCCTTTCCTGCAACCGATCGTTCGAAGCGACCAATCGGGCTTGGTGATCGCTGATCTGTCCCAATGACCGTTCCTTGTCCGCCTCCGCACGCACCAGGTCTGCCGCACTATATTCCAGCTCGAAACCATCATCGGTCAGCACCAATACGCCACCATCCTTGGCACGCACCACCACACCTCCTCCCACCTCGTTCAGGAAGCTCACGCGATCCCCTGTATTCCAGGTAAGGGCCATGTGTCAAAAGTACGGACCAGCCAGAAGCTTTTGGCCTGGATCGGTATTCGGTTGCATCTGCTGTTTTCTATCCTTCACTTCCAAGGGGCAGGCTTTCGTGGCGTGCGAGCCGCATGGTGGACTTTCCGATGTAAAAGCCTTCTTTGAGCAGGAGATGCGATTCCCAACTGCAGAGCTGGAAAAGGGAACGAAAGGCACTGTCGTACTGATCTTTTCGATCATGCAGGACGGCAGCATGAGGGACCTGCGCATCTGGCGGACGCTGAACCCGGCATGCGACGAGGAAGCCCTGCGCCTTGGTGCCTTGGTGCGCTGGCATCCTGCGACCATGGGTGGCACCAAGGTGAATGCCGAGCATTTCCTGAAAGTACCTTTCCATGCCAGGCGCTTTCTGGCACATCAGCGTGAAGAGACGTGTGATATCCAGCGCATGGACGCCGCCGAGCACATTTACGCGATCGCCGAGCTGGATACGCTTGCCGCTCCTCAGATCCCTGACGGTATTGCTGGCATCCCCAGTTACATCGTGGAGCACATGCGCTATCCGGAGGACGCCTTCCGCCGTGAGATAGAAGGAAAGGTGCTCCTGCAATTCGTGGTGGAGGCGTCAGGAAGTATTTCCAACCTGCACGCCAAGGCCGGACTTGGCGGTGGTTGTGACCAGGAGGCCATGCGCTTGATCCGGCGCCTATGCTGGGAACCGGCCGTACGGAAAGGGCTACCGGTCCGCAGCGAACTTGAACTTGATGTGGAGTTCCGGCTACCGCGGCAATAGTTGCAGGAAATCCTTACTTCGCCCCATGGAACAACGGGGTCCCTGGCGCACATTGAGCCGCAATCAGGTCTACGCCTCCCCCTGGATCGAGGTGGAGCACCACGAAGTGATCGCCCCCGGCGGAAATGCCGGCACCTACGGAACGGTCCATTTCAGGAACCTGGCCATCGGCATCGTTCCATTGGACGAGCAACTGAACACGTGGATCGTGGGGCAATACCGATATCCGATCCAGGCATACAGCTGGGAGATCCCGGAAGGGGGTGGCGACCGTTCGGTCCCTCCCCTGGAAAGTGCCAAACGCGAACTGCGTGAGGAGACCGGGATCATTGCATCCTCTTGGACCGAGATCCAGCGCATGGACCTGAGCAATTCTGCCAGCGACGAGCACGCGATCCTCTACGTGGCCCAGGGGTTGACCTTCTTTGACCCGGAACCGGATGCGAACGAGGAGTTGCAGGTGGAGAAGCTACCGTTCAAGGAACTGTTCCTTCGCGTCATGAACGGGGAGATCAAGGACAGCCTGACAGTCGCCGCCGTGCTGAAAACGGAACTGCTCTTACGTGCAGGGGCGCTGGACCCTGCTCAGAAATAGAGACCGTGCATCAAAACCCTGCCGTTCGAGCGGAACTCAACGGCTGGCGCAGGGACCTTGATGCAGTTCAAAAGGAACAAGGCAGTACGCACGGCTTTGGAGCGTGTGGGGATGCGTTCCAGGTCCACGTCCAAGGAGACCAGGTATTGGCGATAGCGGTCCTGTCCGGCGACCACCTCATCCGATGAGGTCCGATCGGGATCGGCGGTCAGCATGCCATCCGCACCGTAGCCCAGCGCAAGACCGAATGCATCGGTCCAGTGCGAACGAGGCCGCACGGCTCCCCATGCCATGGTCGCCCAAATGGTCTGTCCGTTATAATCCTTCAAGATCCGTTCTCCAAATGAGGCGCCCAGCAATTCCGGTCGCTCCTCCGCCAACTCAGTAGGCCAGGAGCTGTATTTCAGTTTCACCTTTTGCTCTCCCCAGCCCAGTTCCTGCCCCAGGAACACCCCGCTGCCGGCCAAGTTGGCGACCATATCCCATGGGGAAAAGCCCCAAGCCGACGAATGACCGTCCAGCAGCTCCACCCCACCCAGGAAGAGGTTGGCGGTCGCGAAACCGATCCATGCCCCGCTTCGTGCGTCAAGCCCTGCCCAGGAGGTGAGCCCCTGTGCCCATCGACCGATCCAGTATGAACTGAAAGCGTGACCGGCCTTGTCCATTTGTGCCCATTCCCCTCCGTCGTTGAAGAAATGAAAGGGCGAACGCTCATACTGTGCATACCATGCCTGGTCCAGCATGATTAGGCTGCCCCCCATCACAGTGGCCCCTCCCACACCGATGGTCACCAACCGAGCGGTATTGGCACCTTCGACCGATGCGGTATCCGCTGCTTGCCCAAATCCTGGCAGCATCAGGCAACTGCACATGACCGTTACCGTCATGTAAGTAATGCCAAAGCATGGAACGAATGCTTTCGGACCGACCATCCCGTGTTCAAAGGTATCCCCTCCGTACAGGTCATTCTGCGGTGGAAGGCCCTCTATCTTAGTAACTTTGAAGTGGCTCCGAACGTTCCAAGCGTTCCACATCTGATCGAATTGCGCCCTTTCCGATCCATACCGTCATGGATGGTGGTGGTCCTTCTCGCCCCTCACGTTGGCTTGGCTATATCCAACGGCGAAGGCGACAGGCAATGGGCACGCGTCATCCTGGAACGGGAAATGGACTTCCATTCTTCCGGTTCACAAGGAGTGTGGAGCACGTTGGCTCGTCTCCACGGTTTTCGCGCGCTGATCGGAGAACATGGTTTCACCGTGCAGGACAGTGCGCGTATTCCCGGGTGGAGCATCTCCTTCGAGCACATGCGCTACCGTCGGGAAGGCGATGTCGACCGTGCCATAAGGGTCCCGTTGGAGCGTCGAGGACCCTCCCACCTGTACGGTGTGCGTGAGGGTGTCGCTGTGGAGTACCTGCATTCCGCTCAAGGGCTGCGCCAAAATTTCTTCATTGAGCGACCGCCTGGTGGTTCAGGGCCGTTGATCTGTGAACAGAGACTGACCACGGACCTGCAGGTCGCTCTGGCATCTTCCAGGGACCTGGAGTTCAAGGA
>JAGQVN010000123.1 GCA_020437905.1 Flavobacteriales bacterium
TACACAGCTACCTGGACCTGGAGGAGCATTGGGTCACCCTGGAGATCCTGACCCTGAACGGTTGCACGGCGGTCGACTCCATGCTATTGCGACCTCCTGCCCATGTGTACTTCCCCAATGCGTTCACACCGGACGGTGATGGGGTCAACGAGAAGTGGGGTCCCGTGGGCCATTACATTGAGCTGTTCGAGCTCACGGTGTTCGACCGCTGGGGTCAGGTCGTGTTCGAATCCGATGAGTTCGAGAAGACCTGGGACGGGACCATCAATGGTGGTGACATCGCCCCTACCGGCGTTTATGTGTACAAGTACAAGGCAGAGGGCCACTTGTTCCCCTCGGTGGAAGCCTATGGCCACGTGACGCTCCTCAAGGGAAGCCAGGTAGAACCTTGATCGCCTCCTAAGATCCGGCACATGCTCGAACGATCATTGATTGCGATCATGGCTTCGGCCATGACCGGTACTGGGGCCTTCGCCCAATTGGCCGTGGATTCCACTCAAACCCCGGAACAATTGGTCCAGAACGTCCTGTTGGGTGCCGGGGTCACCGTGACGAACATCGAATTCAATGGCCAGGCAGGCACGATCTTGAACGACCAGATCGGTTCGTTCGATGGGTCGAACTCCAATGTGGGCCTGGCCAACGGGATCATCCTTTGCACGGGAACGGCTACTGAAGCGGTAGGTCCGAACAGTTCGGGCAGCATCTCCAACGGTCCGACACAGCCCACCTTCAACCACGATCCGGATCTCGAGACGATCATCTTCCCGACCAATATCAATGACGATGCGATTCTGGAATTCGACTTCATTCCTGACGGAGACTCCTTGGTCTTCCGGTTCGTGTTCGCTAGTGACGAATACAATGAATTCGTCTGCTCGGAATTCAACGATGTGTTCGGGTTCTTCCTGAGCGGTCCGGGTATCAATGGCCCATACACGTTGAGCGCCGAGAACATCGCCTTGGTGCCGGGTACTAACGTCCCCATTGCGATCAATACGGTCAACAACGGTACGGCTGGTGATTTCGGCGACCCGGGGACCTGTGCCCTTGCTGACCCGAACTGGACGGCCAATTCGGTCTACTACACGGACAACACTTCTGGCCAGACAGTGGAATTCGACGGGTTCACCGTGGCCATTGAAGCTCTGGCCGAGGTCCAGTGCGGTCAGACCTATCACATCAAGTTGGCGATCGCGGACGCGCTGGACAGTGGATTCGATTCGGCGGTCTTCATCGAGGCCGGCAGTTTCAGTTCAACGAACGCGATCGAGTTGGAAGTGGTCACCGCCAGTGCGGATGGTACGCTGACCGAAGGTTGTACCGATGCCGTCTTCACGATCACCCGGCCCGGGGATCAGGACAGCTTGGACGTGACCGTATTCGTCTCGGGCTCTGCCACCAATGGTGTCGATTATTCAAGCATCCCCACGGTCATCACCATTCCTCAAGGCCAGAACTCGGTGAGCTTTCCTGTTGAGGCCTTCGAGGATGGGATCAGTGAAGGCCCTGAGGAGATCGTTCTCACCGCACAGTTCGTGAACGCCTGTGGGGACACGTCCATCAGCTCGGTAAGCGTTCCGATCGTCGAGTATGTGCCGATCCTGATCGAAGCCGAGGACCTGGAGCTCGACTGCGATCAGCCTGTGGTATTGCTTGAACCGGTCATCAGCGGGGGTTTTGGTGAGCTCTCGTACGTGTGGAACGATGGCAGCATGGCACCTGTGCTTTCGGTCAGTGGAATAGAGAACGGGACCTATGTCATTACGGTTTCTGATGAATGCGATCAGGAAGTTTCGGAGGACATCGTGGTCGATGCAGGCTGCGAGATCGTCGTGCCGAATGTGTTCAGTCCGAACGGGGATGGGTCGAACGAGACTTTTGAGATCGAAGGCATACAGGGCACGGTCAATACCGTGCGCATCTTCAACCGCTGGGGGCAGGTGATCTATGAAGCCAGGAACTACCGTAACGGCTGGAACGCACGCGATGTGAGCGAAGGCACCTACTATTACGAAGTGACGGTGGAGGGCAAGGATGAGGTCCTCACCGGCCATGTGACCATCCTGCGTTAGATACTTCGGAGCGGATCAGGCTTTCATATGGACAAGGCTTTGGCCGGTCATTGCGGCCGGCTGCTCCAAGCCCATCAGATGCAGAATGGTGGGGGCGACATCCGCAAGGATCCCGCTGCGCAGGGCAGCAACACGGCCATCCAGCACCACGATCGGCACCGGGTTCAAGCTGTGGGCCGTGTTCGCCGAACCATCCGAATTGCGGGCCTGGTCCGCATTGCCATGGTCGGCAATGATGACGAACGCATAGCCGCTCGCCAGACCAGCCTCCACGACCTTGCCCGCGCAGCGGTCGGTGACCTCCACGGCTTTCACGATGGCCTCGAACACGCCGGTGTGTCCAACCATGTCCGGGTTCGCGAAGTTGAGCACGACCAGATCGGGGCCATCGGGTGTCAACGCGGCTGAGACCTTCTCGGCCAGCTCAGGTGCGCTCATTTCAGGCTGCTGATCATACGTTGCCACCTTCGGACTTGGGACCAGGATCCGGTCCTCTCCCTCGAACGGTTCTTCCCGACCACCGCTGAAGAAGAAGGTCACGTGGGGGTATTTCTCCGTTTCAGCTGCACGAAGCTGGCGCAGTCCGTGCCCCGCGATCACTTCCCCAAGCGTGTCCCTCAAGTCCCCCTTGTCCATGATGACCTCCACACCATTGAATCGGGGGTCGTACGAGGTCATGGTCACGTAGTGCAGGCTGAGGGGTCGCATGCCTTGCTCGGGGAAGGCCTGTTGTGTCAGCGCAATAGTGATCTCCCGGCACCGGTCCGTGCGGAAATTGAAGCAGACAACGACCTCCTGGTCGGAGATGCGACCGTTGCCCGATCCATTGCTGTCCTTGACAACATGGGGCTCGATGAACTCGTCCGAAATGCCACCTTCATAGCTCCGGGTGAACACGTCCAGTGGCTTGTCCACCACGGTCCCCTTGCCGTGCACCAACAGGTCGTACGCTTTGACGACGCGCTCCCACCGCTTGTCACGGTCCATGGCGTAGTAGCGGCCCACGACCGATGCCACACGCACGGGCAGTTCTTTGACATCATCCAAGAATGAGCGCATGTAGCCCGCTCCGCTGTTCGGGTCGGCGTCACGTCCATCGGTGAACGCATGCACCACGATGTCGGTCAGACCGGCATCTGAAGCAAGCCTACAAAGGCCGGTCAAATGGTCCTGCGAGGAGTGCACCCCTCCTCTGGACAACAGGCCCATGAAATGGATCCTTCCTCCCCTGCGTCGGGCGGCATCGAACGCATTGAGCAGCACGGCGTTCCCAGCCATGCTCCCAACCGCCAGGGCATGATCGATCCTTACGAGGTCTTGATGGACCACCCTGCCGGCACCGATGTTCAAGTGCCCCACCTCACTGTTCCCCATCTGGCCATCCGGAAGACCGACATGGAGGCCATCCGTTCGCAGCAGAGCATGTGGCCGGGTGGCAAGAAGCTGATCCATGAAAGGGGTCCTTGCTTGGGAAACTGCATCAGCATCATCCCGGGACCCGATCCCCCATCCGTCCAGAACGATCAGTGCGACCTTTTGATGCTTCATTTCCTGCGGTCCGGGAACCGGGCCACGAAGATAGAACCCCTTGGCCTCCTAGGCTCGTAGCGGACCTCACCACCAAGTGCGCGAGCAAGGCGCCTGCTCAGGAAAAGGCCCAGTCCCGTGCCTTGCGTGGTCCTGACCTGTTCGTCGCCCCCCCTGTAGAACCGTTCGAATATCGCTTGCCGTTCCCCTGCGGGCACCCCTCTTCCTTCGTCCTCTACGGCAAGGGCCACCGATCCCGGCTCCCTGGTGGCTCGGATCGTCACCGTACTTCCTGGCGGTGAATACTTGGCCGCGTTCTCCAGCAGATTCTGTGCGATCGACCGGAATGCGACCTCATCGGTCCGAAGTTCCAGGGCTTCGGCAACCGAAAGCTCGAAGTGATGGTCCCGCCCGATGCCAGCACGAATGGTTCGAACGATCGATCGGAGGACCTGGCCCACCTCGATCACGGTCAATTCGTTCCTGCCGATCGAGCGGCCGCTCTCAGCCGCCTGCAGGACCTTGTCGGTCAGAGTGGACAATCGCTCGAGGTCTTCGAGGGCATGACCGTTCAGTTGATCGCGCTGCTCCTTGGTCAGTCCATCCCGCTGCATGGTCTGTAACTGCAACTTGGCGCTCGCGAGAGGGGTTCGAAGCTCATGGGTGACGGCCAGCAGGAAATTCTGCTGGGCACGAGCAAGCCGCAGATCACGGCGGATGGCACGGAACGTGAGAATGAGCACCAGGATAAGAACGAGCAGAAATACGGTCCCTTCACCGAGGACCATGCGCAAGGTCCTGTCGTGTTCCCCGGTGTGTTCGAGCCCGAACGCATCGATCATCAGCCACATCTCCCTCTCCTTCTCGACCAGGAGATAGGCCCACCAGATGAATTGAACAATGATGTACGCGCTCAACGCCCCGAACAACAGATAGGTCCGTCGATGGCCTGAAGCGAGCATGGAGGCCAAGGTAGCGAGATGAAGGCTGCGGGGCTTGTGTATATTGCCCTCCGCTCGACATGGATCATCGCGGGGCGAAAACGTATATCCTGGAACGGTTGAAAGTGGGTCTGAAAAAGGACCGTACTTATCATTCGTTGGCGCATACCATCGATGTGCATGCCATGGCCATCGACATCGGTATGCAGGAGGGGGTCCAAGGCATGGACATGGAGCTCTTGAAGACCGCCGCCTTGTATCATGACAGCGGCTTTCTGGAGTCCGACAAGCAGCACGAGCAGGCGGGGTGTGCCATAGCTCGGAGGGAACTTCCCCGTTTCGGTTACGACAAGGCTTCGGTCGAAAAGGTCTGCGACCTGATCATGGCCACCAAGATCCCGCAGGACCCGAAGGACGACCTGGCCATGGTGCTCTGTGATGCGGACCTTGACTATTTGGGACGGAGCGATTTCCATCAGATCGGGCTCACCCTGTTCGCCGAGTTCAAAGCATACGGGGTCTTGTCCACCGAAAAGGAATGGAACCTGCTGCAGGTCAGTTTTTTGGAGCGGCACCGGTTCTTCACGGCGACCAACGAACGGGAGCGCGAACCAAGGAAGCAGGCGCATCTCGCAGCCTTGCGGGAGGTGGTCTCAGGGTACGCATGAAAAAAGGCCCGCATTGCTGCGGACCTTTCCGGTGGTGCCTCCCAGATTCGAACTGGGGACACATGGATTTTCAGTCCATTGCTCTACCAACTGAGCTAAGGCACCGTTCCTTTGTCCTTGCTTCCCGAGGACCTGAAGAGCTCGTTCAACAAGGGCGGCAAAGATAGGAGCTTGTTCGAACCTGACACTGCACGAATGGTCGATCTCATCATCGACGTTGGGAATACAAGGTGCAAGGTCGCCGTGTTCAAACAGAACAGGCTTGTGGCACATGAGATCGTGGACGATCGGGTGCAGGCATCGGTCGAACAGATCTGTCAGCGGGAACAGGTCCGCGCCATCGGTCTAGGTAGCGTGGGGTATTTGGAGGATGCCGTGGTCGTAGGTCTGGGTCGTTTTTCCCGGCTGGTGCTGCTTTCAGGTGGATCCCCTTCCCCGCTCCGTTCTGAATACACCACCATGGGTTCCCTGGGTGTGGATCGATTGGCCAATGCGATCGCCGCGCACAAGCTGTTCCCGGGCAGGGCCACGCTGGCGGTGGATATCGGCACCTGCATCACCTATGACCTGACCGATGGAGGCGGGACCTATCGCGGTGGGGCGATATCGCCGGGACCGGAGTTGCGGGCCAAGGTCATGCACACGCACAGCGCCAGCCTTCCGCTGGTCGGGATACCGGATCGCGCCCCGCTGATAGGAACCTCGACCCAGGAGAGCCTGGCCGCCGGGGTGTTCCACGGAACGGTTGGTGAATTGTCCGGTATCATCGCCGCACATCGGCAACAGGAAGGGGATCTGGGCGTTGTCCTCACCGGCGGCGGGGCCTTGCCCTATGTGCGCGCCCTGAAAAGTGGCATCTTTGCCGATCCCTTCCTGACCCTGCGTGGACTGCATGCCTTGCTCCTTACCCAACTGGATGCCAACAGCCTTGCTGATGGTCGGAATTCCATTGGGGGGCATAGGCCAGGCCACGAATGATTCGCCTTATTCATCTTATGGGTTCGGTGACCTGATCGCCACGGGTCAGGTCGTTCAGGCCACCATGGGAGGTGTGGGTGTGGCCATCGATGACCCGGTCAGTGTATCGGTCATCAATCCTGCGACCTTTTCGGCGCTGCGCGCACCGGTCGTGGAGCTCGGTGTGGCTTCCAGGACCGTTAGCCTCCGGGGACAAGGGACCGAACAGACGAGCACATTGGGCCAGGTCATGGGCCTTTCCTTGGGCATTCCCATCGGAAAGGACCGCTGGGGGATCGCGCTGGGGATGATACCCGTGAGCCGGGTCGGATACAGGATCACCGATGCGGTTCATCTTCCGGATGGCAACTCGATCGATCTGGAGTATTCCGGGAACGGTGGAATGAACCGTGCGTTCTTCGGAGCGGGTTGGGCCCTGTGGCAGCAACGCGATTCGTTGAAGGCAACAAGACGATTGAGCGTAGGGGCCAATTTCAACTACGTGTTCGGATCCGTGGACCGCGAGCGCAGGGCGGTCTACCCGGCCAACCAGAACTACGTGAA
>JAGQVN010000124.1 GCA_020437905.1 Flavobacteriales bacterium
CAAAGGATACCCAGGAGATCGTACCGGCACCCGTTCCCGATGAGGTGGCCCGGCAGTGCCAGGAGTTGTCCTTGTCGATCTACAGGGAACTATCCTGCCGGGGACTGGTGCGCATCGACCACATCTGGGGCGCACATGGCATCGGTACCATCGAAGTGAACACAACTCCCGGATTCACCGCCGCCAGCATCGTCCCACGCATGCTCGCAGCCAGCGGGATCAGCGAGCACGCCCTGATCAACGGCATGGTGGCCGACGCGCTCCGGCGCGGTGCTCAGCCCCGCTGACGGTAGTGTGCAAGGAACTTCGCCACGGCACGGCCCCGATGGCTGATCGCGTTCTTCGTGCGATCGTCCATTTCCGCGAAGGACACCTTGCCGCCTTCGGGTATGAACACGGGGTCATATCCGAAGCCATGCTCCCCGGAGGGCCGATCGGCAATGTGTCCACGGACCTCGCCTTCGAAGCATCTCTCCTCGCCTGAATCCACGAACGCGATCACGGTCCGGAACCGTGCCCCGCGTTCTTCTTCTCCGGCCAGTTCCTCCAATAGCTTGGCCATGTTCTGCTGCGGATCCCTCGCCGATCCGGCGTAACGTGCCGAACGCACTCCAGGTCGGCCGTCCAGTGCGTCGACCTCCAGCCCGGTATCATCGGCCATGCAGGGGAGTCCGCTGAGCTGATGCACATGACGGGCCTTCTCCAGGGCATTCTCCTCCAACGTCACCCCGCTCTCCGGTAGGTCGGCGGGTATGCCGAGGTCCTCCGGGACGAGCACGCGGACACCCTCCGGAAGAAGGGCCTCTATCTCCTTCCGCTTGCCGACGTTCCCGGTGCAGATCACTAATGTGGGCATGCGATCAAGATACTGAACCGACCACCTGTGCCGGGAGGGAAGCGTCAATGAACTTCAACGCGTCAGGAAGTGCTGCAGGCGCCCATATTCCTGGGCCACCCTGTTCCAGGCCCTGAAGCTTGCCGTCCGTACCGCGAATCCAGCCCCTGCATCAGCAAGCTGCTTCTGGAGCCGCGACCGCGCTCGTTCGTACAGCTCAAGGTCGGCGGCGTAGACCTCCTCGAACGCCGACCGCAGTTGGTGATCCGCGGGGACCTTCGGACGGGAACGGGTCCGGTTGTGCACCTGATACCGCAGGGGCCCCTTCCACCCCAATACATCCGACAGCAGCAACAGGGACTCATCGAAATGCTCCGTGAGTCCGACGAACACCATCGCATCGAGCTGGGTGGAAGCGCGTCCGGACACCGCTTCGTCCACGACCTGGACGCGAAGCTCGCCGTCCGGGTCCGGCAGGGGGTCCGTGCCAAGCCCTGCCAGATGCCTGGTCTGGGGATTGTCATTCCCCGTGATCACCCGATGCTCCAGGAACTGGAGTTCCGACCGCATGTCCTTCACCTGCTCATGATATCGGTTCCAAGTCGCACGTCGGATGTAGTGGAAGGAGGAGATGAACTGCTCGAAGGGGTCCCTCAGGAACGTGAACATCCGCGTTCCCGGAGGAAAAAGGTCCTGCAGGCGAAGCACACCATGGCCCATGAGCAGGCGGACCTTATCTCGCTCCGCCTGGGAAATACCTCGGAAATCCTCCAAGGAGGCCTCCAGGTCCATGGCCCGGGTACGATGCACATTGGGCGGACCATACTGCCGCGAAAGAAGGTCCAACAGGGTCGAACCTGCTGTCTTGGGCACATGCACGAACACATCGAGGGAACGACCCATGGGAGCGCTTCAAAGTTAGCCGGCCAGGGGCTGTCGGACGGCGTTAACTTCGGCGCCTTGGTGGTCGGAACCTGGCCAACGACCGCCCCATGCTCCACCCCGGCCTGTCCGTGCACAACG
>JAGQVN010000125.1 GCA_020437905.1 Flavobacteriales bacterium
AGACTCTTCCTTCACGCCACCGCCTCCAAGCTGTAGCTGTCCTGTACTTCACCGAGCAATGCGATGAGCCTGGCCGGGTCGTTCTCAGTGCACAAGCGAAGTCTCATTTCCTTGAAGTGTGGGATGCCCTTGAAATAGTTGCCGTAGTGGCGACGCATTTCCACCACGCCCTCGTATTCGCCTTTCCAGTCGATGGAAGCGAGCAGGTGTTCGGAGGCAGCCTTCACACGATCGGCCAGGGTGGGCCCGGGCAAATGCTCCCCGGTCCGCATGAAATGCTTGATCTCATTGAAGATCCAGGGATGGCCGATGCTGGCACGTCCGATCATGATGCCATCCACTCCGTAACGTTGCCGGTATTCGACCGCTTTCTCCGGTGAATCGACATCCCCATTCCCGAAGATCGGGATGCGGATGCGCGGGTTCTCCTTCACCTTGCGGATCAGGGTCCAATCGGCGGAACCTTTGTACAGCTGGGCACGGGTCCGACCGTGGATACTCAGGGCCTGGATGCCGACATCCTGCAGGCGTTCGGCCACTTCCTCGATGTTCAGGCTGTTCTCATCCCAGCCCAGGCGGGTCTTCACCGTGACCGGCAGATCGACAGCTTTCACCACGGCAGCGGTCAGCCTCACCATACGCGGAACATCCATGAGCAGACAGGCACCGGCCCCTTTGCTCACCACTTTCTTCACCGGGCAACCGTAATTGATGTCGATCAGTTCCGGTCGCGCTTCGGCTGCGATCCGTGCAGCTTCCTCCATGGCTTCCTCCGCACCCCCAAAGAGCTGGATGCCGACAGGACGCTCCCCTGGAAAAATGTCGAGCTTCTTCACGCTCTTGGCCGCATCGCGGATCAGGCCCTCGCTGCTGATGAACTCCGTGTACATCATGTCCGCTCCATGCTGTTTGCACAGCACGCGGAAGGGCGGATCGCTCACGTCCTCCATTGGGGCGAGCAACAGCGGAAAGTCGCCCAGTTCGATGTTCCCGATGCGCACCATGGGGGTCGCAAAAATACAAAGCCCCGCATCGGCGGGGCTTTGCGCACTTCATGGGCAGGCCCTATCGGCCCCGACCAGTGGAGTAATTGATCTTCAGCGCATTGCTCTTGCGCAATTCCTGTTTCACATCCGTGACGATCTTCATATAGGTGTCCTTGTCCACCTTCAACGATCGTGTGATCCTCGGTACTTCGGCTTCCTGACGACGCTCGTTGTTGGCTTTCACCCAGGGGTCGATATCCTCAAGCTTCGCGAACTGGTCGTTCAATTGGATCAACGGCTCGGTGCCCAGGGCTTCCATCGTGGGCGGCCCGATGTAGATGTAATCCACCAGGGCCTTATCCTCCAGCTTCTCGACCTCCGAAGCTTCGGGCAGGGTGATCTTCACCTTCAGGTCCACCTCGCGCATCACCGTGGTGACCATGAAGAAGAAGAGCAGCATGAAGATGATGTCGGGCAGTGAGGCGGTGCTTACCGCCGGGGTGCCTGAGTTCTCCTTTTCCTTGAAACGTGACATGTCAGCTTTCGGATCGTGAACCCACTTCCACCGGTTCGGCTTCCGAGATGCGCTGCGGGAAGACCATGCGCACGGCACGGATCATCTCTTTCTCCTCCTCGAGGATCTCGCTCAGCTCGGTGTATTTCTTGTTGAACTTGTTCTTGCTCAATTCATCACGCAGCTCACGTACCGCTGCTTCAAGCTCGTTCTGGACCTGCACGTACATATCGTAGGAGGTCTTGGAACCCGTCTGCAGGGATATCACGGCCGAACCTGGAAGTTCCATGTACTCTCCCAGGAGTTCCACTGCAGCCAGTTTCTCCTCCCATTTCTCCAAGCCCTTGCGGAAATTCTGTTTCTCCTCCGGCGTAGTAGCTGATGCCAGGTAGCTTTGGAAATTACCGATCTGCTGTTTGCACTCCGCCCGGGTGACCAGGGACTTCTCCGGGAGGTCCTCCGACTTGTTCGGGTTGGTCATGAATTCCTTGGCGCCTTCGCGCAGGTCGCTGATGTCCATGGGCTTTCCTTCCACGAGCAACATATCCGCATCGTTCACGAGCACCTCATAGATGTTCCGTTGCTTCACCTTGTCAGGTGGTGTGACGTCCTCCACGATGGGTGGCAGCAGGCGCAGGATACCCACATCCGTATCCATGGTGGTGGTCACCAGGAAGAAAATCAGGAGCAGGAAGGCGATGTCCGCCATCGAACCCGCATTGATCTCGCCCGGTCCACGTATCTTCTTACGCCGCAGCATCTTACTTGAGTAAACGCATCACTTCACCGGCGAGTATGGCCACGACCGCACCGCCCATCATGATGTAAAGGACGCCCAGACCCGCGCCCACCATTTTGGAGGCGGACGGCGTAATGCCCATTTCCTGCCAGGCAGGAAGCACGGAGTCGCTCGCCATCCCATAGGAGATCGCAAGCAGGACAAGGAACACCCCGATGCCGATCAAGGTGGGCATGGCCTTCTTTCCAGCGGTAACAATGCTGTACAGACCGAATAGCACGGCCATTCCAGCACACAGGAAGAATGCCGTGTAGGTGATATACAGGCCGCCATCCACGCCGGCATCCTTGCCAGCGAAGATCATCAGGACGAAGACAATGCCCAGGATCGCCAGGACCCATTGCACCCCCTTGCCCAACATAGCGCTCATTTTGTCGCTCATGACGTTCAGCCGCGGGCCATTTTATCCTTCACCAACAGGTCCACCAGACCAATGGAGGCTTCCTCCATCTGACCGGTCAGGCTTTCGATCTTGCTGACGAGGTAGTTGTAGAAGATCTGCAGGATGATGGCGGTGATGAGACCGAACACGGTGGTCAACAAAGCCACCTTGATACCACCGGCAACGATTGCGGGGGAGATGTTGTTGGCCTGTGCGATCTGGTCGAAGGCCTCGATCATCCCGATCACCGTTCCCAGGAACCCGAGCATGGGTGCCAGGGCGATGAACAGACCCACCCAGGAAAGGCCACGCTCCAAGCGTCCGACCTCGACCCCACCATAGGCGATGACGCTCTTCTCCACCATGTCAACGCCCTCATGAGCACGGTCCAGGCCTTGGTAGAAGATCCCGGCAACAGGACCTTTGGTATTGCGACACACCTCTTTGGCCGCATCGGAGCCACCTGACTTCAATGCATCCTCCACACTGGAGAGCAGCTTATCGGTATTGGACGTGGCCATGTTCAGATAGATGATCCGCTCAATGCAGATGGCAAGGCCGAGGATCAGGCAGATCAACACCGGGGCCATCCATTGGGGGCTTCCCTCGATGAAGCGCTGCTTGAACATCTGATGCCCGGCTGCGTCGCCGGCAGCGGCCGCAGCTTCGGCCGCGTTGCCCGCCTCCTGGGCCAGGAGCGGAGTGGACAGAAGGCCCAGGAAGAGCAGGGCCAACATGCCGATGGAAAGGATCTTACGTGCCATGGTCATTGCGTGTGCTTGCGTGTGGTGTGTTGTTCGCGTTGGTTCCGTTCGTTCACAATACTTCGCGGAGAGAGAGGGATTCGAACCCCCGATACCCGGTTAAGGTATACGCACTTTCCAGGCGCGCGCCTTCGACCACTCGGCCATCTCTCCGGTCATCCGAGGTTGGGTTCCTCCCGTCCTGCGGGCGGCCAAATTACAAAAAGGAACGCGCGCTCAAGGACGGATCCAGGAGCGGTGCCTGATGTTCCGTATCCGGTCATCAGAACAGGGTCAGTTCACCGGCAAGAGGATCGGGCATCCGCTGTTCGACCAGCGACCCGCTGAGGCCCTGACCGAACAGGAACATCATCTTGGTCAACGCCGCTTCCAAGGTCAGGTCCGCCCCGGGAACGATGCCCATCTCATTGAAAGCGGCGCTCGTTCCGTACTTCCCCTGTTCCACCCGCCCCCCGATACATTGGGTCACGTTCACGATCACCAGGCCGCGCCCACGGGCGACCTCCAACGCATCCAGGAAGGCCTTGTCCGTCGGGCCATTGCCACTACCGAAACTGGCCATCACCACGCCCTGTAGGTCAGCAACGGAAAGCACCGATCGCACCCACTCCGCTTGGATCCCGGGGAATAGCGGGAAGGCCGCCACCTGAGTGCTCATGGACCCATGGGCCTTGAAGGGTCGGTCGCGATGCGGCAGGATCGCTGTGCGATCGAATCGGATATGCACCCCCGCTTCCGCCAATACGGGCCAGTTGGGCGAGCGGAACGCCTCGAACCGCTCCGCATGGACCTTCACCGTTCGGTTCCCCCGATACAGGCGATACTCGAAATAGACGACCACTTCTGGCACCATGGCACGCCCTTGCTCATCCTGAGCTGCTGCGATCTCGATCGCCGTGATCAGGTTCTCTTTTGCATCGGTCCGGATCGTTCCGATGGGCAGTTGGGAGCCGGTCAATACCACCGGGCGGTCCAGTCCCTCCAACAGAAAGCTCAGTGCGGAAGCTGTGTAGGCCATGGTGTCACTACCATGAAGGACCACAAAACCGTCATACAGTTCGTGCCTGTCCCCGATAATGGCTGCCAGGCGAACCCAATCCTCCGGCCGCATGTCGCTGCTGTCCTTGGGCGTCCCGAAGCTCATCGTGTCCAGGCTCACGGGCACCCTTTCCAGCTCAGGCACCTGCACCGCGAGCCGTTCCATGTCCATCGGGTTCAGCACTCCGGTACGCGGATCGGCCACCATGCCGATGGTACCTCCGGTGTAGATGATCAGGACCCGTGGTTCCATCATAGCTTGAAGAGGTCCCGTGCGTTCGTTGTCGTGATCGCCGCAATGTCCGCCACGCTTCTGCGTGTGGCCTTTGCCAGTCCTTCGGCCACATGAGGTATATAACTGCTCTCATTGCGCTTTCCACGGAAAGGGACCGGCGCGAGATACGGCGCATCGGTCTCCAACATGCAACGATCCGGACCCAGTTCAGCAAGGGTCGCAGCCAAACCGCTTTTGGGAAAGGTCAGAACGCCACCGATACCGAGGTAGAACCCATCCATCGCGAGCACGCGCTTCCCCTCCTCCACGCTCCCAGTGAAGCAGTGGAAAACGCCGCGTAGCCGCTCGTCCTTCTCATCCTCCACGATGGTGATGACCTCTTGAAAGCTGTTTCGGCAGTGGATGACGATCGGAAGGCCCAGCTCCTTGGCCCAGCGCACTTGTGTCCGAAAAGCTTCCCGTTGTTCCTCGATCCAGGTCTTGTCCCAATACAGGTCGATGCCGATCTCCCCCACCGCGCAGTATTGCCCCGTACCAAGGAGCTGCTCGACCTGGTCCAGGGAGGCGATGCTATCCTGCCCAACGGAGCAGGGATGCAGGCCCATCATCATGCGGCACACATCCGGGAACGCGTCCACCAGGGCATGCATGGCCCTGATGCTCTCCCCATCGATGTTCGGCAGGAGCAGATGGGTCACCCGGGCATCCAAAGCGCGCTGCACCATCTCCGGGCGATCCCCATCGAACTGCTTGTGGTACAGGTGGGCGTGGGTGTCCACATACATGGTCGCGAAGGTAGGCGCACCGGTCGCGCATGCGCATTCCGCGCATTGACGGACCTTTGCGGTGTGAAACTGCTCATCCTGCGGTTATCCTCCATCGGTGACATCGTGCTCACCAGTCCCGTGTTGCGCTGTTTGAAGGAACAGGTAGCCGGTGCCGAGGTCCACTTCGCCACGAAAGAGGCCTTCGCCGACCTGGTTCGATATGACCCCCACCTGGACCGCGTGCATGAACTGGGCAGCGACCTCGGGGACCTGATAAAAAGACTGAAAGCGGAGCGTTTCGACCGGGTGATCGACCTGCACAAGAACCTGCGCACGGCGCGCATCAAGCGTGCCCTGCGTGTGCCGTCGAGCAGCTTCCACAAGTTGAACGCAAGCAAATGGTTGTTGGTGAACCTGAAGGTCGACAAAATGCCCCGTCGCCACATCGTCGACCGATACATGGATACGGTCGCCCATCTGGGGGTCCGGAACGATGGGCTGGGCCTTTCCCTGACCGTTCCTCCGGATCGCGAAGTACCGATCGGATCACTTCCCACGTCCCATCAATGCGGTTTCGTGGCCCTGGCGATCGGTGGGGCCCATGCTACGAAAAGAGCCCCCTTGCACAAGCTGGTGGATCTGGCTCGGCGCATCGAAGGTCCCCTTGTCCTCATCGGAGGACCTGAGGATAGGCCGATCGGGGCGGCCATCGGGCATGCCATTGGTGGCCGTGTGTTCGATACCACGGGCATGTACGATCTGCTGGGCAGCGCCTCCCTGATCGCCAGGGCGAAGGCCGTGGTCACCCACGACAGTGGCGCCATGCATATGGCCTGTGCCTTCCAACGTCCGGTATTGAGCATGTGGGGTAATACGGTCCCAGCGTTCGGCATGGGCCCTTATCAGCCCCGGTCGCCGTCGAATTGCCACGTGTTCGAGGTGGATGGGCTGAATTGCAGACCGTGTTCAAAGATCGGGTTCGAACAGTGCCCAAATGGTCATTTCCGCTGCATGGAGCTTCAAGACGTGGAACGGATCGCCGACGTGATCGGAACGATCAGCGATCGAACAGCGCTTTGAGCTCCGAGGCCTCTTCCGGCTTCATCCGACCGGCCAGGATCAGGCGGAGCTGACGCCTGCGCAGTGCACCATCGTAGCGCTTCTGCTCCTCCTCTGTTCCAGGGACCACCTGCGGTACATTCACCGGCCTGCCGGTATTGTCCACCGCCACGAACGTGTAGATCGCGCTGTTGCACTTGATCTTCTCGCCGGTGAGCTGGTCCTCCACCCAGACATCGCTCCAGACCTCCATGCTGGTGTCGAAGGCGCGGCTGACGTGACTGCGGATGGTGACCAGATCGCCAAGCTTGATGGGGCGGTCGAAGCTGACGTTGTTCACCGCGATCGTGACGACCACCCTTTTGCAATGCCGGTGGGCGCTTACAGCTGAATTGATGTCCAGCCATTGCAAAAGCCTTCCACCGAACAGGTTGCCCAGGGTATTGGTATCGTTCGGCAGCACGAAGTTGGTGGTCTCCGCCACACTGGCCGAGGTCGGGCAGGAGCCCACCGATCCGGCCTGCTTCATCGCCTGACCAACGGGTAGAACAGGACGCGACCGTCATCCGTACCCGTGATGAAGTGGGTGTCGGAGAACAGGCAGGGAGCCCGGTGATGTTGGTCCTTGTTCTGCGGGAACTCGATCTGCTGGAGGGCCTGATCGCTGCTGGTGATGAACTGCACCGCACCGTTCTTCTGGGCCACGGCCCTGACCTCGCCCAGCACCGCTTCCGTCTGCTGATAGAACCGATCGAAGTCGCTGTTACCCATGTTCAATCCCATGGCTTTGACCTGCCTGGGGTCGGGTATCCATCCGTGCTTGTTCAGCATCTTGTCGATCTTCCCGCTCTTCACATCCCACACTTCGCGTTTACCGGTGTATCCGATCAGCAGGACGAACTCCCCATTGTCATTGAAGGAGGCGTGCCAGACCGTGGAATTGTCATCCTCTTTGAAAGGGAAGTCCTGGACCTTCTTGCCGCTCTCGATATCGAACAGTGCGGCTCCCTTGGTGGTCCCGACAAGCATTCGATCCCCACGCGGGGCCATGGCCAATGCCGTTACCTGCTCCTTGCCGGTGTTCAACGTCCTGTCAGGTTCCGAAGCAACGAACTGAGCTTCCATGGACCCGAAAGCACATGAAAGGAGGGTGACCAAAAGGATGTTCTTCATTCGATCAGGTGCTGCTGCTGCCCAAGCCAGGCCAACGCGCTCTCCCTATCGGGGAAGAGCTGGATGGGACGGCCGGGTTTATGGTACCGCATGAATACGTTGGCGGCGAGCGAATGGCTGAAGTCGCGCTGGATGATCGCATCCGCTGCGATATACCGTGAACTTTCGGGTCCGGAAGCAAAGGCCCTCGCATCATTGCTCATGGTGGAGCCCTCTCCAACGCTCACCAGCAACAAGGCCTTCCTCCCTTTGCGTTCTTGTTCGATGGCATCGAACATAAGCTGGACCTCATCGTGCTCGATCACACGACCATCCTTGAAGTGAACGTGCACGATATCGTTCTCCAGGAATGAGATGGTGCAGGCGGTCTGATCGATCTGATGCATGTTCCGGACAGGGAGCGCTACAAAATTACACCTCCGGGCACCGCGCCTTCATTTCACCAACAACCAAGCCTCGGGGGCCTCGCTCTTTCTGATCGCCGCCAAGGCCTCCAGGGCCATGACGCGATCCGGGTAACTACCGTAGGCCACCCGATGGAGCCCCCGGTGCAGATCGATCTGGTGGGCGGCGAAGCCTTTCGCTTTCAATCCGTCCACGAAGCGCGCCGCATTCTCCGAAACACTGAAACAACCGCCAACCACATGATAGCGAAAAACCACCTTGGCAACAGCAACGTGTGTGCTGTCGGGCACCGCTTCCACGGATAAGGCAGGCCCCAGGTCCACCGCCACCAATCGCTCCGGCTCTCCCGTTATAGCCAACTCCCTTACGCCATGACCGTCAGGGGCGGTCCATGGACCCTCCTCTTCCTCCTCGATCAACGCCGGGAACTCCGTCCTTGGTGTGAACCGACCTTCCGCTGCAGGCACCAAGGGAAGCAAGCCGCTCCAGGATGCCTCCTTGTTCGTCAGTGGCATCAAGGCCCACAAGGCCGCCATGAACACCACCCCGCTCAGGATGGCAGCTGCTGGAAGCCACATCCTCCGACGATCTTCCTTGGAAGCCTCCTCCATTGGGATGTTCGCCGATGGAGCAACAGGTGGGAGGCTCATCGATCGTCGCTGCACTGGAACTGCGGCAACAGGTCGGAGGCCGTACGATTCGCGCAGGTAATTCACTCTCCGGTCCGGCTCGAACTGAAGGTTGGCCTCATGGTCCGTAAAAAAAGTACCCAAGCGCGCCAATTCAAGGCGCCCTTCGCGGCCCAATCTGCTCTGCCAGGAGTCCACCTCCGCACCGATCCTGCGCACGGCTTCATCAAAGGGGACACCCGCCCGTTTTGCAACACGGTCCGCAAGCAACCCATCGTTGCGTATCAACTGCTGGTTGAAGCTCACATCCTTGGATGGAGGATGGACGAGCTGGCGCGATTCATCCAATCGTGCCGTGCGATAGTGCGTCAGGAAGCCACCGAAATGCGGGACGATCACGCAATCATGTGCGTACAACAGGTCGTGGATATCCTTCTCGATGGGCATGCTCGGCGAACGAGGCGAAGGTACTGAGACGGGATGAAGCGATCCGGTGCTTTCTGAAACAGGACCCTAAGTGGCCGGCGACCTATCGGGGCGAACGGAACAGCTGCGGGAACCCTTCATCGTTCCAGGGACCTTGCCCTTTGCACCGCTTCTTCCAGGTCCTCCGCAGTGTCCACACAAAAGCTGTCATGCTCGGTCAGCACAAGCCGGACACGGAACCCATTCTCCAACCAGCGCAGCTGTTCCAAGCCTTCAGCCTGCTCCAGCGCAGATGCGGGCAATGCCACCAATTGGGAAAGGACCTCGGCCCGGAAACCGTATACACCAACATGTTTCAGAAAAGGGAACCGAAGATGCCTTGGTGTCCCTTTACCATCGCGCAGAAAGGGTATACCTGCCCTGCTGAAATACAGCGCGTTCATGTCCTTGTCCACCACCACATGAGCTTCCTTCGGATCGTCGATCTCCGGATCGCTCAATATCGGCTTGGCCAGGGTAACGATCTGGACGCCTTCATGGGAGAGGGTATCACATAGCAGATCGATCTGCCCAGGGTCCAGAAAAGGTTCATCCCCCTGGATATTGATCACCGCATCGTGCCCCCCGCCGACCGCTTGCAACGCTTCGGAACAGCGATCCGTGCCGCTCGGATGGTCAGGCGCGGTCATTACCGCTTCAGCACCGAACGAACGCGCATGGTCCAGGACGCGCTCATCATCCGTGGCCACCACGATCGAAGCCAGCTTCCGCGTCCGCGACACACGCTCAAACACGCGCTGCAACATGGAACGCCCGGCAATGTCCATGAGCACCTTGCCCGGAAGACGCGTGCTCCCGTATCGCGCAGGGATCACCCCCAGGATACGCATGTCATGCTCCGATCTGGAGGGAATACTTCAACTGGAACATGCGGGGGGCTTCCACCGAAAGCGGTCGGATGGCATATTCCAAATTGGTCAGGTTGTTCACGATGAACCACACCCGGCTGTGCTCGGTGAGCATATAGCCAAGGCGCAGGTCCAGGATCGTATCACCGGTCCGGTGGGTCTTCATCCAATCGCTGACCCCGGTCTCGAGCTTCACGATGGGATTGGTGCTCTCGTCGAGGTCCACGAAGATCTTGTCGATGTTCCGCACATGGCTGTTGTAGCGCACACTGAAGCCCAGTGACATCCGTTTCAGGTCCCCCTGGATGTCCGAACGGAACAAGTGCTGGACCCGGAACTTCAGGATGTTGCCGGTGGGGTCAGAACTCGTGTTCGCATACGTGGCCGGGGGCCAGGTGGTGTTCTCCGCCTGAGGGTAGGCGTAGATCTGATCCGGGGTGGTCGAGATGGGTTCGGTGTAGGTGTATCCCATCAGCGCAGAGACCTTCACCGGCCCTACGTTCCCCTGGCCGGTAAGCTCCACCTCTCCACCGGAGACCAACGCGCCACCCGTGTTCACCGAACGGAAGCCGAGACCTCCGAAATTGGTGAAGCTTGGCTGGTCCCAGATACCGAAGGTGAACTCGATGTAGTTCTGGAACTCCTGTCGGAAGCCGACAAGGTCCAAGTAGCCTTGGAAGTCCCCGATCTTGAAGCCTTGTTTGATCCCCGCCTCCACGTTCCAGCTCTCCTCCGGTAGAAGCTCGGGGTTGGGATAGATCTGCAACTGTCCGACGTTGGTGGTGATGAAGCGCTCCCCGATCGTCGGAAAGCGGAAGCCCTGTCCGTAGCTGGCCCGCACGAAGGTGGCCTCAAAGACCTTGTAGGTGCCTCCAGCCCGAAAAACAGGAGTGCTTTGCTCGTCATCATTGACCTGGAAACGTTCATAGCGCATGCCAAGGGACAGCGCCAGACGCTCGCGGAACAGCTTCTTGTCGACCTGCAAGTAGGCGGCCGTGTTCGTGGCGAAGTTCTCATTGTCCCCATCCGAGTTGCCACTGTAGAGGTCCGCCACCGAGCGCGTATGCTGGGCCACGATCCCACCGGTCAGCATCGTTTCCCCGAACAGGTCGGCGCGTTGTTGGATCTGGTACTCCCCGTAGGCAAAATTGCTCCGGTTGCTCTGGTTCCCGCTGTTGTCGAAGCTCTGCCTATAATAACGCCCTCGTAGACTGTGACGGGTGTTCTGGGCACTGCTGTAGTTGATATAGGGGTCCACGTAGTACTGTACCCCATTGGTATAGGTCACAGTACCATTCTCCGGACGATAGAGGCCATCCTCGTTATCCTCCCAGATGAAGACGCTGGTATTCTCGCTTCGGCTGTAATTGCCATTCACTCCGATATTCAAGCCCTTGACCTTCTTGCTACGCCAGCGTAGCCCACCGTTCACGCGCAACCGTCGGTCATACCCAGCGGGATCAGAGTACCTGGTATCATCCGTGTTTAGACTATCGTCGCCAATCGGCTCCGGACCCAAAAAGCCTTCGTCCCAGACGTAGTTGGCGCCCAAAACCACATCCAAGGTCCCCAACTGCTGGCTATGAAAGAGGTTGGCCCCACCCATCAATGGATTGCGACCGGTCCACCATTTCGCACTTTTTCTGCGGGGTGTATCATAGAGCCCTGTGAACGCATTGACCAAGGTGGTCGGCGTGGACCTCGGATAGGCGGTTCGCACATTGATCACACCGCTGAGCGCGGCGCTTCCATAGAGCACAGAGCTGGCCCCTTTGATCACTTCCAGCTGCTCCAGGTTCTCTGTCGGAAGAAACCCCCAGGAGATCCGCCCGATATCGCCGCTCAGCACCGGCAGGTCATCTACGAGCACCATGACCCTGCTACCTGCTCCATAGCTGAAGCCGGATCCTGCACGGATCTGGGGGTCTTCATCGATGATCACCACCCCGGGGACCTGCTGGAGGGCATCGCTCATGTTGTTCAGGTTCTTGTCACGGACCAGTTGGGGGCTCAGTACGCTCAGGGATTGACTTACCTCGCCAACACGTTGCTCGAATCTACCAGCAGAGACGACAACCATTTCCAACTCTGAAACAGCTTGTTCTAGGTTGACCTCAAGTCTTTGCTCTGACCCTGGGATCAACAGGACCGATCGTTCGATTGTACGGTAACCTATGAAAGTGAACGTAATGTTGTAACTGCCTGCCGGAAGCTCCATGCGAAAATCACCGTTAACGTCCGTGGCTGTGCCTTGGCCTAGAGCGAACACCACGTTCACTCCTGGCATTACCTCAAGGTTGGCAGCGTCGCGCACCCTACCAGAAAGGATTGCGCTCTGAGCAGCTGCGAACCCAGCACATAGCAAGGCCAACACCAACCAAGATATCCTCATGTTGAGCAGGTTCCGGGGTAAATGTAGCCACGGTGCCCGGTTGCTCAAGTCCGTGTCGTCCGAGCCTGCGCACCGTAGCTTGTTCACATCTACCTTCGCAGGTCGCGCCCATGGAAGACCAACAATGGATCCATCGCATCGCCTTGAGCATGCTGAAAGGCGTGGGACCCGTGCATGCGCGGGAGCTGGTGGCCTATGCCGGGGGCGTTGACCCGCTGTTCACCGACCCCAGGTTGTACCGTTCATTGGAAAAGGTGCCCGGGGTAGGCCCCAAGATCCTGGCCGCCTTGAAGGACAGCGAGGTACTGGTCCGCGCGGAGAAGGAACTGGCGTATGTCCGGCGCGAAAGGCTGCGGATGCTCTTTTATCTGGATGCGGATTACCCGCAGCGCTTGAAACATGCTTCGGACCCTCCGGCCCTGCTTTTCGTGAAAGGTGCAGGGGACCTGGACGCCGATCGCTGCGTGGCCGTGGTGGGCACACGGAGCCCCAGCGAGCACGGGAAGCGCTCCTGCGAAGAACTGGTAACCGGCCTCAAAGCCGCCGGCGTCACCATCATCAGCGGCCTGGCATACGGCATTGACATCACGGCGCATCGGGCCGCCCTCCGGAATGACATGCCCACCTTCGCGGCGGTCGCGCATGGCCTGGACAGACTGTACCCGGGGGAGCATCAAGGAACGGCGAGACAGATGCTACCTCACGGTGGGTTGGTCACCGAACAACCGAGCAATGCGAACTTCGTTCCAGGGAATTTTCCGGCCCGGAACCGCATCATCGCGGGTTTGGCGGACTGCACGGTGGTGGTGGAGAGCGCAGGCAAGGGAGGTTCGCTGATCACCGCGGACATCGCCAACAGTTATGATCGCGATGTGATGGCCTTTCCGGGCAGGGCAACGGATGCACGCAGTGAAGGGTGCAACGACCTGATCAAGCGTAACAAGGCGGCGCTGATCACCGGTGCCGGGGACCTGCTCCAACTGATGGGCTGGCAGGAGAAGCCCGGGAAGAAGGCGCGACAAATACCGCTGTTCAAGGACCTGGGGCCGGAGGAGCTGCTCCTGATGAACATCCTGCAGGAGCGCGACAGGGTGGACATCGACGAGCTCTGTGCTCGCAGTAAAATGACCCAGAGCAAGGTGGCGGCGCTACTGTTGGAGCTCGAGTTCAGCGGAGCGGTCAGGGCACTGCCGGGAAAGATCTACGAGCCGGCCTGATCCTCGCGGTTCCAGGGTATCCGATCGACGGTGGCGCAAGCCTTCAGCGCACTACCTTCGCGCCCGATCTTTAACGAACACCCCCGATGGCAAGTCCAAAGCTGTCCGCTTCCACCAAGAAGAAAGTGGACGCGTTCATGAACGAAGTATCCGCGAAGAACCCGCATGAACCGGAGTTCCTGCAAGCGGTCCACGAGGTAGCGGAAACGGTGATCCCCTTCATCGAGCGGAAACCCAAATACACCAATGGACGCATCCTCGAGCGCATCGTGGAGCCCGAACGGACCATCCTGTTCCGGGTCCCTTGGGTCGACGACAAAGGCCAGATCCATGTGAACCGCGGGTACCGGGTCGAGTTCAACAGCGCCATCGGGCCGTACAAAGGAGGCCTGCGTTTCCACCCCAGCGTGAACCTGAGCATCCTGAAGTTCCTCGGCTTTGAACAGATCTTCAAGAACAGCCTGACAACCCTGCCCATGGGCGGTGGAAAGGGAGGCTCGGACTTCGACCCGAAAGGCAAGAGCGACAACGAAGTGATGCGCTTCTGTCAGAGCTTCATGACCGAGCTGTTCCGGCACATCGGTGCCGATACGGACGTACCGGCCGGGGATATCGGCGTGGGCGGTCGCGAGATCGGTTACATGTTCGGGCAGTACAAGCGCCTGGCCAATGAATTCACCGGTGTGCTGACCGGTAAGGGCCGGAACTGGGGTGGTTCGCTGATCCGCCCGGAAGCGACCGGCTATGGTTGTGTCTACTTCGCCGAGGAAATGTTGAACCGCGTGAAGGACACCATTCACGGTAAATGTGTTGCCGTGAGCGGCAGCGGGAACGTGGCCCAGTATGCGATCGAAAAAGCTTCACAGCTCGGTGCCCATGTGGTGACCGCTTCGGATTCCAGCGGTTCCATCTACGATCCGGACGGGATCCACGCAGCCAAGCTGGATTTCCTCATGGATTTGAAGAACGTGAAACGTGGACGCATCGAGGAGTACGCCAAGAAGTACAAGGGCGCCAAGTTCTTCAAGGGCGCAAGCGCCTGGGAAGTGTGCGGAAAAGTGGACGTGGCCCTCCCCTGCGCCACCCAGAACGAACTGACCGG
>JAGQVN010000126.1 GCA_020437905.1 Flavobacteriales bacterium
CCCATCAGCCTGGTCCGGGACAGGATAGTTGACGTGTTCGCCCGAATGGGCTACTCGGTGAGCCACGGCCCGGAAGTGGAGGACGACCACCACAACTTCGGAGCCCTGAACTTTCCTCCCGATCATCCTGCCAGGGACATGCAGGACACCTTCTTCGTGGATGACGCAGGTGGCAATTCGCTGCGCACACACACCAGCAGCGTGCAGGTGCGCGTGATGGAAAGCAGCACCCCGCCCATCCGCACCGTCTCGCCTGGCAGGGTATATCGCAACGAAGCCATCAGTGCCCGCGCCCATTGCATGTTCCATCAGGTGGAAGGCCTTTACGTGGATCGAGGGGTCAGCTTCGCGGAACTGAAAGGCACGCTGGACCTCTTTGCCAAAAGCCTGTTCGGTCCGGAGGTCGCCATCCGGCTGCGTCCGAGCTACTTCCCCTTCACAGAACCCAGCGCCGAGGTGGATCTGAGCTGCACCATATGTCACGGCGAAGGCTGCGCCGTGTGCAAACACAGCGGCTGGGTGGAGATCATGGGCTGCGGCATGGTGGACCCCGCCGTGTTGTCCAATTGCGGCATCGACCCGCAGGAATTCAGTGGGTTCGCCTTCGGTATGGGCGTGGAGCGCATCGCTCAGCTGCTTTACCGCGTACCCGACCTGCGCTTATACTGGGAGAACGATCTGCGCTTTCTGGCCCAGTTCCGGGACGGCGCCTTCCGCAGTTGAATGGCGACGCCCGGTGCCTCGGTCGTGTGTGTGATCGGCGCCGGACCGGGCGGCTGCTCGGCCACCTTGCGGTTGCGCCAGCTTGGGATACCGACCATACTGATCGATAAAGCCGTCTTCCCACGCGACAAGGTGTGCGGTGATGCGCTCAGCGGCAAGGTGATGCGCACCATGGAACGTCTGGACAAGGAGCTTGTCAAGGAGGTGATGGGCGATGCGCTCCTCCAGCGCAGCTGGGGGGTCACCTTCGTGGCGCCCGGAGGTGGCGTGCTGCGCGTACCCTTCAGCCGGGAGGTCGGTAAGGGGGAAGCCCCCGGGGCGATCCTTCGGCGGTTGCGTTTCGACGATCTGTTGTTCCAACGGACCCTTGCTTCCGGAGCCTCCGTGCTGCAAGGGCATGTGGTCCGTTCGTTCGAGCATACGCAATGCGGTTGGCGGCTCGGTGCTCAAGGACCGGATGGCCCACGGTCGATCCATGCCTCAATGGTGCTGGACGCCAGTGGCGCCAACAGTGTTTTTGCCAGACAGGTCGGCGGCCTGTCGCTGCGACCCGAGCACCATGCGGCAGGGGTGCGTGCGTACTACAACGGCGTGAAGGGACTGGATGCGGATGGCTTCATCGAGCTGCATTTCCTAAGGAGTTTGCTACCGGGCTATCTCTGGGTCTTTCCCTTGCCAGGGGGCCGCGCCAATGTGGGTCTGGGCCTGCGCAGCGATGTGGTCCGCGAACGGCGCATCGATCTCAAGGCGGAGCTGGTAAGACTGGTGCAGGAACATCCGACCCTGCGCGACCGCTTCGCTGAGGCACAGCTGGAATGTGCGATCCAAGGCATGGGTCTTCCCTTGGGTAGCAAGCGCTATCCGATCAGCGGCGATGGTTATCTGCTCATCGGCGACGCCGCGCACTTGATCGATCCCTTTACCGGTGAAGGCATCAGCCATGCCATGATCAGCGGTGTGCACGCCGCCGAGGTGGCCGCGGACATGCTAGCGCGCAACGACCTTTCCGCCACAGCCGCCAAGGCCTACGATGATCGCGTGTGGAAGCGGCTCGGACAGGAACTATCGATCAGCACGCGGTTACAACGGCTGGCCAAGCGGTCCTGGCTGTTCGATCTCGTGGTGGACCGAGCCACCAAGAACCCGGCATTGGCCGATACCATCGCGTGCATGTTCACGGACCTGGACCTGCGGGCGCGACTGAAGAACCCGGGGTTTTACTGGGAACTGGTCCGAGGAGGCCTGGTAAAGGCCTGAGAGCGGAGTTACTACGCCGGGCTAAGCTTCAGCATGTTGGCCATCCCTTTGTCCGAAATGGGCATGCTGGCGATGTTGATGACCATGCCGCCTTGCTCCACATGCCCTTTTTGAATGAGCAGTTCCTTGATGTCCGAGATGGTATCGTCCGTACTGACGGTCTTGTCGTAGTACTCCGCGCGCACGCCCCATACCAGGTTCAGCATGGTGAGGATCCGCCTGTTGCTGGTGAAGGCGAACACCCGTGCCTTGGGGCGCATGCTGCTGATCTTGAAGGCTGTATAACCGCTGTGGGTCATGGTCACGATGGCCTTCACCTCCATGGCGGCGGCCATGCGCACACTGGCAATGCAAATGGCATCGCTGATCATGCGGTCGTTCTCCTCCAAAGGTGGGTTGGGCACATTGTACATGCCTTCCGCATTCTCCATTTCGATGAGGATGCGGTTCATGGCCTTCACCACTTCCACCGGGTGCTTGCCCACGCTGGTCTCCGCGCTTAACATCACCGCATCGGCATGGTCCAGCACGGCGTTGGCCACATCGTTCACCTCGGCGCGGGTGGGCGTGATGTCGTTGATCATGCTCTCCATCATCTGGGTGGCCACGATCACCGGGCGATGTTTTTCCAATGCCTTGCGGATAAGTTCCTTCTGGATCAACGGCACCTTTTCCATGGCCACCTCCACACCCAGGTCCCCTCGGGCCACCATGAGCGCATCGGCCAGGTCAATGATCGGGTCGATCTGTTCGAGGGCCTCCGGCTTCTCGATCTTGGCCACCACACGGGCACTTTTCCCTGCATTGGCGATCAACTCCTTCAGCTCCGCGATATCCGCCGCCTGTCTGACGAACGATAGCCCGATCCAATCCACGTCGTGGGACAGGGCGAACTCCAGATCGTTCCGGTCCTTTTCCGTGAGGCAGGGCAGGGAGATCCGGGTGTTCGGCAAATTCACGCCCTTGTTGGAGCTGAGCACACCCCCGTGAACGACCCGTGTGGTCACCTTTTCCTTGCCGTCGCTGAAAATGACCTCCAGCTTGAGCTTGCCGTCATTGAGGAGGACATGCTCACCAGGCTTCACGTCCCGAGGAAAATGGGCGTAGTTGATGTACACCTGTTCCGCTGAACCGATCACCTCCTTGGTGGTCAGGACCAGCTCCGCGTGAGGCGCCAATTCGACGCCATCGCCATCGATCTTGCCCACCCGCAGCTTCGGACCCTGCAGGTCGGCCAATATCGCAGTGGTCAGGTCCAGCTCCTTGTCCAGGGAGCGGATGTCCTCGATGACCCGGGCGTAGAAATCATAGCTGCCGTGACTGAAGTTCAGCCGGCACACATCCACGCCATGGAGGAGCATTTCGCGCAATACCTCCTTGGGCGCGGAAGCGGGGCCTATGGTGGCCACGATCTTGGTCTTCGGGTCGATCATCGATCAATTGAACAATTTGTGACCTGAGCGCAGCTCAGAGATCTCCAACAGGAACGCAGCAAGGACCATTTCCGATCCACGCACTTGTTGCAACAATCGCTCATGGTCCTTGACCAACGAACGATCCACGACCAGGAACAGGTCGGCCTGAGGTTGTTCCTTGACCAGAAGTCCCTTGTCGCTCCGATTGTTCACCAACGTGTAACGCCCCAATGTCTCAGGGTCATCGTGGTCATAGGCCCCAAAGCGGGCCACCCCATCACGCAACGTTTCCGTGATATCCTTGTCCCGTTTGGTCAGGGCGATCCCGAGGGTCCTGTTCAACGACCAGCACAGGCGATAATCATTCACGTGGCTGCTGATCCCGACCACAAGCACATCGGGAAGAGCCTCCAGCTCGAGCTTGAACCGTGCCGGTCGTCTGGTGGATGCCATGCGCCGGCCAAAGGTAGTCGGCACCGGATACGGTGCATTAAGCACAGGTGGATCAGGGCTTAAGCGCTTTCTGCTCGTTGTGCTTCCGTCGAAGGCGTGGAATGGGAATGTCCCTCGGGTCGGACCGGATGTTCCGCAGCGGCCCCCTCATGGTCCCTGGTCTTGCGACGCCCCCTCGACCGTCGTTTGGCACGGACCTTCATGAACGCTTGGTCCGCTGCTTGTTGTTCGGCCTTCTTTTTACTGTTGCCACGACCGGAGCCCATCAGCTTGCCATCCACGAGCGCTTCAGCAAGGAACAGTTTTCCCCGCCCATTGCGCGCCTTTTCCTCGGTTATCTTGAACGCGACACGACGCTTGTTCTTCTGGCCCCATTCCAAGAGCTTGCTCTTGTTGTCCTGGTCCTGCTTCTCCAGCTCGGAAAGATCATACTGCTCCGAGATGAGCTTTTCCAGGGCTTTCCTCGTTCGCTCGAACCCCTTGTCCAGGTATAAGGCTCCGATCACCGCTTCCAGCGCGTTCCCGGGCACAGAGGTTTCATGCCCCCGGCTCACGTTGCTGGAGATCACGCGTTCGATATCCACCTTCCTGGCCAGTTCGTTCAACCGCTGTCGGCTGACCAGTTTGCTCCGCATCCGGGTGAGGAAGCCTTCTCCCTTGTCCGGGTATACAGTGAAGAGCAAACTGCCCACGATGGCATCCAGAATGGCATCTCCCAGGAACTCCAGTCGTTCGTTGTTCGGCAGGTCGGGCCTATCCTCGGGGATGGAACTGCTATGGCGCAGGGCCTGATGGTACAGCGCGATATCCCTGGGTGTGATGCCCAGGTATTTCCGTGTCCAAGCACTTGTCCGCCGATCCTCCGGCGTTGCCTTGGTACGTTGGAACAGTCTTCGGATCAAGCTTACTGGCTGAACTTGCGAAAGATCACCGAGGTGTTGTGGCCTCCGAAGCCGAAGGTATTGCTCAGAGCCGCGTTCACGGTTCGCTCCTGAGCCTTGTTGAACGTGAAGTTCAATCTGGGGTCGATCTCGGGATCGTCAGTGAAATGATTGATCGTGGGCGGTACCACGTCCTTGTGGACCGCCATGATGCTGGCGATGGCCTCCACCGCACCGGCGCCCCCAAGAAGGTGCCCCGTCATGCTCTTGGTACTGCTGATGTTCAAGGCATACGCATGCTCCCCGAACAAGCGTTCAATGGCCTTCACCTCCTGCGGGTCACCAATGGGCGTACTGGTGCCATGGGTATTGATGTAGTCGATCTCCGCGGGGGTCACACCCGCATCGGACAAGGCGTGTTTCATGCACAATTCAGCACCTACACCATCCGGGTGCGGTGCCGTGATGTGGTATGCGTCGCTGCTCATGCCACCACCGATGATCTCACAATAGATCTTGGCGCCTCTGGCCTGCGCATGCTCGAGGTCCTCCAATATGATGGCCGCACCACCTTCACCCAGGACAAAGCCGTCGCGGTCTCTGTCATAGGGCCTGGATGCCGTGGCCGGATCATCGTTCCGGGTGCTCATGGCGTGTAAGGCGTTGAAACCACCGACCCCGGCCTCGTAGATCGCCGCTTCCGAACCGCCGGTGACCACGGCGGTGCATAACCCCAAGCGAATGGAGTTGAAGGCGTCGATCATGGAATTGTTCCCGGATGCACAGGCGCTGACAGTGACGTAGCTGGGGCCGCGGAACCCATGACGGATGCTGATCAAGCCCGAGGCACTGTCGGCGATCATCTTCGGTATGAAGAACGGGTTGAACCGGGGCGAGCCGTCTCCTTTGGCGAAGTTGAAACACTCCTCCTGAAAGGTCTTCAACCCTCCGATACCCGATCCCCAGATCACGCCGATCCGATCCTTGTCCACCCGCTCCAGATCGAGCCCACTATCCTTCACCGCCTCGTCACTGCACACCACGGCGAATTGCGCAAAGGGGTCCATCTTCCGGGCCTCCTTGCGGTCCATGAACAGCTCCGGATCAAAGCCCTTCACCTCACATGCGAAGCGCGTCTTGAACCGCGATGCATCGAACCGGGTGATGGGTACGGCTCCGCTCTGGCCGCTCACCAGACCCTGCCAGTAATCGGCCAGGGTGTTCCCTATCGGAGTGAGCGCGCCCAGACCAGTGACGACCACGCGCCTGAGCTGCATCCGGCGTGGTGCTTAGATCACTTGGCGTTGTTCGTCACGTACTCCACGGCCTGACCCACGGTCTGGATCTTCTCGGCCTGATCGTCGGGAATGGCAATGTTGAACTCCTTCTCGAACTCCATGATGAGCTCGACGGTATCGAGGCTGTCAGCCCCAAGGTCGTTGGTGAAGCTCGCTTCCATGTTGACCTCGCCCTCGTCCACACCGAGCTTGTCAACGATGATAGCGATGACCCTGGATTTGATGTCCGACATGACGGTTTCTTTTAGATGAGGCTGCAAAGGAAATACTTTTTTGATCGGTACGGCTCTAATCCTCGCCATAGGTGACCAGGATCTGGTCCAGGGGCTTGCGCTCCAGGTCGGGAACCTGGCAGTCCGTTGCTGGATAGCCTATGGGTATCAGCAGGAAAGGGCGTTCGTTCGCTGGGCGACCGAGAACCTCCGTCAGGAAGTTCATGGGGCTGGGTGTATGGGTCAGTGTGACCAGACCGGCCAGGTGGGCGGCAGCTAGCAGCATGCCGGTGGCGAGACCGACGCTTTCGTTCACATAATAATTGTTGCGCTTGGTTCCATCAGGCATCACTTCGTACACGCGTTTGAAGACGACCACCAGGTAGGGCGCGGTCTCCAGGAAGGGTTTGTGGTGGTCCGTTCCGAATGCCTGCAGGTCCTTGAGCCACTCCTCGCTCATGCGACCGTGATAGTTGGTGTACTCCTCCTCCTCAGCCGCCTCCCGGATCTTCCGTTTCAGCACCGGGTCGCTCACCAGGCAAAAGGTCCAAGGTTGTTTGTGTGCTCCGCTGGGAGCGGTGCCCGCCACCCTCACCAGCTCATGCATTACCTCGGGCGGAACGGGATCGCTGCTGAAATGCCGCACGGACCGTCGTCGATCCATCACTTGGTGGAACTCCACCGCACGTCGCAGCATCTCTTCCGGCTCCAAACGCTGGTGTCCCAGCGGGCGAAATCCTCTTCCCATGCATCAAAGATGCAGCGCAGGGGGCATGAGGTGTTCAGGAGCTCGCCTGGTCGTATACCTCCAGCGTTTCAAGGGCGCAACGGGACCAACTGAACCGATCCACATTGTGACGACCCGCCCGCTGGAGCCGCTCGTAGGCCGCCCGGTCAGTCATCAGGGTTTGGATAGCTGCTGCCACGCCCCGGGGATCGGAGCGATCCACATATATGGCGCCTTCACCACCGACCTCGCGCAACACCGGGATGTCCGAACACACTACAGGGATGTTCAAGCCTTGTGACTCGACCACCGGCAATCCGAACCCTTCGTAGCGGGTAAGGAACAGGAATAGATCGGCATCTGCATAGATGTCCATGATCGATCTCGAAGCTCCATAACCACGCAATTCCACCTTCCCGCGCAAGGGACTGCGGGTCAGCCGATCCTGAATGGCATTGAAATATCCGATGTCGTTACTGAACCCGTGTAGCACTAGTCGCGGATCGGGACCTTCCCCAAGTTGGTCGAGCAGCTGCTCGAACGCACCCAGCGCTTCCATCTGGCCTTTATAGGGCATGAACTTGGCGACGCACATCACCGTGAACGGAGATCCCGGCGGGTGACCGGCCGGAACGTCGGCCCGCAACACATCCGCCCCATTATGCACCGCGGTGATGGTCGCGCGGGTGCCCGGGAACCGGGCGATAGCCTCCTGTTTGACCGCCTCCGATACGGTGATCACATGCTGGCTTTTCTTGAAGCAAAGTCGGCTTGCCCAAGCGAAGTAACGCGAACCCGCACTTGGTGTCGCCTTTGTGCTTTCGTGGATGAACTCGTTGAAGAAATCATGCACGGTGGTGACCCGGACAGCCGGACAGTACAAGGGTGTCTCGGTGGCCACCTTGTGCAGCACCTTGGCACGCTTGAGGAGGCAGACCATGGGAAGAAAGAGGTGGATCCAAAGCAGGCGTAATACACCGCTGCCTTTCAGGTCGGGGTATCGATGTGCGTGGATGTGTCGGAGCGTGCTGAAATGCGGCTCCTGTGCCGGGTTGATCAAGCAGTGGATACTGAACGCCTCGGATCTGGGGTCCTTGTCCATGGCAAGGACGAGTTCCTTCGCATGGGTCCAAATGCCGCTTCCGGTGCCCCCTTTGCCCGGTCGGATCGGTACCAGGTCGATGATGATCCTCCGTTTCATGCGTATGTGTCCTCGGGCCAGTCGATCGGTGCCCGGGTGACCTCCACCGCTGTCCTGCCGGCAGCCCCCGGCATGTGTACGGCATAACGGACCGTCCGACGGCAATATCCACCGTGCCAGGATTTCTCCAGCAGGCGCACCGCGTTCAGGGGCAGCCGCAGAAAGCGCATCCAGAAAGGTGCCTGGGCCGCAAGGCGGGCCGCTTCGGTTCTCGCCCCTTCACCCCAGCTCAGGTTCTTACCGGTAAAGGTGAATGCTGCGAGAGAACGCTGGGTGTGGCCAGTGCGATAACCCTTGTCCAGGGCACGGAGGAACAGGTCATGGTCGCCCAGGCTTTTGAAGGCCGGATCGAACCGCAGACCCGTGCGCCAAACATATCCGCGGAAGAAGGTGGCACATGAAAGATTGTACAAATGCGAGGTGGCCAGGTAGCATTTCCGCAATGGATAGGACCGTCGATCGGAGATCAATCCGCCGTCAGGGTCCAACAACAACGCCGAGCCAAAGAGAATGTCGACCTCCGGATGGGTATCAAAGTATGCTGCTACGAACGCCAGGGTACCTTCTAAATATTGTTCGTCACAGTTCAACCAAGCCACATACCTGCCCCGGGCAAGAGAGAACCCCCGGTTCAAGGCATCGTACATGCCCTTGTCAGGTCGTGAGTCGAAGCTCAGCCCCGACCGCTGCGGTCCTTGTCGAGGGTCGAAGACGGTCCCATGCTCGGTCAACCATTCCACCGTTCCATCGGTGCTGGCCCCATCCAGGACCAAATGCTCCACTGACACGCCCCGCTGGTCCCGCACCGAGGCTGCACAACGTGGCAGGTAGGCGCACATGTTGTAACTGGCTGTGATGATGCTGAAGTCGGGGACCTGATCGTCCCCCCCCAATTCCGCCGCCGCTCGGTGCTGGTCCATGATCGGTGTCATGTACGGGAGCAAGATGCTTCCTACGAAGAAGGCGTATCCCGGGTTCAGGACATATCGCCAGCCCGCCTGGCGCCGAAGATACTTGGCGGCCCGGATGGGGTGTTCGGATGGCGCTGGCGAACTTTGTCCCATGGTCCGGATCGCCTTGTTCGCCAGTGGCTCTGGCACGAACGTGGAACGCCTCATCGCGCATTTCCTCGCGCACGACCAGGTGGAGGTGGTGCTCGTGGGCTGTGATCGACCCGAAGCTGGCGTTGTGGCCAGGGCTTGGACGGCCGGTGTACCTCTCCATTTGTTCAATGCCCGGGACCTGGAGGAGGGCCGGGTGCAACGCGAGCTGGAGCTCTGGCATGTCGACCTGATCGTGTTGGCGGGTTTTCTGCGGCTCATCCCTCCCGAACTGGTCCGCGCTTTTCCGGATCGGATCCTGAACATCCATCCTTCCCTGTTGCCCAAGTTCGGGGGGAAGGGCATGTTCGGTGAGCGCGTGCATGAAGCAGTGCTCGCCGATCAGGAGGCCGTTTCCGGGATCACTGTCCACCTGGTGAACGAGCGCTATGATGAGGGGGCTATCGTGTTCCAGGCCACCTGTCCGGTCCTAAAGAACGACACTCCGGGGTCGCTCGCCGCGCGCATCCATGCCTTGGAGCATGAACACTATCCACTTGTGGTTGAGAACTATGCGAAAAAGCTGGGACCGCGTGCTTGAGGGGAGGGGGCTCATCTGACCAACTTTGCGGCATGTTCGACCTGGAACAGATCGGTAAGGCTTTCTTGATCCTGTTCGCCGTGATCGACGTGGTGGGAGGCATTCCACTGATCCTTCAGGTCCGGCAACAGGCGGGCAAGCTGTATCCCGCTCGCGCAACCTTGGTCAGCATGGCCATCATGATCACTTTCCTTTACATCGGGGAGACCATCCTCCAGGTGGTGGGCATTGATGTGCGATCGTTCGCCGTGGCCGGATCGCTGGTCCTGTTCTTTCTTGCCCTGGAGATGACCTTGGGCATCAAGCTGTTCAAGGAAGACACGTCCACCCCTGGCCTTCCCAGCGACGACCCCAAAGTGTACAGCATCGTACCGCTTGCGTTCCCCGTGATCGCCGGTGCGGGCACCATCACCACCGTTCTCTCGCTGCGCGCCGAGTTCGAGCGGCCCAATATCCTGGTGGCCATCCTTCTGAACATGCTGGTGGTGGTGGTGGTCCTCTTGCTTACCGATCGCATTGAACGGCTTCTGGGGCGTGTTGGGCTCATCGTTCTACGAAAGGCCTTCGGGATCATTTTGTTGGCCATTGCCGTGAAACTGTTCACGGGCAACATCACCTATCTTTTTCCGGGACCGTGATCAAATTGCGCGGTCCTCTGGACCTGACCGCGGGACGGTCCGCTAGTTAGGTAATGGCCCAGGTGATCGTACATACGGATGGCGCGGCCAGTGGAAATCCAGGGCCTGGAGGCTATGGGGTCGTGCTCCAAAGCGGCCGTCATCGACGGGAGCTGTGGGGTGGATACCGCAGGACCACCAACAACCGGATGGAGCTTCTCGCCGTGATCGTTGCGCTCGAGGCATTGAAACATCCCGGGACCGACGTCCTCGTGGTGAGCGACAGCAAATACGTCGTTGATGCCGTCGAGCAGGGCTGGTTGTTCGACTGGGAGAAGAAGGGTTTTGCCAAGAAGAAGAACCCGGACCTGTGGCGCCGTTTCCTGAACGCATATCGGAAACATCGCGTCCGTTTCGAGTGGATCCGCGGACATAATGGACATCCGGAGAACGAACTCTGTGACCGCCTGGCGGTCGCGGCACGCGAGCAGGAGGACCTGGCCGTCGATGAGGGCTATGAGACCGGGCTGTAACTTCGCTGCATGGCGCGGAAACTCTATGCGACGGTGAACGGGGCTGAAAAGCCGGTGGTGCTCTCGCGCTCGGGCCCCCGATCACCCTGGCTGCCGGTAGCGGACCATTCGGTGGATGTCCGTGCCGCCGGACCGGGTCGATATGCGGTGCTTTTGGACGGAAAGAGCATCGAAGCCTCTCTCATCAAGGAAGACCGTGAGAACGGTACCCTGAAACTGAGGATCGCCGGCCGGACCTACCTGGTCTCCCTGCAGGATGATCGCGCTCATTTGGTGCAGGAGCTCGGCCTGGAGGATCGCTCCGCGCAGTTGGCCCCCGACGTCAAGGCACCCATGCCGGGGCTGGTGATGAGCATACTGGTCAAGGCTGGCGACGCCGTTCAAAAGAACGATCCACTGCTGGTTCTTGAGGCCATGAAGATGGAGAACGTGATCAAGGCGCCCGCCCCTGCCACCATCGCGGCGGTGCATACCCGCACCGGGACCGCAGTGGAGAAGGGCGAACTACTGCTGACCTTCGCCTACGAGCCATGAGATACCTGATACCCACACTGATGCTGATCTGGTCCGCATGCGGACCAGCAACCGAGGAGCAGGGCGTGACAGACCCCGCCGAACGCCCCGTAGCCCTACCTGGACCGGTGATCGCTCCGGACGGGGCGCCTTTCCGGATCACGGCAGCGCCGGAGGCGAGCCAATTCCCGGAAGCCTCGCTTCGCCTAGCCGACCTAGAGCTCACGGACGACATGGAGGCCGACTTCACCATGACAGTGGACGGCTTCGAGCTGGGGTCGAGCACCCCGGATGCTGCGGTGCGCGGTTGCGCGAACTCGGAAGATGGTCAGCACATCCATGTGATCCTCAACAACAAGCCCTATCTGGCCAAGTATGAACCCACATTCAGCGCTCCGGTCGATCCCGGTCGGAACGTGTTGCTCGCTTTCCTTTCGAGAAGCTACCACGAAAGTTTGAAGCAGGGCTCATCGTTCGTCGTGAAGGAGTTCGACGTTCCTTCCGATAGCGCCTCGTCCACATCCATCCTGGACGGCCAACACATGTTCTACAGCCGACCCAAGGGCGACTACACGAACAGCAGTGGGGACAAGGTGCTGTTGGATTTCTTCCTGGTTGGCACCTCCCTGGCCGCGGATGCGAACCGGGTCCGGGCCACGATCGATGGACACAGCTTCATCCTGACCGAGTGGCGCGCTTACTTCATCGAGGGGCTTGAGGTCGGAGAACACACCGTTCGCTTGGAGTTGATCGACAGGGACGGAGCGCTTGTTCCAGGTCCATTCAACGACTCGGGCATACGGACCTTCAAGCTCCTTGAAGGGTAAAGGTCGGTCAATCCGCTACAAGCTCGATATCGAAGTCGACCAGCTCGATGAACTCCTGTACGCGGCGGTCGATGTCTTCGCGCTCGATCTGTAGCAGGCGCTCGATCCCAAAGCGCTCGCAACAGAACGAGGCCAGGGCGCTTCCCACGATGATGGCCCGCTTGAGGTTCTCAAAACTGTGGTCACCCGTGCGTGCCAGGAAGCCCATGAATCCGCCGGCAAAGGTGTCCCCGGCACCGGTGGGGTCCACGATATCCTCCAGGGGCAGGGCCGGGGCGAAGAATACCCTGTCATCGCTGAACAATAAGGCGCCGTGTTCGCCCTTCTTGACGACCAAATAGGTCGGACCCATCGCCATGATCTTCTTGGCGGCCTTCACCAGGCTATGCTCCCCGCTCAGTTGACGGGCCTCTGCATCATTGATGGCAAGGATGTCCACGTTGGCGATCACGTTCTCGAGCTTTTCCAAAGCACTGTCCATCCAGAAATTCATGGTGTCCATGACCACCATGGCGGGTCGTGGCGACATCTGCTCCAACACCTTGGCCTGCACCGCGGGATCCAGATTACCCAGCATGAGATACTGAGCGCTGCGGTATTCCTCGGGTAACTCGGGGTCAAGGTCAAGAAGGACGTTCAGGCGCGTTTCCAACGTATCCCGACTGTTCATATCGTAGTGGTAACGCCCCGCCCAGAAGAAGCTTTCCTTTCCCTTCAGAACCTCCAGCCCCTTCAGATCTATTCCCCGTCGGCGCATCTCATTCATGGTCTCCTCTGGAAAATCCTCCCCGACCACACTGACGAGACCGACCCCGTCCGTGAAGAAAGACGCAGCCAAGGAGATGTACGTGGCCGCCCCTCCCACGACCTTGTCCACCTTTCCGAAGGGGGTCTCGATCCGATCGAAAGCCACCGTACCGACCGTTACAAGTTGCATGCGTTGCAGGTTTTGTTGCGGCCCCAAAGATGGGCCCCGTTCCACGAACCTCGGGGAAAGTCCCTAAATACTTGGCCGGAACTGGGGCACATTGTAATTTTGCACGCCCTTCGCTGAAAGGGTAGTCTTCCTCAGTAGCTCAGCTGGTTAGAGCACCTGACTGTTAATCAGGGGGTCGCTGGTTCAAGTCCAGCCTGGGGAGCTCGAAGCCTTGGCGCCGTGCCGGGGCTTTCTTGTCCTATGGCGGGCTTAATTGAGGCTGCTCAAGGACTCCGAGACGTTGATCACATGATCGCCGACCTTCTCGCAAGAGGAGAACAGGTCGCTGTACACCATGCCGCTCTTGATGTTGTAGTCACCGGTCTCGATGCTCTTGAGATGGGCAAATCGAAGATCGTCCCTTTTCTTGTTGATCAGCTGCTCCACTTCAAGCGCTTCATCGAAGTACATCTTATCCTCGACATCAAGGTTCTTGCACATGATCTTGAGCGCTCGTTCGACCAGGTCCATGATCTCAAGCAGGTTTTGGCGTTGTTCCGGGGAGAACCAGATCTTCTCTTCCTCCTTGCGCTGTATCACCATGCTCATTTGGAAATAGATGTCAGCGACCCGCTCCAGGTCATTGATCTCCGAGAGCATACCTCTGATACGCAGGGACAGGTCCTCGCTCAGATCGCCTTGGGAGACCTTGGTGAGAAAGTCGGCCACTTCCACTTCGATGCGGTCGCTTATCTCCTCGTACTTGCGGACCTTTTTGTGCAGCTTGGCCCTCGCCTTGACATCGGTCTCGGTGATCAGCCGGGTTAGCATCTTGTTCATTTTGGACACGATCCGGCCCATGTGCGCGATCTCACGACTGGCCTCCATCACGGAGAGCTCAGGTGTGCCCACGACCCCGGAACCAATATGCTCCAAATGGAACTCCTCGTCCTCATCGGTGCGGCTGGGAACGGACCAAATGGCAGCTTTCACCAAAACCGGAACGAACCCGATAAGCAGGAACATGTTGGCGGTGTTGAACAGCGTGTGGAAATAGGACAATGCCAGGGGAATGGCTTCCTGCGATTCGGAGGCCGCTTCGTAAGGGCTTTCATTACCCATGACATCGATCGAGAACCAGGTAATGATCTTCAATGCATAAGGGAGCATGAACACCATCCAACCTACTCCGATGATGTTGAACAGGCTATGGATCCGTGCCGAACGCTTTGCATGGACGTTCGCCACCATGGATGCCAGTTCGGCCGTAATGGTGGTGCCGATGTTCTCGCCAAGGATCATGGAAGCAGCCACCTCGAACGGTATCCATCCATTGGCGGTCATCACGAAGGTGAGCGTCATGGCCGCACTGGAGGATTGGATGATGATCGTGAGCAAGGCGCCAACGCCTACGAACATGATCCGCGAGAGCAGACCCGGATCGGCATAGTCGCTCAGGAATTGAAGCACCTCCGGGCTGTTCTTCAAGTCCGGCACGGAATCCTTCAAGGCAGCCAGACCAAGGAACAGGATGGCGAATCCGATCATGAACTCTCCCCATGACCGCAGTGCTGCTTTCCGGACGAACAGCATGGGCAGGGCGAACGCGATCAATGGAATGGCGATGCTCGATACCTTGAACTTGAAGCCCAGATAACTCACGATCCAGCCTGTCACCGTGGTACCGATGTTGGCCCCCATCATCACACCGGCCGATTCGACCAAGGAGAGCAGTCCGGCGTTCACGAAGCTTACCGTCATGACCGTGGTGGCGGAGGAGGACTGTACCAGCCCGGTGACCAGGAAGCCGGTGAAGACGCCGAAGAAACGATTGCGGGTCATGGCCCGCAGGATCTGCCTAAGCCGCTTACCTGCCGCCTTCTGGATCCCCTCGCTCATCACCTTCATGCCGAAGATGAACAGGCCCAGCGATCCGATAACGGTGAGCGCTCCTACCGAGGCGTTCCAGAGTTGCGAAGGGTCCATGGGGAGGTGGGGGGTGGCAAAACTATTCTGTTGCCTCGGTCCAACCCGTTCAGCAAGATTAACATTACGTTAACCCCTTGATGATCTGCGCTGAATGCATCGATCGTGTCTCCTGCCCTGCGAACGAGCGGGGCCCGGGCTGAACGAACAGCCCGGGCCCCGGATCGCATCGGATGGTTCGGTCAAGCCGCTTTGGCGGAACTGACGCGGAGCAGTTGGAAGTCACTGAGGACCACTTCGGTCACGTAGCGCTTATGTCCGTCCTTTCCATCGTAAGTGCGGTGCACCAGGCGCCCCTCAACGGCTACGGTGCATCCTTTGTGGAGCACACGCTCCACCATTTCGGCCATGCGCCCCCATGCCACGACCGTATGCCATTGTGTGGTGGTCACCTTTTCACCCTCGCTGTTCGTATGGCCGCTATGCGTGGCCACGCTCAACCGGGCCACCTTGCGCCCTTTGGCGATCTCCCTCACTTCCGGGTCAAACCCCAGGTTTCCCATCAATTGCACTTTGTTCTTCAGATTCATGGCTGTTGGTTTTTGCTTGTTCGTAACTGCGATCACTCGGCTGCAACGGCCTCACGGTTGCCCATAAGCTGGAACTCGTTCAGGACGATCTCCGTGATGTACCGCTTCTGCCCATCCTTGCCTTCGTAGCTGCGGTGTACCAATCGTCCCTGCAAGGCAAGCTTGCTCCCTTTACGCAGGAGCTGGGCCACCTGCTCGGCCTGCTTGCCCCAGGCCACCACGGTGTGCCATTGGGTGTCCGTCACTCGCTCCCCGGCCTGGTTCTTGTAGCTGTCATTGGTGGCCACGCTCATGCGGGCCATTTTGCGGCCCTGAGCGGTCTCACGCAGTTCCGGGTCATTGCCCAGGTTCCCGATCAGCTGTACGTTGTTCTTCAAAGTATTCATCGCGTTGTTGTTTGTTGGTTTTTCTTGCTCTGGGGTTCGGCATGCCAGTGAACTCCGCTGCAAACATTCACGGGGAGGCTGCGGTGATCCGGCCAGTAAGCATTTGTAGGCGATTACAGTCGTTTGCTTTCGTTTGCTTTGCGGCTATAGGGGCGGACATCACGCTGGTTATCAGTACCTTGTAGTGCACGAACAGGGCTACAGGTGGTCCGAGGCAGCGAACCGTTCTTTCGGAGCGTCGAAGAGATGAAAGCGGTAAGGCCATTGCGCGAACCCAGCGAACGCGAATTGGTCGAAGGCTGCCTGAAGGAGGATCCCCGCTTTCAGGAAGCTCTGTACGACCGGTATTCAGGGCGCATGTACGCCGTGTGCCTTCGCTATGCCCGCCACGAGCTGGAGGCCCAGGACATGTTACAGGAAGGGTTCATCAAAGTGTTCGACAAGCTTGACACGTTCTCCCATTCCGGTTCGCTCGAAGGGTGGGTACGCCGGATCATGGTCCATACGGCCATCAACAAATACCGCAAGAAAGCCTTCACCCAGGAGCGGTTCGGCTATGAGGTCCTTCCTGAACGACCCGTGGCCAGTGAAGCCTTGGCAGTACTCGGCGAGCAGGAGCTCCTTGCCCTGATCGCGGAATTGCCGGATGGCTACCGTGCGGTATTCAATCTCTTTGCGATCGAGGGGTACGACCATGCCGAGATCGCCGACATGCTGGGATGCGCGGAAAGCACTTCGCGCAGCCAATTGGCCAAAGCACGCCGACACCTACAAGAACGCATCCAATCCTTGCAATGCATCACCCATGAGGCCCGAACATCCTATTGATCAGCATTTCCGCGAAGGCCTGGAGCGGATGGAGGTATCTCCTCCGCCAGGTGCGTGGCAGGAACTGACCATGCGGCGTGCTCAGCGGCGCAGCGCTGTGCGACCCTTCCATCAACGTTTGTGGCTGTTCGGACTGGTGTTGATGACTGCATCGGGCGCGCTCTACATGCTTGGGCCCAACAAAGGCGCGGTCGAGAACGAACGGATGGTGGGTACAAGCGGATCGTCCAGTACCGCTGTATCGATGCGGCCGGTCGAAGGAAACGAAGCGGTAGCGCGTGAGGGGCGGAAAGCCAGCATGGATGACCGGTCGGGTCGAAACAATAAGAATGGTGTACTTGCCATGGTAGAGATCCAGGGCCGTATGAACGATACCATAGCAGCGGTCGATCGGAAACCTAAGTACGAACCCGTATCTATTCGCCACCAGCATCCGGTGGGCACAACGGTCGGGGCGGAGGCACCTTCAGCGCCTGGTATTGAGCGAAACCGCCTCGCACCCGGGTCGCCTGAGGAACGCGGCCGGCAGGACGACAACTACGCCGCAATGCCCGCAGGCCAAGAGGGAATGCCGGCACAACGGCCGGACCTCAGAGCCTGGCCCATGAACTCTCGTTTGCCGAGCGGACCTTCCGATCGCCTATTGCTGGAACATAGGCCGATGGAATTGCCCTATGTGGCAAAGCCGGAATGGGAGTTTTCACTAATGGGTGGCTACTTCTCGCTGGACCGCCGCTGGCGCGGAAGCGACGCGGTGCTGGCCGAGAAGCGTGAACAGGCCGAGGCGACAGGCGGCGCCTGGTTATATGGAGCCGCGTTCGGCAGACGCTGGCCGCATGGTGCGTACCTGGGCCTGGGTGTACAACACGGTGGCAGCGCCGGTGCCTTCAACTACAGAAACACCTTCACCAGCACGACCGTGGAAACCGTTCCTATAGTCGCCGTTTTCGATAACTCGGTCCTTTACAATTCGGTCGATACGACCATCCTTTCCATAGCCCGCTCCGAGGATATCCAGGATAGGAACAGAACATCCATTTGGCGGATACCGCTTTCTGCTGGTTGGCATGGCAGCTTCGGTCGTTGGCGGATCGGCGTGAACCTCGAACTGGCCTACGAGGCACACCGCATGGCCATTGGGCATATCCTTGCACGGAGCGGTCCGGACGGGTCCGTGGTCGCTGTGTCATCCGATGCACGCGAGGGCGTGGACGCGGTAAGCGTGCTGGCGATCGGCGGAGGGCTCGAGGTGGGGAGGCAGCTCAGCCAGGGCTTCTGTCTTTCCGTTGCGCCGACCTTTTCCAGGGGCGCATGGCGGCTTGGGCCCGAACGGTCCGCCGAATACCTTCCTTCACTGTTCGGCGTGAATATGCGCCTCCACTATACGCTATTCTCTCGCGAAAAATGATGCGCCTATTGACCCTCTTTTGCGCGGCATGCTGGGCGCTTCCCTTCTGGGGGCATCCTGCGGGCGGTGGTGGAGCTCCGTGTGACAGCAGCGTGGTGGTCGACGTCACCTATACGCCGCTCGGCGGCGGGCTTGTACAGCTGATGTTCTCTGTGGACACCAATGAGTTCCTGCCCACCACCATCCTGTGGCAGCTGGACGAGGCCGCCACAAGCTATCTCGGACAGGCTTCAGTACTGCACGATTTCGGCGGACCCGGCAATTATATCGCTTGTTTGACGATCGAGGGCCTCATCCCTGGTGATGGACCCTGTACCTACCAGGCTTGTGTGGCCATTTCCATTCCCCTGCCCACGGTCTTCGGCCTGCCCTGTTCCAGCTCATGGAATGATTTCGTGGGAACCTTCAGCATCGGACAGTTCACCTTCGAGCTGGTGACTCCTTTGCTGAACCCCGTACTGGATGTGTTCTGGGACTTTGGCGATGGAACGATCGGAAGTGGCACGCCGATATCGCACGGGTTCAATGGTCCTGGGCCCTTCGAGGTGTGCATGACCACCCAGGAGCTTGACCCGAACACGCAGGACACCTGCTCTTCGGTGACATGCCACTGGGTGTATTTCGGACCGGATACGCTTCCTTGTACCGACCTCGTCCAGGCCTCCTTCGAAACGGCCCAGCAGGGTGCTTCCGTGGCGCTCTTCAACACCTCGCTTGTCACCGGATTGGACCAGGCCCTACACTGGGAGCTTGGTGATGGGCAAACCTCATCGCTGCCACAATTGGCCCATACCTATCTTACCTCGGGTCCGTTCGAGGTGTGTTTGACCGTGACCGCATGGGGTGCGTTGGCGGCGGACACGTGCACGTCCACATCGTGCCAATGGGTGCAGGGTGCGGTGTTGGCCTCCATATCGGAAGCGGGTGGCGGCAGCTCGTTCAACATCTGGCCGAATCCGGTCCGTGATCGTTTCACAATTACATGGACCGCCGAGAACGAACGCGCCAATGTGGTCCTGTGCGATGCCCTTGGAAGGACCTTGACCCGCTGGTCATCCGTTGCCTCCGGTCTGACCATGGATGTCAGCGACCTTGTTCCAGGAAGCTATTTTCTCACCGGGACCTTGAGCAACACCTCGCGCACTTTTCGCGTGATCGTTGCCCGCTGACCCTGCGCCGGGCGACCTTCTCGATCTGCAGTGCGTCTTGTTGTCGCACCCAACTCCCTACCATGTTCCGGACCCTTTTCCTTGCACTTCCTATCGCTCTGTGCAACCCTGCCAGCGGACAAAGCCTGTGTGATAGCCTCAACGCCTTCTTCCAGTGGAACAGCTCTGGGGCGCCTACCGTGGATTTTCAGAACTGGAGCGACAGCCCGGACCCGCTGACGACAAGCTACTTGTGGAACTTCGGGGATGGGTCCTTCAGCACGATGAAGAACCCGGCCCACACCTTCGCTCCCGGCACCTATGCGGTGTGCCTCACCGTGCAGTGGGCCAATTGCTCAAGCTCGTTCTGTGACTCGGTGACCGTTGGGCTGGATGCATGCGCCGGGCTCTCCGCATTCTTCACTTCCTGGAGCCCACAACCATTGACCGTCGAATTCTTC
>JAGQVN010000127.1 GCA_020437905.1 Flavobacteriales bacterium
GGAGTTCAGGTAGGTGTTCACCCCGAAGGTGGGGTCCGTGTCAAAGTCGATGTTGCCTTTGAACCAGCCGGCCGAGATCACGTTGCCCATGGCATCGGTCTTCACGTCCTCACAGCTGGAGTCGCCCAGGTTGGTGCCGAGGATCTCGATCCCGTTCACCCAGTCAAAGACGGGGCCCTGGGCGAGTGCGAGGTTCGATGAAAGGATCAGACCGACGAGCGGGAACAGGTTTTTCATGTGCCAAAGAAAGGAAGATCGTTTCGGGCCGATCCAACAAAGGGGTCCAACGCGAAAGGCCAAGTACGAGCGGACCTGCATGCACTGCGGGGCGTTGCGCACCACACGGCCTGTTCAGATGGGAAGCGCTGTGGTACAGGTTTCCTTTACCACTTCTGCACCTTCCTGCTCACTGTGCCTTCGGGCGTCCCAAGTTTCAGCAGGTACAGCCCCTTGGGCAATGCCTCCAAGTCCAGGGTCAAGGTTCCCGTGCCAGGTACCGAATTCCCCATCACCGTGCGGCCCTGCAAGTCCAGCATTTCCCAGCGAACGTCCGTGTCTGGAAGGCCGCTGACCGTCAGCACATCCCGGACCGGGTTCGGGTACAGCTCGACCATTGTTTCCAATTGCTGTATTTGGTCCAGGCCGGTCCAGCCGCCTATGGTCACGCCATCGATGCCCCAACCCGCGCCATCGACCCCCATCACGGTGAAGGAGTTCACGTCCGTAGTGAGCAGGGTGACGTTCTGGTAGGAGTAGTTGCCTGCACCCGGCGTGTTCGCACCCACCAGCAGGCCCTGTTCAAAGACCACCCCGTCCGGACCCGGCGAGCCGAACACGGTGTCGCAGATCACTTTTTCGTCGTATGCGGCCGTGCTCAAGGACAAGGGGTAGGGCAAGCCGTTCACCATCACCGATGCGGAATCGTCATCGTTCATACCCCAGACCCGGAAGGAAGGATAAGGCTGCGGGTCCACGAAGTTCACCGAGACCGTGGCACCTCCTCCGGAGATCCAGTAGGTCGGGTCCAGGTCGTCACAGCCATAGCTCTGCATGGAGCCACCGCTCAGCGTGTAGCTCAGGATGCTGGGTGCCAGCGAATCGATGGGGATGTATAGGGACTGCCCATAGATCGTGGTGGCGGCAAGGAGGAAGGTAAAGGTGGGGATGGTGCGGGTCATGGACATTGCTGGTTGAGCCGAACAGGCTTGTTCGGTTCTCACCAAAACTAGCGCACATTCCGTGTAGTCATTTGCCAGGGTCCCCGATCCCAACCCAAGCCTCGGACCGCTCCGAAAGGGATCGACGGCCACTTTCCACTGCTCCGTCCCGGTGGTCAATGGACCGTCAACCTACCGCTGTATTGTTTCAGTCGACCGACTTCGAGCCGGAACACATGGCTGCCGGGCGCCAGATCACCACGCTCAAGGACCAGTCGATCGGTAACCATGCCCCATTGTTCATGCACCATACGGCCCTGAAGATCGAAGAGGCGCAGGATACATACCTCCCGGCCAGGGTTCGGGAACCGGAAATGGACACGTTCTTGGAAGGGGTTCGGGAAGACCTTCACCGTGTTCGGTCCGGTGGTCGCGCCGCTCAGCCCCGTGGGGCTCTGGCCCACGTAGATGTCGTCCAGCTTCATCAGGTTGTCGCCCTGTCCGAAGACCTGCAGTTCAGTGCTGTTTCCAGAGGCGACGAACACGGTGTCGAAGTACTTCCAATCGCCGGTGTTGGTGATATACGACGTGGTGATGCTGTTGGCGCCCACGAAATTGAACAGGATCGCACCGGGGCCATTGTCGAAGTTGTCGTCCACATCCAACCAACAGCTCAGCGTGTAGATGGCGCCACTGACAAGCGGTGTTGTCAATGTGCACGAGCCACCCTCGGGCGTAGGACCATAGAAGATGCTGTACGCGACCCCGCTCTTAGCCGGGTCGCCATCCCGGCTGATGGCAGGGCTGCCGTTCACCATGCGGTCCGGCGTGGCGATCGGTGTCCATAGGTCCGGCCCCAGGCTGGACCAACCCACGAAGGGGTCGGAGCTCATGGCCGGCCCCAGTTCCCAGTCCGCGTTGGGAACAATGTTCTGTGCGTGGAGCAGGGCGCAGGATGAAGCGATCAGGAACAAGACCGCCATCATGGACAGTACAGAAGCCCTTTGTCCGGTGACCTTTCCTTGTGTTGCGTGCATGAGGGAAAGGTAGGGGTCGGCCTACCTGCTGCAATCAGCTTCGACGGAAGCGATCTGCACATCGGTAAGCTTCTGCATGGCCTCTTCGCCATCGGTGAAGAGGTCCTTCAGCTTCAGGAGGCAGCATGCACAGAAGGCATGTGCATCCTCCGTGGCCTCCCCGTTTGCGATCATCTTCTCCTTGCAGTCATTGTAGAAGTGGATCTCCTGGTTCTCGGTCCACTGGTCCGTTCGATCGCTCTTTCCAACGTCCGTGCAAGCGAAAGCGGAAAGGAAGAACAGGAGCACGAGGGTCTTGGGCCCGTTCATGAGTGATGTATGATCCCATGCAATATTCCTGTAGCAAAGGTCAAGCCCCTTCCGCCCGATCCTCCTCCATTTCACATCAGCGAGCACTGACCAACGGAACGAACCCGCCATAGACCATGCGCGCCGCGTCGAAGACCAGGTCCTTGGGATCGGTCAGTGGAGCGACCAAGGCCTCCATGCGTTCGTCCCTGGGGACCGTGCTGTTTGCGCGATCACGGACCTCCTTGGAAGGGAACACGACCCAGCCGAAGATGACCACCTCATCATCCCGTGCGTCCACTGCTTCCAGGAACGATCGCGTACCCGCCAGGGAGAGCTCATCACCCACGCTTTCGAAATAGGCGACCGCACCGTGCTCCTTCCATACCGCAGCCACCTGTTCCGCCACTTGCTGGTACGTGTCGAGATGCCTGCGGGGAACGGGTAGCACAAAGCCGTCGATGTAGTTGGTCATAATGGGTCGCTAGGGATGGAAAGGTTTGGCTCAAGGTAGCCCGTTGCGTTGTGTGATCGTGATCCCGGGCGTGACCCGGGATCGCAGCGGTCCTGTCCGACACCTAAGACCGTCCCACGCATACCGCATTCAAACCATGTTTCGGATAGACCCATCACCGCTTGATCTTCGTAAAAAGATATCCGGAAGGACTCTTTGCGTACTCCACTCCTACCACGACACAGCTGTCATGCCGGGCGCGACCCGGCATCGCGCAGTTGCTGCTGAGCACC
>JAGQVN010000128.1 GCA_020437905.1 Flavobacteriales bacterium
CCATGGTGGTGCCGACATCAAGGAAGTGAACGAAGCTTCTCCTGAACGTGTGAAGAAGGGACTGGACAACCTGGCCCGGCACATCGAGAACGTGGGCAAGTTCGGCGTGAAGGCCGTGGTGGCGGTCAATCACTTCCCGACCGATACCGATGCTGAGGTGAAGCTCGTGCAGGAGCGCTGTGCCTCGCTTGGCGTGGAAGCCGTTTTGGCCAAGGGCTTTGCACAAGGAGGCAAGGGCATGACCGCACTCGCGGAGGCGGTAACAAAAGTGGCCGACGCTGGAGAAAGCCGGTTCCGTCCGCTCTATCCCCTGGAGCTTTCGATCGAGGAGAAGATAAAGATCATTGCGCGCGAGATCTATCGCGCCGATGGGGTGGCATTCAGCGATCAGGCTCAGGCCGGTTTGCGACGGATCGACAAGCTGGGCATGCAGGGCGTACCCGTGTGCCTGGCGAAGACCCAGTACTCGTTCAGCGATGATGCATCGCTACGCAACGCACCGACCGGTTTCGAGATCACGGTGAACGACATCGAGATCGCGGCCGGTGCCGGATTCGTGGTACCCATCCTGGGCAAGATCATGCGGATGCCCGGGCTTCCTGCGACGCCTGCTGCAGAAGGCATGGACATCGATGAGCAGGGTGTGATCTCAGGACTAAGCTGAACCGGTTGATAAAATGATCGGAGGTCCTTGGTATTGCTCGTGGAAGCTCGGGATCTTTCGGCCAGGTGAAGCTCATGACAAGATCTATCCAACTACTTTGCTATGTGGGGGTGCTTGCTGCCCAGTCCCCGACGTTGGCCCAGCCGGTCCTTGATGCGACCAGTTCCGTACCTGCTTACGGATCCATGTACTCCCGGGTCGGTTACACAATGGGCCAGAATAGCGCTGCCATTCCCACATCGGGAGCAGGCTTGTTGTGGCGGTTCGATACGCTCCCATTTGTACCCAATGGCCTGAACGATACGGCGCGTATCGTTCAGGCTGCGCTCACGCCCTTTGCCCAGGATTTCAGTATGTCGGACCTGGCAGTGCATGGCTTTGCGGGTCCGGTATTCAGTTATTCCTATTTCGGGGTGTACCCGGATTCCATCAATGAACAGGGGCTTGCTACCAGCGGAGGGCTTGTCCTTCCCGATCATCCCGGTGTTCGTCGGATGCCTTTTCCATTGAACTACCAGGATGCATACCCACTGGCGAGTGCAACGCTGACCTACAGTGCATTTGGGAGCGTAATGACCCCTTGGGGAACGACCGAGGATGATGTGGTCCTCATAGCTTGGGACTATGGCAATGGGGTATTCACCTATACGTGGTACCGATCCGACAATGTACTGGACCTGCTGGCCTACCATGACCCAGTGGCGCAGGAGATCCAATTGGTCCGCTATGAGGCGATCACAACGAACGGAGGGGCACATCTAGAACAGATCGACGTTGAGCTCGGACCAAACCCGGCCAAAGGCCGGTTGAACATCCGTGTACCCCGATCTTCTGTCTATGAAGTGCAGGTGTTCGATGGTCTGGGTCGGAAGGTGATCGCCGATCCCTTGGTCGGAGCCTCGATGGAACTGGATATCAGTTCGATCCAGCCCGGTACGTATGTCCTCCGGATCTTGGAAGGAGAGCGGGCGATCGGTCGGGCCCGCCTGATCGTCCAATGATCGACCAGCTACCGGTAGCGCAACAGCCAAGCCCCTTTCTCAAGCTCCAGGTACTCGCATGAGGTGGCCCCGTATTCCTGCGTCCAGCGTTCTGCGGTGAGCCGTTCATCGGGACGTGCACCATCATCCAGCAGCACGCGGGCACCCGGAGCGAACTTCTCCTTCAATAAGGGTACCGCCGGATAGCGCGCCAGATGTTGGGTGGTGTCCGGAGGGCCGTCCACGACCAACAGATCGATGCCTGTCCCCAACTCGGCCCGGGACAGGTCGTACCAGAGGTGCTTTTTCCCGTCGACCTGGGTCTCGACCAGTGGTGCATGCACGACGGTCGCCCGATGGGAAAGCCCATGCTCGTCAATGAGCGAACGCGTCTTTTCCGCGAAGAACTGTTCGTGTTCCAAGGCGACCACCTTGCCCTTGCCGAGCCGCTCCAATGCGTAAGCGATGACCAGGGTGGAAGTACCGCTGCTTGCTTCAACAACAAGCGCTGGTGGCTCAGCCATGACCTGACGGAGGATCTCACGCAACAGATCGGGAGATGCCGCCCATCCCCGGGTCGCAGGAAAGGGCATCTTCGGATCCAAGGTCCAGACCAGGCTTAGTACCGCTTCCGTTTGGGCATAGACCGCCTGTGTTTCCCGCAGTTCGCGGATGAACAAGCCCATCTGATAGTGGCGGAGCTCCACGATGAGAAAGGCGACGAAGATCCCAATGAGGACCGGCGGAGCCACCAAAGCCACAGGTCCGGCCCAGCTGTACAGTGCCAGGCTCAAGGCACCGATGAACATGGGGATGCCGATCACGATGGTGGTCTGCTTCCTGGTCAAACGCTGGGACATGGAGATAGCTAAGGCCGGCAAGGTAACGGGAAGCGGGCAGATGCATCGCGCGATCCGCGCTTCGCAAAGAACCTAATCCGGGTCGGATCCTTCCGGCCGAAAGGCCCTTAGCAGCAGGGACTCAAAGACTCTGGCCTGTTCGATGTTCGATACGTGACCGGCTTCGGGCACCTTCAACAGCCGATCCTCGCCCAGGCTGTTCCGTCTTGCGATCCCTTCACCCACGCACACCGGTATCAAGCGGTCATCTTCACCCCAGAGCACATGGACCGGCATGGACCAGTGATAGCGCTTGCTGCTGTACTCGTCCTCGTGCCTTAGGAGGTCATCCAACAAGGCCAGATGCTCCGCCTGCCGGATCTTCATGTGGTCATTGATCTGCCGCAGCACGAAACGAGGCAGCACCAGCTTTTTGTGAACGGAGAGGGAAATGAGCCGTTGCTGCTCGTCCGCGTTCTGGGGGGTGAAAAGGTCGCGAACATCCTCCGCCCCGACCGATCGTGCGATGCTGTCAGCCATTTCTCCGGTGTAGTCACTGGCGGGTCCATCGTAGATGATGAGCCCCTTCACACGCTCCGGATGCTGCTCCGCATAGTTCGCCGCGATGGCCCCACCGTAGCTGTTGCCCACCACGAACAGCTGCTCCCTGCGCTCCAGACTATCCAGAAGGGTGTGCACATGTGCCACCTGTGCATCGATGCTGTTGCCTGACCAGGTGACCGTCGTACGTCCATGTCCGATCAATTCAGGCAGGATCAGGTCGAAATGGGACGACAGGCGCTTCACGTTCTTGGACCACATGCTGGCCCTTGCCGTGATACCGTGGATGAGCACGAGGTCCGGTTTGGCCGTGTTCGAGGTGGACCAGACACTGCGAAGACCACTGCCATCATGGAAGGTGTGGGGTTCCAGGCCAGCCTTTCGAAAGCTCCGATCCGCGCGCTTTTCCATGAGCCGTACCACATTGCATCCGGAAAGTGTCGCCAAGGCGATCAGGATCAGCAGGAGCCGTTTCATCACGTTCATGGAACAGCGTGCGCGATGGTCTGTTCGCTGGACCGGGACCTGGATGCGAGCATGCAGCCTACCACCAGGCAAGGAACCCAGGAAACGCGGCTCAGGAACCGCTGATCGGGGGTCGACAGCATGGCACACAGGACGGCGGCCAGCATCGCCGACACCAGGCTCCAAGCCAAGAGACGCCGGGACACCGGCCATCGACGATAGAGCCACAGACCAGCGATCAGTGAGCATGCCAGGACCGCTATCTGCAGGTCATCAAAGAACGTAGGGTGCAGCCTGTCCGTGTTCTGACGAGAACCCAGATAGCCCGGGTAACTTCCGGAAAGGTATAAGTGTACGGACCGGGCCGGAGAGCTTTCAGGGACCCGATACCAGGGGTCGGTCAGTGCGGCGCTCGAACCAAGCATGGTGAGTTGTTCCAGACCATCCCTGAGACCGGCTTTGAGGAAGGCCCAGATCCCGACCGGGCTGAACAAGACCTGGTCCACGATCATCGCAGCATCGCTCCGGACCGCATGCCATCCCCCTGCCTGTTGTACGGGTCCTTCCGGGTCCCACAACAGCATGCGGTGATCGGAAGGAAGTTTCTGCAGGTCGCCACACAGGAAGTTGGATGAAGTGGCGCACAGACCCGGAAGCTCCTCCTGGAGCAGGCCGATCTCCAAGGTTCGACCCAGCAGGAACAGGTCGGACCCGCTCGAAAGCTCGAAGCGCCCGGTCAGCCTCAAGTTCACTGAAGCAAGCAGGGCCATGCCGGTGATGATCGCAAGCGGCGGCAGCCAGGACCGCCACCGCAGGATCGGTCGGATCAGCAGAAGGCCGGCCATCCACACAGCAAGGAGGATCATCGGATGGCTCAGATGGACCGTGGTGATGAACACCAGGGCCAGGAAAAGAAAGAGGTCCCATACGCGACCGTCGCCGGCTAGCATGAGCAACAGCACGATGACTATCCCGGTACCAGTGAACACGTCGGGCAACAACATGCTTGCGGACCATCCCAGTCCTGAACCCATGGAGAGGATAGTGACCACGGTCAGCACGTGTCGGTCGCCAGCATCCCCGGCCAAGCATTGGAAGCACCGGATGATCACAGCGGCACACAGGGCCGCCTGGACCAGAACAGCCATCCAGGGCGTCCCCGCAGCCAATGCTGTCGCTCGCAGAAAAAGGCCATAAGTGATGGGCCGGTCCGGCGGCGTACCCCAGTCCGCACCACTGCTGAGGTAGGTTCCCGTATCAGAATACACAAGCGGCCACTGGTTGAATACGGCGGGAAGGCAGAGTACGGTGGTCATGGCCAGGAACGGCCGAACGAAACGGACGATCGGTCGCTTCACGGAAGCAGGGACCATTGTTCCCGGCGTTGCAGGAGTTCCTCATTGGGCATGCGGCCCGCGCGATCGGCGCTGAAGGAGGGCTTCAAGCGGACCAGGAAATACATCTGGACCTCTCCCTTGCCCTTCACCTGAATGGGTCCGCGTGGGACCACTTCCACGAACTCCATGATACGGGCATAGGTGGTCCCGCTGATGTTGATGCGACCGGGCTCCCCATTGCTCTCCATGCGACTGGCCAGGTTAACCGTACTGCCCCAGACATCGTAGGCGAACTTCTTCTCGCCGACCACTCCCGAGGTCAGGGGACCGCTGTGCAACCCGATGCGGATGGGCCAGTTCGCTTTCCCTTCCTTCGATCTGATCGCATTGATGCGTTCCACTTCGTCCAACATGCCCAGCGCGAGCAGGACCGCATCCAGGGCATGCGCGGGACGATCATCGGGAACCCCGGCCACGCACATGTAAGCATCGCCGATGGTCTTGATCTTCTC
>JAGQVN010000129.1 GCA_020437905.1 Flavobacteriales bacterium
CTGGTGCTCACACCCGGACTGGTCGTTGGTCTGATCGGGATCCTGCTTGTCTATCAGTTCGTGGATTCCCCGAAGGAGGCGGCCTTGAAGCGGGAGAACCAGCAACTGTTGATGCAATACGAGTTGATGAACAGACAGCTTGCCGAGGTGGAGACCGTGTTGCATGATGTCCGTCGAAGGGATGACAACATCTACCGGGTGATCTTCGAGGCCGATCCGTTGCCGGCCAGCATGCGCCAGGCGGGTACGGGGGGCGTGAACCGCTACCGGGACTTGACCGGTTACGCCAGTAGCGATGTGGTCATCGGCACCAAGCGCCGGTTGGACCAACTGGCCAAGCAGCTGTATGTGCAATCGGTATCGATGGACGAGGTGTCCAGGCTGGCCATGACCAAACAGGAGATGTTGGCGAGCATCCCGGCCATCCAACCGGTGAGCAACGAGGACCTCACCCGCGTCGCTTCCGGCTTTGGAATGCGCATGCACCCGATCCACAAGATCAACAAGTTCCATGCAGGCATGGATTTCACCGCTCCTGTGGGCACAACGGTGAATGCCACGGGCGATGGTGTGGTGGAATTCGCAGGCTATGCCACGAACGGTTATGGGAACCACGTGATCATCGATCATGGCTACGGTTATCACACGCTGTATGGTCACCTGAACGACGTGGATGTACGAAAAGGAGCCCGGATCAAGCGCGGTGACCGGATCGGTACGGTGGGGAACACCGGACTGAGCGCCGGGCCCCATCTTCACTACGAGGTACACAAGGGTCATGAGCCCATCGATCCTGCCAACTTCTACTTCAATGACCTGAGCCCGGAAGAGTACGCATTGATGCTGGAGCTTTCCCGGAACGCAGGGCAGTCCTTGGATTGATGCCCTACAAGGAAAGACCGGTCAGCAAGCTCTACTGGACCATCGGCGAGGTGGCCGATGAACTGACGGTGAATACCTCCTTGATCCGGTACTGGGAAAAGGAGTTCCCTGGCCTGCGTCCAAAACGCAGTGGCAAGGGCGACCGATTGTACACGAACAAGGATATCCTGGTGCTTAGACGCATCCACCACCTGGTAAAGGAGAAGGGCTTCACCATTCAGGGAGCGAAGGAGGCGTTGAAAGCCAAGGAGACCGTGCGCTCCCGGGCCGATGAGCTGAAGGAGCGACTGACGAAGGTCCGGGATGAGCTGCTTGCTCTCCGCGAACTGATGGGTGACGATCAGGCGTAAGAGCCCTGGACCAGGTAGTTCGTCACATAGTCCCGCACCCCTTCCTCCAGCGAGGTGAACGGCTTGTCATAGCCGATGCCCTTCAACTTGGTCATGTTGGCCTCCGTGAAGTACTGGTATTTGTCGCGGATATCGGACGGCGTGTCGATGAACGCGATGCGCTCCTCCTTCCCCAAGGCCGCGAACACCGCACGGGCCAGGTCCAGGAAGGTGCGGGCCTTGCCGCTGCCCAGGTTGTAGATGCCACTGTGCTTCCGGTGCTCCATCAGGAACAGGCACACATCGCACCCGTCCTTCACGTACACGAAGTCGCGCAGCTGCTCCCCGTCCTTGTAGTCGGGCCGGTGGCTGCGGAAGAGCTTCATGCCGTCGGTGTCGCGGATCTGGCGGAAGGCGTGCAGCACCACCGAGGCCATGCGCCCCTTGTGGTACTCGTTGGGACCGTAAACATTGAAG
>JAGQVN010000130.1 GCA_020437905.1 Flavobacteriales bacterium
AGCATCCGCTTCCTGGAGCGTTGCCAGGATCCGCATCAACGTGCTTTTCCCTGCACCGTTCGGTCCCAGCAATCCGAACATGCCGGTGGGGATGGTGAGGCTGACGTTGTCCAGCGCTTTCACGCCGTTGCCGTAGGTCTTGCTCAGGCCTTGTATGACGAGTTCCATGGGGAAGGTCTTTGGAGGGTTGAAGATGGGGGATGGGATCCCATGGACCCAAGCGGATCACATGAGCGGTACCGGATCGGTTTGTATGGCAAGGGCGATCAGACGATCAGACGATCAGATAATGAGATGATCAGATGATCATTCCTCCCCGAAGAAATCGCTGTCGATGCGCTTCACGGCGTAGGTGCGTTGGGTGGTGACGCCGAGGTCGTGGTCAATAACTTGGTGCCATGATCAATTGGCAACTCTTCCCCAAGTCGAACTCTTTACCGGAGCACTTGCATAAGGTGGTGGAGGTCTTCCGTGATGCAGAGCCGAAGATCACTTCTGCTAGCAAGAAACTCACTAGCGATAACGTACTGTCAAAAGTTGCAGATGGACTGGAGAGTTGTGGATTCAAAGTGGAGCGCAGTAAGAGAGCACCTGACAAGATCCGCGTTCCTGTACTATTTGGCAGGAACGGAAAGCTTGAGAAGGCATTCGATGCGGATGGATTCAATGCGGGAACTCGAACGGTGATTGAGGTGGAGGCGGGTCGAGGTGTGTTGAACAACCAGTTCCTAAAGGACTTGTTCCAAGCTTGTATGATGCATGATGTGGACAATCTGGTGATCGCGGTGCGGAATACTTACCAAAAGGTGGAGGATTTTGAAGTGGTGACGACCTTTTTTGAGACGCTGTATGCTAGCGGAAGACTTCAGCTCCCCTTAAGGAACATTCTTGTGATCGGGTATTGAGCGTGTGTCCCAGTGTTATAGCAAGCCTCTTGTGTAGGGGCACGCCCAACGACCGATCGGACAATGAGATGATCAGACGATCGCCCGCGCACAAGCCTTCCCCTTACCATCCCCGGCATTCCCATTATCTGATCGTCTCATTATCTGATCTTCTGATCCGCATTCACGTCCTCCGGTTCGCCAGCAACACCGGCGCCTGCCCATCGAAAGGGTTGTCCATGCGGCCGATGCTGCGGGCGTCCATGCCGCTGGCGCGCATCACGGTGCGGTCGCCGAAGCGCTTGCGGATGCGGTCCATCGCCTGGTACAGGTCCATGGCCTCCTGCGTATCGGTGAAGGCATCCATCTGGTGCCCACCACCCACCAGGTGACTGAAGCGCACGCCGATCAGGCGGATCCGCTGGCGGCGGTCGTAGAGCTTGGTGAACAGTTCGTGGACCATCGGCAGGATGATGTGGTCGCAGGCGGTGTAAGGGATGCGCTGCTGGCGGGTATGCGTGTTGAAGTCGGCATAGCGGATCTTCACGGCCACACAACTGGTGAGCTTGCTGCCTTTGCGCAGTTGGAAGGTGAGGCTCTCGGCCATGGCGGTCAGCAGACCCTTCAGCTTCACCACATCGATCGTATCACGGCTGAAGGTGCGCTCGGTGCTGATGCTCTTGCGTTCGTGCCAGGCGATCACGGGGCTGTCGTCGATGCCGTTCGC
>JAGQVN010000010.1 GCA_020437905.1 Flavobacteriales bacterium
CCAGTTCCATGAGGCGCTCATCATCCAGTTCGGCGGAGGTTCGGCTGAAGGGTCGCATCGGACTCAATGAAGCAGCACGCCCGCACGGATCAGCGAAGGTTCGGCTCCCAGCTGCCTGGCCAGGTCCCTGAGTTCCATTGTCAGTCGGGCGGTAATGGCCTCATCTTCCAGCCGCCGATAGTGTTCCACGAGCACGGAGCCCAACAACAGATAGTTCCAGGATAGGGGCCCGGCTTCCGCAGTGCGGTGCATCTGCTGCCACCGTTCCAGAAGGACCGCGACCTCCGGTCCTTGCGCACCTATCGTGTAGGTAAGTCCGGTGAGATGCAGGTCCATGGCCCGGTACGTGAACCAGGACGGATCCAAGCCCAAAGCCAGGTGTACGGGCCTGTTGGAAGCTCGAGCGAGCGCATGAGCGAAAGCCGGACCGCTCCCGCCCACCTTTCCTGCCGCCCCGGCCAAGGACCAGATCCGTTCCCGATAGGATCGATCATCCAGCAATCTTGCATCGACCACCAGCAGGTCGTCCGGACGAGCCGCTGAAGCCACCAACGGATACACACCCATTTCGCCCGTGGTGAAGACGATGGATGCCCGGCCGGTACATCTGATCACATCCTCGGCGAGCTTCCACAGCGCAGGTGCCACGTTCCCCTTTTCACGGAAGCTGTTCGCCGCTCGACGAATGGCCCCCTGGTCCGATCGATACAGGGCTGCGCTCAATGCAGGTGCCAAGACACCGGGATGGTCGGGGTCCAGCTTACGGACCGCATCCGCGTGCTCAAAAGCGGAGGCGGATGGGAATTCCAGGTGGTAGCGTGCCAGATGTGCCTCCAGGGAACCTGCTGCCGCTCGTTCCAATGCTTCAACCGAGGAAGTGATGCGCTTCAGGTCGGCTTGCCCATAGCGGCCTCCACCGCGTATCAACGCATCGATCTGCAGGTTCCTCAACCGAACGTAATCCAAGGGGCCAGAAACTGCATGTGTGCTTCCGGAAAGCGCTTCCGTCCGCACGGTCTGGACCGGCACGGGCAGATCCCAATGACCTTGGTAGATCTCTTGCACCGGGACCGGGGCCTGGGCCGGGTCCTGGGCGACCACCTGGACGAAGGTCGCTCCCCCAAGCAGCAGGCATCCAACGAAACGGAGGAAGGTGGTCAGCATGCGTTCGACCTACCTGTACACATCACGTTCCAAAAGGTTCATCGATGGCATGACAGCTACCTTTGCAAGGTACATCCATGCTCAACGACGAGACGAAAGAACGACTTCGGACACGATTGAACGAGGTCCATGAATGGCCCTCCCTGTACATGTTCAAGCTGATCTTCGAGCCGGATGAGCAGCGCCTTCAGGCGGTCCTGGCCCTGTTCCCCGAGGAGGCGGAGGTGTTGCGCAAGTATTCAGCCGGAGGGAAATACCTCAGTATCACGGTGAAGGAAGTGATGGTGAACGCGGACCGGGTGCTGGACCGGTACGACGAGGCGTCCAAGATCGATGGTGTGATCGTCATCTGAAGCATGGTGCTGGACCTGCAAGCCTTGCGCACGGCATTGGTCATCACCTTGACCATCTTGTTGGTGATCATCCTGTTCCGCAGGTTCAGGGACCGGGTCATGAAAAAGGACCGGCCGGCAGCATCGCATGTTGAACTGCTTGCACTGACCGTGGCATACCATCCGGCACGCTTATGCATCGACATCAGCCTTCCACGAGCGCAGCAGGTCCACGGTCGTCTGCTCGACCTTGAACACCACGAATTACACCGCTGGGAGCCTGTGGAAATGGCCCCCGGGGGACACGTTCTTGAACTTGCCCTGGTGGATGTACGCGACGGTGCATATTACTTTGAAATGAGCACCTCCTCACAACGGACCTTGCGTCGATTCAGGTTGGAACAGGGATGAAACGAACGCTGATCATGATCGCTATGTCCTGGGCGCTTGGCCTGGATGCTCAGCAGTTTCCCGAGCCTTCATTTACGTTGAAGGGCATGCTCACCCTCCCGGTGCCGGTCACGAGCGACCTGTTCTCGGATATTACTGAGAGCATCGGTGGCCTGGACCTGGCCGTCCAATACCCGTTCCTCAAAGGTCTGAGCGCAGGGGTGGGGGGGAAGGCCATCTGGTTCGGACTGGAGGAACGGTCCTTTGCCCCGCAGCGCGTCAGCGGTGAGATCTTCCGCTCCACGTATTTCGGCAAACTGGCCTACGAAAGCTATACCGGCCAACGCAGCTTCTATGAGATCTCCGCCAAGGCGGGGTACACGGATTACCGGATCCGTGCCAGTTCCTGTCCGGACGACCAGGTTGTCGGTGGCTTCCACTGGAGCGGTCAGTTCAGCTACTACCTGCACGCAACGGACAACCTGGCCTTCGGATTGATGGTCGGCTACGAACAGGATGCCGCGCGCATGGCCCCCGAGCTGTTCTGCTTGGAGACCTTCCCGGGACGCTCCCCAGAACCAGAAACACGGGACCTCGGCTATTTCAGCTTTGGCCTCTGCTTCAGCACCCGATTCCGCAAGGCAGCGGATACGGGTCGGGACTGGTAGGATCACTTGTCGGCAGGAGGATCGCCGTCCTCGTCGGCCTTGCCCACCTTCTTCTTCCCTTTGCTGACCTTGATCTGCAGGTCGCTCTTATCCTTGTTGAGCCCCACGTTGATCTTGTCGCCTTCCTCGATCGCCTGGTTGATAATCTCCTCGGCCATGGGATCCTCGATGAACTTTTGGATGGCCCGCTTCAACGGCCTGGCCCCGAACTTCTCATCGTACCCCTTTTCGGCCAGGAAGTCCTTGGCCTCATTGGTCAGCTTCAGCTCATAGCCAAGCTCGGCGATCCGCTTGTAGAGGTGGTCCAGCTCGATATCGATGATCTTGTGGATGTCCTCGCGCTTCAGGCTGTTGAACATCACAATGTCATCGATCCGGTTCAGGAATTCGGGGGCAAAGGCCTTGCGCAAGGCCTTCTCGATGATGCCGCGGTTGTTCTCCTCCGTGGCCGCATCACGGGCTGCGGTGCCGAAGCCAACTCCCTTGCCGTAATCCGCAAGATCGCGTGCACCGATGTTGGATGTCATGATGATGATGGCGTTCCGGAAGTCGATCCGACGACCCAGGCTATCGGTCATCTGTCCATCATCCAAGGCCTGCAGTAACAGGTTGAAGACGTCCGGGTGCGCCTTTTCGATCTCGTCCAACAGCACGATGGAGTAGGGGCGACGGCGCACCTTCTCGGTCAACTGTCCGCCTTCCTCGTAGCCCACATAGCCCGGAGGCGCGCCGATGAGGCGGCTCACGGAGAATTTCTCCATGTACTCGCTCATATCGATACGGATCAAGGCTTCCTCGGTATCGAACAAGTAGCGGGCCAGTTCCTTGGCCAGTTGTGTCTTGCCAACGCCCGTGGGCCCCAGGAAAATGAAGCTTCCAATGGGACGGTTCGGGTCCTTCAAGCCTGCACGATTGCGTTGGATGGCCTTCACGACCTTGCCCACCGCATCGTCCTGACCGATCACCTTGCCCACCATCTCCTCCTTCATCCGCTTCAGCTTGCCGCTCTCCTTTTCGGCGATCCGCTGCACCGGAATACCGCTCATCATGGCCACGACCTCGGCCACGTTATCCTCGTTCACCTCGGTCCGGTGGTTCTTGCTTTCCTCCTCCCACTGCCGCTTCGCCTTCTCCAGTTCCTCCTGAAGGGTCCGTTCCTTGTCCCTCAGTTTGGCCGCTTCCTCATAACGCTGGCTTCGGACCACTTTGTTCTTTTCCTCCTTGACATCCTCGATCTTGGCTTCCACCTCCAGGATGTTCTTGGGTACCACGATGTTGCTGATGTGCACCCGGCTGCCAGCCTCATCCATGGCATCGATGGCCTTATCGGGCAGATGGCGATCGGTGATGTAGCGTGCGGTGAGCTTCACGCAGGCCTCGATCGCATCATCGGTGAAGTTCACGCTGTGGTGCTCTTCGTACTTCTCCTTGATGTTGTTCAGGATCTGAATGGTCTCGTCAACACTGGTCGGTTCCACGATGACCTTCTGAAAACGACGCTCCAACGCACCATCCTTCTCGATGTACTGTCGGTATTCGTCAAGCGTCGTGGCGCCGATGCATTGGATCTCGCCACGGGCCAATGCCGGCTTGAACATGTTGCTGGCATCAAGGGAACCTGAAGCGCCGCCTGCTCCGACGATGGTATGGATCTCGTCGATGAACAGGATCACGTCCGGGCTGTTCTCCAGCTCGTTCATCACCGCCTTCATCCGTTCCTCGAACTGACCGCGGTACTTGGTACCGGCCACCAGGCTGGCGATATCAAGGGCCACGATGCGCTTGTCGAACAGCACCCGGCTCACCTTACGCTGAATGATGCGCAGGGCGAGGCCCTCGGCGATGGCGCTCTTCCCCACGCCCGGTTCACCGATCAAGACCGGATTGTTCTTCTTCCTTCGGCTCAGCACCTGACTGACCCGTTCGATCTCCTTTTCCCGGCCAACGATCGGGTCCAACTTGCCGTCCTCGGCCATCTTGGTCAGATCGCGTCCGAAATTGTCCAGCACCGGGGTCTTGCTTTTGCTATCCCCTTTCTGGCGCGGATTGCTGGCAAAGGAACCGCTGTCGTCGTCGTCGTCGTCGGTGCTGCTGGAGCTCTGGGCCTTGGGCAGGATGCCGGAACCGCCATTCGCCAGGATGGCATCCACCTCGTTGCGCACGCTGTTGTAGTCCACATCGAACTTACCCAGGGTCCGGGTGGCCAGGTTGTCCTCGTCCTTCAGCATGCTCAGCAGCAGATGCTCCGTATCGATGTGAGGGCTCTTGAAGAGCTTGGCCTCCAGGAAAGTGATCTTCAGCATCTTCTCGGCCTGTCGGATCAATGTGATCTTGTCCTTATCGGGTGGACGCGTCGCTGAAGCCGGCTCCATGCCTCCTTCCACCGATCGACGTAACTCGTCCAGATCGACGGAAAGGCGCTGCAGGATCTTCACCGCATTACCCTCACCTTCACGAATGATGCCGAGCAGGATGTGCTCTATACCGATGTAATTATGTCCCAGTCGAAGTGCCTCCTCACGGCTGAAGGTGATCACGTCCCGCACTCGGGGGGAGAATTTGGCGTCCATGCAGTGTTCTCTGTTTCGCTTTCGTTCGATCAACTCCGGCGTATCCGACGAAGTTAAGCACCCAATGTCCCGGGTGGCAAGCTATGGAGACCGCGATGCGAGCTTGGCTCGCCGGGCCTCCCATTTTTCCACAATGGCCCGGTTCGTTGTGGAAAAGTCGGGAAGCACCGGACACGCCTGAACAGGTACTTTCGGGCTCCCGTAGCGGCCCGGTGCAACTACCGTGCTAGGATGACGAATTGACAGCAATGGCAGAAGGAGAGAAGATCATTCCGATCAACATCGAGAGCGAGATGAAGACCGCCTACATCGATTATTCGATGTCGGTGATCGTGAGCCGTGCCCTTCCGGATGCGAGGGATGGGTTGAAACCGGTGCACCGGCGCGTGCTGTACGGCATGCAGGACCTTGGCCTGCTGAGCAACCGCTCCTACAAGAAAAGCGCACGGATCGTAGGGGAGGTATTGGGCAAATACCACCCCCACGGGGACAGCAGTGTATACGATGCCATGGTGCGCATGGCCCAGGAGTGGAGCCTGCGGTACCCCTTGGTGGATGGCCAGGGGAACTTCGGTAGCATCGACGGGGACAGCCCTGCCGCGATGCGATACACCGAAGCACGCCTCAAGAAGATCGCGGAGGAGGTGCTCGCCGACCTGGACAAGGAGACGGTCGATATGCGTCCCAACTTCGACGACACGCTGGAGGAACCCACGGTGATGCCGACCCGGATCCCGAACCTGCTCATCAACGGGGCTTCAGGGATCGCGGTGGGTATGGCCACGAACATGCCCCCGCACAACCTCACCGAGGTCTGCGATGCCACCGTGGCGTACATCGACGACAGGGACATCGACGTGGAAGGCCTGATGCAGTTTGTCAAAGCCCCGGATTTTCCAACCGGAGGCACCATCTACGGCACGGCAGGTGTGCGTGAGGCTTACGAAACGGGTAGGGGACGGGTGGTGATCCGCGCCAAAGCCCGGATCGAAGAGGACGATCGCGGCAGGGAGACCATCATCGTGAACGAGATCCCGTTCCAGGTGAACAAGGCCGATCTGGTGAAGAAGTGTGCCGATCTGGTCAACGACAAGAAGATCGAAGGCATCAGCGACATCCGCGATGAAAGTGATCGGAAAGGGATCCGCATCGTGTACGAGATCAAGCGGGACGCCATGGCCACCGTGGTGCTGAACCAGTTGTACAAGTACACGGCCCTGCAGACCAGTTTCGGGGTCAACAGCATCGCGCTTTCCGGCGGAAGGCCCATGACCCTGAGCCTGAAGGACCAGATCGCGAAGTTCGTGGAGCACCGACACGATGTGGTGGTGCGCCGAACCCAGTACGACCTGCGCAAGGCCGAGGAGCGAGCCCACATCCTGGAAGGCCTGTTGATCGCCATCGACAACCTCGACGAGGTCATCGCCTTGATCCGTGGCAGCCAGACACCGGACATCGCACGGGAAGGGTTGATGGAGCGCTTCGGGTTGAGCGAGATCCAGGCCAAGGCGATCCTGGACATGCGTCTGCAGCGCCTGACCGGCCTGGAGCGCGACAAGATCCGGGAGGAGCACGCCGAGCTGATGAAGCTGATCGATCACCTGCGCGCCATCCTGGCCAACGAGGACATGCGGATGGACGTGATCAAGACAGAGATCCGGGAGATCCGCGAGAAATACGGGGATGAACGCCGTACCAACATCGTGGAGGCCAGTGCGGATATGAGCATGGAGGACCTGATCGCCGATGAGGCCGTCGTGGTCACCATCAGCCACTTGGGCTACATCAAACGCACTCCGCTCTCCGAGTTCAGGACCCAGGGTCGTGGCGGTATCGGATCACGGGGCAGCACGACCCGGGATGCCGACTTTCTGGAGCAGCTCTTCGTGGCCACCAATCACAACTATCTGCTCATCTTCACGCAGAAGGGCCGTTGTTACTGGATGCGCGTCTTTGACATTCCGGAAGGCACACGTCAGAGCAAAGGCCGTGCGATCCAGAACCTGATCCAGATCGAAGCGGACGACAAGGTGCTGGCGTATATCAACGTGAAGGACCTGAAGGACCAGGACTACCTGGACAACCACTTCGTGATCCTGTGTACCAAGCGCGGGGTGGTGAAGAAGACCTCGCTGGAGGCCTATTCAAGGCCACGTTCCAACGGCATCATAGCCGTGAACATCCGGGAAGGGGATGAGCTCCTGGGGGCCAAGCTGACCAACGGCAATTGCCACGTGATCCTCGCCAGCCGGGAAGGTAAAGCCGTCCATTTTGAGGAGGACCGGGTGCGGCCGATGGGTCGGAATGCGAGCGGTGTACGTGGAATGTCGCTCTCTGGACCGAAGGATGAGGTCATCGGCATGGTGACCATCGACAAGGACGAGACCGGGGTGCGTACCGTTCTGGTGGTGAGCGAGAAGGGATACGGCAAGCGAAGCGCCGTGGAGGACTATCGGATCACCAACCGGGGTGGAAAAGGGGTGAAGACCCTGCAGGTCACTGACAAGACCGGCAAGCTCATTGCGATCAAGGACGTCAAGGACGAGGACCAGTTGATGATCATCAACCGCAGCGGCATCACGATCCGGATCGGGCTGGATGAGCTCCGGGTCCTGGGCCGTGCCACGCAAGGTGTGCGCCTGATCGAGCTTCGCGCCAAGGACAGCATCGCTGCGGTCGCCAAGGTGGATAGTGAGCTCCAGGAGGATGAGACCTCCGAGGATGCCGCTCCGCAGAATGGAGAGGATGGCGAGATTGGCACCGAACTTGCTGACGGAGGAACCGAAGAATGAGCATACGAACCATGACGACCCTACGAACGATCCTGGCCGGCGCTGCGCTGGCCTTGTTCTGTGGCCTTAGTGCCCAGAATTCCAATGTGGTGAATGCCTACAACTACCTGAAGGATGGAGAACTCGCCAAAGCCGTGGAGTACATTGAACCGGCCATTGCGCATGAAGCCACCTCCGCCAAGGAAAAGACCTGGCGCTACCGGGGCGATATCTACCGACAGATCGCATTGGGGGATGATGAGACCCTTCGCTCCCAGTTCCCGGGTTCGATGAAGATCGCGATCGACAGCTATCTCAAGGCCAAGGAGCTGGACACCAAGGAGAGCTACAAGATCGAGATCACCCAGAACCTGGGTGCCTTGCAGTCCGCATCCCTGAACCAGGGGAACGCCGCTTTTGGTCAAAAGGATTTTCAGCGGGCGATCGAGCTCTACGGTAATTCGGAGCAGATCGCAGCGGCATTCGGCCAGATAGACACTAATGCCATCTTCAACTCGGCTTTGGCATACGAGAGCGCGGGTGATGCCCCCAAGGCGATCGAGCGCTATCAGAAATGCCTTGAGCTCGGTTTCAACAAGGCCGATGTGTACCGCTATCTGGCCAGCCTCCAGCGCAAGAACGGTGACCTGGATGGCGCCATCAACACCACCAAGGCAGGCCGGAAGACCCATCCGGAGAACAAGGACCTGGTGATCGATGAGATGAGCTTTCTGCTGGAGGCCGGTCGAAGCGAGGAGGCGGAGACCAGCGTGCAGGCAGCGCTCGCCAACGATCCGGACAACGCCGTGCTGTACTCGGTCCTGGGTAGCCTCTACGATGCCAAGGCCAACCCGAAGGAAGGGGAGGCCCCTCCTGAGGAAGTGATGAAGGAATGGTCAGGCAAGGCGGAGGAAGCCTACAAGATGAGCATTGAAAAGGACCCCGACTTCTTCGATGCCTACTTCAATATCGGTGTGCTGTACAACAACCGGGCGGCATTCGAGTACGAGAAGATCAAGGACATCAAGAGCGACAGCGAGTACATGAAGGCCAAGAAAGCTGCGGACGACATCTACCTCAACGCGGTACCGTATTTCGAAAAGGCGCACAACCTGAAGCCGGATGATGTGCAGACCATCCAGCAACTGATGAAGCTATATGCCAAGACCAGCGACCAGGCCAAGTACGACGAGATGAAGGCCAAGTTGGGCAATTGATCAAATAGCCGTATTCAAAAGAAGTCCCGGGGCCTTGTCCCGGGACTATTTGTTCAGTGGGTCATTTCCCGCAGTAAGAGGATCGCTTCGGGCTCAAGCCTTCGCGAACCCGTGTTGGAGATACGATCCCGTGATGCGCAGCCGATCGATCAGCGCTCTGTACGTCTTTGCGGTGAACTCCCCGCTGTTCCCAAGATCTCAGTAGGAAAAGCTTCAACCTTCGCCAAGGACCCACATCACGTCCTCGCGCAACTGCTTGTGGCCCATGACATCGATCGGATGGAGGGAGCCATCGCGCGCCACCCGGAACGAGGTGTATCCGGCCGAACGGAGCATCTTGTCGATCTCCGCCGTTAGCTCACGGGTATGGTCGAAGAGGGAAACCTCGACCATGATGACCGGGACTGCACGCTTCGCTATCATACCCTGGGCGCCCTTCAGAGCCGGCAGTTCAGATCCCTCGATATCCAGTTTCAGGAAGTCGATGCGCGCAATACCGTGCTCTTCGCAGAAAGCGTCCACCGTGGTCACCTGCACCTCGGTAGCCACTTTATCCACCGGATCATAGGTGCCTTCCAGGCAGGCGAACCCTTTGGTGGTGACCCGCGGCGTGTCGTAGAACGTATGGGTCCCGGTGTGGTCGGTAAGCGCCAATGGATGCAGGGACCAGCCCGGGATGGCCCCGATCCGGTTGTTCCTGCCCAGGCGATCGAGGCAGGTCGGCGAGGGTTCAAAGGACCAGACATGACCTTGCGGACCGACCAGACCCAGGCATACCGCCGCGAAATAACCCATGTTGGCACCGGGGTCGAACACCGTCATGCCTGGCTTGAGATAACCGCGGAGGAAGTTCATGTTGTGTTCCTCGTACAAGCCATAGTACATCATGCGGTGGCCCATGATGCGGTGGTCCAGCTCGATGCGGATACCGTTGATGGCGATGATCTCCGGAGCGTCAGGGGCCACGTACGCGCCGATCCTGTCAGCGAGCTTGTGCCGGCCACGGATATTCAGATGGGTGGTGAGCCATCGGATGGATCGGCGAGCAAGCGGCTTGAACATGGCGGAGCGCGAAAGTAGGGTTTGGCTTCGTTGTCCGGCGCAGCGTTGAAGCGTAGCGGGGTGGATGGACTGAACTTAACGGGTTGATGTCCTGCGCTTTACGCAAGTTAACATAATATTAATTATGCGCCAAAAGTGCCCAGTTCAGCTCGTGAACGGTCGATACGTTCAGTCCGGGTCCGTCGTCCACCTCATACACACCGCCCACCATCCGAAACCCTTGGAAGGGATCATTGCGGATCAACCACGGACCATCCAGATCGCAGAGATCGGCAAGGCCGGACAATTGCCAAGCAGCCGCGCAACCCAGCGCACCTTCGCTCATGGATCCCAGCATGACCCGTAAATCCCGTCCGTTCGCGTTACGGGCTATTTCCATTGCCCGGTCGATACCGCCGCATTTCGCCAGCTTGATGTTCACGCCATCGAAAGCCCGGCAAACCTGGTCCAGATCACCAAGCCCTTGAAAGCTTTCATCGGCGAACAACGGAACCGTGGACGTCTCCCGCTTCAACTCCTCGTGAAGCGTCCATGCTGATGCCGGGAATGGCTGTTCCAGTCCCACGACCCGTTCCGTTCCGACCGCGCGGAACAGCTCCAAGGCCTGATCGATCGACCGCCAGCCCTGATTCACATCCAGGAAAACGGGCCTCGCATCCATCGCAAGAACGGTGCGCACCCGCTCAACGTCGTCCGTTCCGGTCAGTTTCAGCTTGATCACAGCGGCCTCCTGATGCAATGCCTTTACCCGCTCAGGCAACTCCTCCAACGCACATCCGGCTATGGTCATCATGGCCTTGGCGCCTTCCGGTGGCGGCAGGTCCAGCGCCCGATGCAGGCTGACCCCTTGCTCGCGGGCATGCAGATCGACCCAGGCCATGCTCAACGCCGCACGGGTCGCCGGATATGCGACCAGATCCGGTGGACCAGCCCCTTGTGTCAGCGCTTCCCGCACCTCTGTGCCGCGCAAGACCTGCCAAGCGTCCTCGATGTTTTCGGACAGATACGGCGGCAGTGCCACTTCACCGAAGCCTTTCACACCGTTGCGCTCGAGCCGGATGAAAAGGACATCCGTACCCCTCCGCGAGCCATGCGACAAACCGAAAGCATGATGGTACTCCGACCTGAACCTGGCTCCATAG
>JAGQVN010000131.1 GCA_020437905.1 Flavobacteriales bacterium
AGTGGTCACAAAGGGGCGGGGCCGCTCAACGGACCACCGAAAAGCGATGCAGCGATCGGCCGTTCCCAAAGAAATAGCTCCCCGGTGCCAGCCAGGCGAGGTCGATCTCCATTCGCTCGCCCGTAGCACGAAGTGTCCGGATGATACGACCGCGCACATCCAGTATGTTCAGCGCCTCACCCGGGATCAGGCCCTGCACGGCGATCCGGTCCGCGGCCAAAGTGGGCCAGAGATCCAGAGGTGAGGCCAACTGCCCGGGGACAACAGTGGCCAACCCACAAGCGCAACCGGAGAAATGCTCGATCAGGTTCAGGTCGCCGGCCGTGGCCGTCGTGTTGTATACCATGCTTCCATTACCGGTCTGCGCGCCCAGGATCAGATCGTCCACGCCCGACCAGTAGAACAGGTCCGTGCCCAGGTCGATCGTCGAGCTGCCGAGCATCGGTTTCCAGACCCCTTCAGGACTGGGCGATGTGGAGACCACACTGACCATGCCGGTCATCGGGTCAAGCTCGCACAGAAACTTCCCATAATTCCCTTCCACACCGTCCCCAACGGCGGTCCCGAGCAAGCGCTGATCGGTACAGTCATAAGCTAGGTGACCGAAACCGATGAGCCCGGCCGGGACCGAGATGGGTGTATCGTAGACCACCGTGCCACTGTCCACGTTCACCCCCAGGAAACCGGCAGCGGTCTGTAGGAGGTAGAGGCGAGCGACCGGGTCGAAGGCAGCCTGGGCTCCACCTAGGAAGTACATCGTGGTGGGTAATGCCAGGATCGTGTTGAACTGGTTCGTATTCAGGTCATAGGCGACCAGATCCACCAAGTTGGGAGGGTCGTTCAGGATCCCGATGAGCTGCCCGCTGCACGGGTCATGCTCCATGGCTGTGAATTCCGCCCCAGGCCAGATGGGTAAAATGTTGACGCTAGCAGGCAGCACATTGTTGGCGTCGAACGAATACAGATCGTTCCCGGTACAGAAGTGGTACAAGCCTTGTCCGACATCAATGCACGCACTGGCCGCGCTGGAGATGGAGCTGATCGGGACGCCTTGGAACACAGCCACATTTCCGCTGCCCAGGTCGAACTCCACGAACTCGAACACACCTGCCAAAGGGTTAGAAACAGCGTACAGGGCATCCGGTGCCTGAGCCCGCATCTCGGTCGCCCCCATCAGCGCGAACAGGACCAGCATGCGGATGGATAACGGCATGGGCATGTTTCCAAAGCTAAGCGCTGGACCCCGTGATGTCCTAGCTTCGTCCCATGCACCGTCGCGTCGCTTTCGCTCTCCTGCTCTTGGCCCTGTCCGGTGCCGCGCAAGCACAGTTCTTCGATCGTATCGGCATGCGTGCCGGCATGTCCACATCCACCATCGATTGGAACTATTCGAGCCTGTTGGTGGAACGGATCGAACGGGCGCCGTTCAACTGTTTCACCGGGTCGCTCAACCTGGAGCTCCTGCAGCACCCGAACTTCAGGGTGATGCCGGAGGTCACCTGGTTCAGCAAGGGGAGCAGGGTCACCCTGCCAGGAACGGACGAGAACGGGAACCTGACGGGGATGAGCGTGACGGAGGATTGGGTGATCCGCAACCTGTCCCTTGCCGTATCGGTGCAGGGACGGATCCAGATCGACCGGGTGGTCCCTTACCTGGTGGTCGGCCCTCGCGTGGACTTTCCCATGATCACCGAAGGCGCGTTTGAAGAGCTTGATCGCAGCGGACAGATGAACGCACCGATCTGGGGCTTGCGCTTCGGTGCAGGCGTTGGCTATGAGATGGGTCGATTCCGTCCCGCATTGGAGTACATCGGCTTCCAGAGCTTCACACCGATCAGCGAGTATCAGGAAAGCGAACAGGTCACCGTACGCGTCACGGATCTGACCATGTTGTTCCAATTCGGTCTGTCCTATGCCCTGCATGCCGATCGCGATGCGGACGGCTTCGAAGAATGAGCCGGGCGTTCCGTTCCCTCCTCCGCTCGAACCTCTTCCCGGGCCTCCTGCTGTTGGTTCATTGGAGCATGCCCAGGCAACTTCATGCTCAGGAGCCGGAACCTGCCGATACCCTGCTGAACGCAGGCTTCGACCCGGAGCGGGTGGTGGACCATACGCACATGATCACCATGCGGATCTACAACAGCACCAAGTTCAATTCCTTCTCCATCTCGGATCGATCGACGGGTGCGGACGGAGGCAATACGCTGACCTATCAGCCCAATAATCAGGTGAACCTCGGAGTGGGCGCATCCTACCGGGCGTTGACCTTGAACCTGGGATTCGGCTTCGGTTTCCTGAACAAGGACGATGCCGTGAAGGGCACCACCAACTACTTCGACGCACAAGGCAACCTCTTCGCCAAGACCCTGGCCACCAACCTGTTCTTCCAGCGCTACCGGGGCTACTACATCGACGGGATCGATAAGGCACTATTGGGCTGGGAGGTGCCATCGGTGCTTCCGTACCGCAGCGATGTGGTCCAGTCGAACATCGGCCTCAGCACCCTGTACATCTTCAACAACGATCGCTTCAGCTACCGTGCGGCCTTCAACCAGGATTCCTGGCAACGCAGGAGCGCCGGTTCGTTCCTGGCCGGGGGCTATGCCACCTATTACACCATCCGTGCGGATTCGTCCTTGGTACCTGCTGCGCTGAGCGCCTTGTACGACAGCTCGCTGTACATCCGCCGTGGCGACTTCGTGGATGCCGGGCCGATGGGTGGCTACGCGCACACCTTCGTGATCGCCAGGCATGTGTTCATCACCTTGTCGTATGTCGTTGGCGTCGGCCTGAGCACATACCGCACGACGGTGTCCCTCCCTGGAGGTGTGGAAGCGACCGAACGGCAGGTGAGCGCAGGGTTCCATGGACAGGGCAGGTCTGCGCTGGGGTATAACGGAAGCAGGTTCACCGTGGCGCTCACCTACAACTTGGAGAACGTGAACTATTCCATCGGGACCGACGAGAGCTTTCAATGGAACGTGGGCAACGTGCGCTTCAACGTAGCGTGGCGGATCGACAGGCGGATCAAGCTCATCGATAGGGTGCTGGAGCGCTTACCATTCTCAGTTGGGTGAAAGGTGCACAGCCGATCGAGGCTGCTGCACCTGTCATTGCTCCACGGCCTTGCCGTTATCGTCCGGCACACGATCAAAGAATAGGTGCATCGGATCGATCATCGCCTTGGCAGGTAGCTCCTTGCAGCGCATGGTCATGGTGTTCTCCCCGCTCTTCAGCTTCATTCGCTGCTGTATCAGGATAGCCCCTTCCTCTTTGTCGTCCTCGGCCTCCGCCAGCAGTCCGATATCGATCCAGTCGTTCATGGGGATGGCCGTTTCGCGACCCAGGCTGTCGGCATGGTTCTTCTCGCAGGTGAAGGTCATGGTCACCTCGTACATGCCGTCGTTGGCCTGCTTCGCGGTAGCGGAGAGCATGCGGTTGTTGTAAAGCGTGATGTACTTGAAGTGATCTTCCAGGAGGTAGGTCAGGCTGTCGGGTGTCACCTGCTCCACCTCGCGGTACAGGTCGAGCGCCGTAGGGTAGGGTGGAGCCTCGTAGGCGAACGAATCCACAAGCGCACGGAAGGCCTTGTTCAGCGTGTCCTCACCCAGGAACTCACGCAGGCCATAAAGCACCACGCTGCCCTTGTTGTAATGGATGTAGCCCTGGTTCTCGACCTGTAACAGCGGCTGCTCGCGTTGGGTCTCGCCGCCACGTGCGCGCTGGTACTTGTCGCTTTCCAGCTTCAGGAATTTCCGCATGTGTTCGCGACCGTACTCCTGTTCCATCACCATGAGCGCGCTGTACTGCGCCATGCTCTCGCTTAACAAGGTGGCCCCCTGCATATCCGCGCCGATCACCTGGTGCGCCCAATACTGGTGGCCCATTTCGTGCGCCACCACATAGAAGACCATGTCGATGTCCTCCTCGGCGGTCAGGTCCGTGATGAAGCCGATGCTCTCGCTGTAAGGCATGGTGCCCGGGAAGGCCTGGGCGAAGCTGAAATACCGCGGGAATTCCAGGATGCGGACCTGCTTGTGCCGATAGGGACCGAAGTGTTCGGTGTAATAGGTCAAGGCCTGCTTCGTGCTGTTCAACATGCGCGGAACGTTCACGGCGTGCGGCTTGTGATAGTACACTTCCACGTCGATCGCTTGCCCGCCACCCGGCGGGGTCCAGGTCTCCCGGGCCACCTCGTAGCGCGCGCTCAGGAAGGAATAGAAGTTCATGCTCGGATGATCCAGCTCGTACTGGAAGTAGCGCCTGCCTTCGGCGGTCCATTCCTTCTTCAGTGATCCGGGGGCGACGGCGATCTGGTCCTCGGCCGTACTGATCGTGGTGCGCACATTGACCCAGTCGCTGTGGTGCATCAGATAGGTATGCATGCGATCAGCGGGCTCGTCGCTCAGCGGAGCCATGGGCTCCTTCGCAGGCAGCCCGTGCTTGCGGCGGTCGTTGCGGTCGCTCAGCTCCCCATTACTGCTGTACCCGATCGAAGGGATCAGGTCCATGTTGTTGAAGAAGGTGCCATTGTTCACCAGTTGCCGGAAGCTCACCGAGTTCTCGAAGCCCTTGGCGATGTAGTTCCCCTTGACCATGAAATTCAACTCCGCACCGGGCATCAATGGAACGGCCAGTCTATAGATGCGGTAGTTCAGGTCCTCGTCGCTATACACCAGTTCCGCGCCCGGCAGTTCGATCTCCAGGTCCACGGTGCTTGGCAGGTTCAGGTGGACCGAATCGATGGGGACCTGGTCCACATTCCGGGTGGTCGCCGTGACCTCGTAGTTCAGGCGACGCTGATAGGGGTCGATCTCAATGGCGTATTCCAGGTCGGTGTAATGTGGTTGAGGGATACCCTCATAGCGTTTCAACTCCTTCTCGTAGCGCACCAGCAGCTCCTCGATCTCGTCCCCGCTCTTGTAGGTGTTCAGGACCTTCGTGTTGTAGTAGCCCCATGCTCCGAGCGCCACCCAGCAAACAAGCAGGGCTGATGCGAGCACGACGTTCCTGCGCAGTCGGGCTCCTGCCGCATGCAGGCGCCAACGCATGCCGCTCTCGCGACCCCGCACGAGGAACAGGAAAGCCACGAACATCAGGATGGCTCCGAAGGCCCACCAATACGTTTTGAAGAATACCCAGGCCTTCACAAAGGGACCGAAACGGCTCATATCCGAATAGCGCAGGCCAGGTGAGCCGTTCAGTTGTACCAGATTGCTCTCCACATCAATGCCGCTCCACAGGAAGAGGTTCAACACCACCACCAGGATGAAGGCGAAGTAGCCGAAGTACTTGTTGTTCACCAGCGTGTGGACGCACATGGCCAGCATCACCAGAAAGCCGAATGAGGTCAATGCGGGCACGATGAAGTACCAGAGGTAGACCGGTAGCTCGAAGTACGTGTATCCGTTCAAGGTTTGAGTGATGATGCCGGCGGCCACCGACAGCAACAGGACGATGAGCAGCAAGGCCATCATGGTCGCGAACTTGGCCGCCAGTCCCAGCCAGCTTTGGGTGGGAAGCGCATCGGCAATGTCGTTCATGCCCGCTTCACGGTCCTTCCATACCAGGTAGCCACTGTAAAAGGTCACGATGATGATCACGTAGAGGAAGAGCGAGCCCTGTATCAGGTCCACCACGTTGTAGGTAACCGGATAGGTCACGTTGTCATAGAGCTCGGTGACGAAGGACAGTGAGCTGATCAGTTGCGCTACACCGAGCGTCATCACGATGATGAAGACCGGTCCAGTGACGATCGCCTTCAGGTCCATGCGCACGGCGTGCAGGAATTGCTTCCAGTTCGCCTTGGCACCGAACCTGCGTTCGACATTTGGAAGCGCAGCTGCCGTTACTGCCAGGGCAGGTCCGTCTTCGTTGCTCACCACCCCTTTCTTCCTCCGATCATGGAAGCTGAATCGAAGGAAGCCGAATAGGAAGACGAGCACGGAAATACCGACCCATAGCAAACGGTTCCACAGTAGCACCCCGCTGTTAGGCAGCAACAGCGTGTTCTTCTCGCTTACGGTCCAGTACTTGGTCACCTGGTCCAGCGCGTTCAGTCCGAAGGGGTCTAGCAGCGCGCCTGTCATTTCGTTGTCCAGTCCGCTCATCAAGCTTTGCGCGATCAGGTAACCGACCATCAGTATGATGGCACTGATGAACGAGGCGATCGTGCTTCGTGCGAGGACACCCACCGCGAATATCACGGCAGAGATGAACAGCACGTTGGGCAACATGAGCATCAGGAAGGCCGATAAGTGCGGAGCCAGGAGGGTGGGACCGAGCCGTTCCGGATCGATGGTCGGCCACCAACTACCCACAATGATGCCGATGCTGATGCCGAGCATGGGAACAAGCGCCACCAAGGTGCTGCCGATGAACTTTCCGATGAGGTACTGACCCTTGGTGAGCGGGGTGCTGAAAGCTATCTGGGCCGTGTTGTACTGGAAGTCGCGGATGGCACTTCCGTTCACGAAGGCCGTCACCATGAGCAGGCCAAGAAAGGACATCAGCCCGTGGAAATTGTAGATCACTTCCGGGGCGTTGCGATACACGCTGCCGATGCTGCCACCTATCTGGATGTTATCCACGGCGACCGCAGCGCCGCATAGAAAGGCGAGGAGCAGGAAGAAGATGTACACCATGGGCTGGCGCAGCCAATAGCGCAGCTCGAACAGGGCGATGCGGGCGATCATGCGTGGGCCGGTGTTGCTGCTGAGATGGTGCTGAAGAACACATCCTCCAGCGTCGGTGCGGCTTGTTGGAACCCATCGCCCGGCGTGACGTCCGCCAGCACATGGATCACCGGCCGACCTGCCACCAGCTTGTTGCTGATGATGTGATGGGCAGCACTGTGCGCGGCCAGTTCGTCCTTGGTGATGCTCTTCTCCCAAACGCGTCCATCGATGCTCTTCAGCGCGTCGTTCGGTGCACCAGCGAACAGCAATTTACCGTGATGGATGATGGCCATGTTGCGGCATAGCTCCTGCACGTCCTGCACGATATGCGTGCTCAGGATCACCACCACGTTCTCACCGATCTCCGTGAGCAG
>JAGQVN010000011.1 GCA_020437905.1 Flavobacteriales bacterium
CGTGGACGCATACACCAATACAAGCGCATTCTCCTTTTCAAAAATAGCCCCCAGCGCTTGCGACGCCGGGGGCCGGTCGCTCAACATTCACCCCCTAAGGCATAGGAACATGAACACGAGCTAGGCAAAGGTAGGACGACTCCCCGGCAGCGCCGGGCAGCGTCCGCCGCTCTTGGACGGTCTCCTCTCCAAGCGGGCACGTGGAACAGCCGATGCCACGGACAACCCGTATCACCAGAAGGCGAGGACCGGACCTTGGCTACCGGTCAACACGAACAACGAACGATGACCTCTTCCGCAATGAACTTCAGGTGGCCCTGCGGCCGGCTTGGCATTTTGTTAGGCTGCCTGGGGCTTGTTGCCGTCTCGTATTGCACCGCGCAGAACCTGATCTTCAACCCCGGCTTTGAGTTGGTGGATTCATGTCCGCAGTCGCCCTATCAGGGCTTCGGACCTGGACAGCGGCCTTTGGGCTGGTTCAAGGTGAATTCATCGCCCGACTACTTCAACCGTTGTCAACAGTACGGCAATTTTTGTGGTGTGCCTCTGAACTTTGGCGGCTGGCAGGAGCCTGAAGATGGCGATGCGTATTCAGGCATGTTGACCTATTTCCACAACAGCAGCTTGTGGCATGAGATGATCGGCACCGAATTGGCCGATCCGTTGACGGTGGGTACCACCTACTACCTGAGCTTCTATATCAATGCTGCCGCAGGCGGTTCGGAATGGCCCATGATGGCATCGAGCCATTTCGGTGGACTTTTCACGATAGATGCTGTGGAATGGGAGAACTGGATGACCTCCCTACCGCTACGGAATTACGCCCAAGTCTACACCCCGACCGTTATGAGCGATACGGCTTCGTGGCTGCTCGTGAGCGGTTCTTTCGTGGCTGATAGCGCGTATCGGTATCTGGTGCTTGGCAACCACTTCGACAATCTCCATGCGGAAGCGGATACGATCATCACTCAGGACTCGACGGCCTACTTGTATCGAGCCTATACCTATGTGGATCGGGTCTGTCTCTCCACGGACCCGGAAGGTTGCCCAATGGCGCAGGGTGTGCAAGGACATGTGGGAAATGACGTGAGGCTTTACCCGAACCCCGCCACCGATGCGCTGCTCCTGATGGGTGTGCGACCCAATGCAAAGGTGACCATCTATGATGCCCTCGGCCGCTCCCGGTGGAGGGGTTCTTCACTTGGTGGAACGCTCACGCTGGAAGTCGGGGATTGGAGCAGGGGGTGCTACGTGGTGGTGATCGTGGAGGAGGCGGATCGTCGTTCGATGAAATTCGTGTTGATCGAGTAGCAAGGATCCGGTCTTTCGGTTCGAACAAGAAGTTGAAAGACCATGAAAGCAAGAAGTTCCATTTGGGGTGTGAGCCTGATCCTGGCTTGCACCATGCACACCGTTGCCGCACAAGTGACGGAATCGGATAATTACATCATTCCACCCAGCTCATATGTCGGCTGCGATGGCACTAGCCCATACCCGTTGAAGGTGATGCACAACAACAATCAACCGATCCAGTGGTACACCGACACCCTCCAACGGATGCAGCTCTGGCAGACCCGATCGGCGACGATCAACGGCTTCTCGGGCATCCCGCAGAACGGGTTCCTGGGGGTCAGCAACCAGCCGCGACTCTTCAACCCTTCCTATACCCCTTCCGGCATTTTCAGCAGGTTGCATCTGGCCGATAGCACGGACAACAGCGTGAGCAACTACGCACAGCAGAACGGCTACCGTCCGTGGATGCGGAACGGTATCACCTTCTCGGGCAACAGTGATCTGGGGTACATCGGTCAGAAGTATACCTACAACGACTCGTCGGACTATACGTCCGGAGAGCAGGACGACTACACGGACATGATCA
>JAGQVN010000132.1 GCA_020437905.1 Flavobacteriales bacterium
GTGAACAACACCACCAAAAGTCTGAAGAAGGGTGACCGCGTTGCGCTCGTCGGCTTCGGCACCTTCTCGGTGTCCAAGCGTGCTGCTCGCAAGGGTCGCAATCCTCAGACCGGCAAGGAGATCAAGATCGCTGCCAAGAAGGTGGTGAAGTTCAAGGCCGGTGCCGACCTCGCCAAGAAGGTGAAGTAAGCCGGACCGATCGATCCAGAACGGGGTCCTTCCTTTGGGAGGGACCCTTTTCTTTTGCAGGCCATGGACGACACTGAACGATACCTGCGACTTTGTGAGTTCATCTCACCGCACAAACGCTCACTCTTCGAGCGGCTCGCGCCACTGCGGACCGCTCATGTCACCATCGTCCTTGAGGAGCTGCATCATCCTCAGAACGCGAGCGCAGTACTGCGAACATGTGACTTGCTCGGTGTTCAACATATCCATGTTGTGGAGAGCAGGAATGCGTTCACACCGAACAAGGAGATCTCGCTCGGTTCTGAGAAATGGCTCGATGTTCATCGTTACGCCCAGGAAGATGATCCGCTGGGCGCATGCGTTGAAAGGCTGCGCAAAGAAGGTCGGACCCTGGTGGCCACATCGCCCCATTCGAACGCTCCCACCCCTGGTACCATTCCGCTGGACCAGCCGATCGCCTTCTTCTTCGGAACGGAAATGCACGGACTCTCCGAACGCGCGATCGATCTGTGCGATAGTGCCGTGCGCATCCCGATGTACGGGTTCACCGAGAGCTACAACCTTTCCGTATCGGCAGCGATCGTCCTTTACACGGTCACTGAAAGGCTCCGACAACAAGGTGATGCGCACCTGTTGTCGCACGCAGAACAGGAGGCACTGAAGTTGCGCTGGGTGCGTTCCATGTTGCCCGATGCCGATGCGATCGAAGCTCGATTCCGCAGAGAACGATGATCATACGTTGACGACTTGTTCGCGTTCCTACAAGCCTGCGCACACGAGTTACCGTTGCTCGAAAACCCGCGTCGCACAAAGCTTTCGGCGCAATACATGAAGGCCAAGGCACGCTGTTCTCAACACGCGTGCGTTGACAATTGCAACCAACACGAAAGGTTGCGCGTACGAGCCCTCGGATACTTTTGGATCAAACCCTAACACTCGAGAAAATGGGAAAAGGTGACAAGAAAACGAAGAAGGGCAAGCGCACTGCAGCCAGCAAAGGCAAGAGCCGCCCGAGCAAGCGCAAGACGCGCGTAGCAGCTGCCAAGAAGGCCAGCGCCAAGAAGGCTGCTCCGAAGAAGGCCGCCAAGAAGGCTGCTCCGAAGAAGGCCGCCAAGAAAGCCGCCAAGAAGGCTGCTCCAAAGAAGGCCGCCAAGAAAGCCGCCAAGAAGGCTGCTCCAAAGAAGGCCGCCAAGAAAGCTGCCAAGAAGGCTGCTCCAAAGAAGGCCGCCAAGAAGACGGCAAGAAAGAAGAAGTAATTCCTCACTTCCACAGAAGCAAGGACCCCGGCAATTCGCCGGGGTCTTCTGCTTTCATGCCATGGGATCAAGGTTGAACGCGAAGACGCTCCCACCCTGCTTCGCCGAAATGCTCGAAGACGATCCTGTCATGCATGCGATTCGGTCTTCCCTGCCAGAACTCGATGCGCACAGGTCGCACACGGTATCCTCCCCAATGGAGCGGCCTGGGGATCGGATCCGCTTCCTTGAACCGATCCTGCCAGCGTTGATAACGCTCATCCAATTGCACGCGACTCTCGACGGGCCGGCTTTGATCGCTTGACCATGCACCGATCTGACTTTCCCTTGGGCGGGTGGCGAAGTACGCGTCCGACTCCGAAGCCGTGGTCTTCTCCGCTTTCCCCTCCACACGCACCTGCCGTTCCAGCTCCGGCCAAAAGAAACAAAGCGCCGTACGCGGGTCGCGCTCCAGGTCCATCGCCTTCCGACTGTTGTAGTTCGTGTAAAAGACGAAGCCGTCCCGGTCGAAGGATCGCAGGAGCACGATCCGCGTCGCCAAGGAGAAGGAACCGACCGTGGTCAGGCTCATCGCATGCGGTTCGATCAGATCGGCTTTCTCCGCCTCGCTGAACCAGTCATGGAACAATCCGAACGGGTCCTCACCGATCGCATCCATATCCAGTTCCGACCGTACGTAGTCCTTTCGAAGAGCTGACAGGTCACGTTGCCCCATATTCTTGCGATTGTGGCTTCGAAGATATCCGATCGGATCCCAGCTCTTGCACGCGACGACCGTACCTCGTGGTGTCATGCAGGAACAAAGTACCATGCCGTGTAGTTTTGGTCATGATGGCCGACGATCGCTTGGAATTCCTTCCTGAGAACGTGCTCGCACCCGAGCAAGGAAGGTTGCTCGTTTCCGAACCCTTCCTATCGGACCCATACTTCCGCAGAAGCGTTGTATTGCTTTGCGAATACGGACCCGATGGTGCTTTCGGGTTCATGCTCAACCGTTCCTTGGACATGGCCATCAACGACCTGCTGGAAGGCGTACCACCCTTGCGAACGAGCGTTTGTATCGGTGGACCCGTGCAGAGCAGTGACCTGTTCTACCTGCACACGTTCGGATCGCGTTTGCAAGGAAGCGCACCCATCCTTGGGGACATCCATTTGGGCGGGGACCCGGACCAACTGCGTGCCATCCTGCGCACCGATCCGGACCTGGCAAAGTATGTGCGGTTCTTCGTCGGGTACTCCGGTTGGAGCGCAGGGCAGTTGGACCAGGAGATCAATGATCGCTCCTGGCTCATCGCATCTGCAGACAAGCGGGCGATCATGGGGCACGACCACAAGGACCTGTGGTCGAATACACTGAAAGCAATGGGTAGCGCCTTCGCACCCCTCGCCAATTTCCCCGAGGACCCAAGGCACAATTGATCGGCCCCCATCCCGGGGTCCGAAAACCGCGATCAGTTCGTTCGCAGCTTCTCGATCAGCAGCTTGTTCAACTGCTCCGAATGCTTGTGCGTGTATCGTTTCGTCCTGTAGGTCGAGACCCACTGGATCCCCCGAACAGCATTCGTAAAGAAGAGCTCATCCGCAGCCAGGAGGTTCTGCGGGTTCAATGAACACTCATATACCTTGATCCCGTGATGCAGGGCCAGGTTGATCATTTGCATACGCATCACACCGCCCACGCATCCATCGGACAGAGACGGTGTGTACAGGACGCCATTGCTCACAATGAACAGGTTTCCGCTGCTGTTCTCGATGATGTTCCCCCGTTCATTCTGCAATAGGCAGTCATCCAGACCTCGCGCCTCGCTCCACAGCGACGCCATGATGTACAACTGACAGTTGATCGTCTTGTGCACGGACAATGGATCGACAGGCTTCCGGATCTCCGGATAGATATCCACCGTGAGCCCGCGTTCGTTCAGGGCATACCACTGTTGCTCCATGGGGTACAGCTCGATCGTGTATGCACCCTTGTGAGACCCGGGTCGGTAGTGACCGTCCCCATGTCGGAAAACGGAAAGCCGGCAGCGCGCGTTCGGGGTGCCGTTCCGTTCGACCAGTTCACCGATCTGCTTCTCCAGCGTCTCGGGTGTCAATCCCGTTGGAACATCGATGCGAAGCACCTTGCACCCTTCGGTCAGTCTGGCCCAGTGCGTGGGGAGGAAGGATGTTCGACCATCGATCACACGCATGCTCTCGAACAGTCCATCACCATAATGGAACGCCCGGTTGTCGAGCGTGATCACCGGCTCGTCCGCCGGCATCAATTGTCCATTGAAATTAACCCACTGTCGCATCAGCACCGGATGAGTTCAGCTTCCTTCAACGTATCGATCAACGAAGAGTTCGCCCGCACCAACATGCCGCGCATGCCCACCCTTTCTGCTGCCTCCACATCCCTGTCCCGATCACCGATCATGACAGACCGGGACACATCGACCTGATGCTTGCCAATGGCCCGCTCGATCAGCAGTGACCCCGGCTTGCGACAGAGACATTTACCGAACGAGGGATGATGGGGGCAATAGAACATGTCATCGATCACTGCACCTTCCGCGCTGAGCATGCTGTGAATATAGCGATGCAGTTCCTCCACATCCTTGTGGCCATACAGTCCCAAGCCGATACCGCTTTGGTTCGTGATCACGATGACCTTATAGCCCAGGTCCCGCAATGCCGAGATCCCTTTGCCGACCCCTGGCAGGACCTCCAGGTCCTCGCGCTTCCACGTATGCTGCCCACGCTCGCGATTGATGACCCCATCACGGTCCAGGAATACGGCACCGGCCTTCCTCATCCGATCACCGATGACTCGAACGAACCGAACCTGAAGACCAAGCCAGGTTCGGCAATGGCGGTGAACAGCACCCCGTAGATCGCTCCAAAGAAATGGGCATCATGTGCAACGCCATCACCTCCACGCTTGTCCATGTACCATTCCAGCCCGAGGTACAAGGCTCCGAAGAGCATGGAAGGTATTGGAACGGGCAGCAGAAACAGGTAGACCGGGCTCGTCGGGAACATGAGAATGTGCGCAAAGAGCACCGCACTCACCGCACCCGAGGCCCCGAGCGAGCGATAGTTCGGATCGAAACGATGCTTGTGAAAGGCAGGGATCGATGCCACCACGGCGGCCGAGACATACAAGCTGGTCATCATCATCGCACTGTTCATGCCGGTCAACGCGCCAAGGAATGTCTCGACCCTTGGACCGAACATGTACAGCACGAACATGTTCACGAAGAGATGTGGCAGGTCAGCGTGTATGAATGCGTGGCTTACGGTGCGGTACCATTGGTTCCTGGAAGCCACCACAAAGGGTTCGAACAGCATACCGACGAACAAGCGACGGTCCCTGAAGGCGATCAGGGACACGATCACGGTACCGAAAAGAATGGTCATGGTGGCCGACATGCCGGACTAAGGTATCGGCTCCCTCAATAGGTATGGTCCCGGAGGATCGACCACTTTCCTTGCTCCATGCCCCACAGCAGCGTGAATCCTCCTGTCAGGGTATCGTCGGTCCGATGAAGCGTCCATGTGCCGGTGCACCATGCATGCTGCGCGTCCAGGGCCAGCACTTCCGATACATCGAATTCCAGACGCCCCATCCGCGCCTTGTCCGGGTACTTGCGCCTGTAATTCTCCTTCACTTCCTCCCTGCCACAGGTGGTGCCGGAAGGCGAAATGAAGCAAACATCCTTCGCATAGGACGCCATGAACCCGTTGATGTCCCCGGAATTCCAGGCGTACCGTTGAGCATCCAAGACCCCCTTCACAGCGATCTCGACCTCGTCCGTGACCGGCTCATCGACCGGAGGCTCACAACCCCATATCACGGCGAGCAGCAAATAGTGCGGTGCACGCATGCGCCATTGAACCGTAGCGCGGGAGAGACTTGAACTCTCGACCTCAGGATTATGAATCCTGCGCTCTAACCAGCTGAGCTACCGCGCCATGACCGCGGTCTGGGACCGCTCCTCCTTTCGGAGGGCCGCAAATATAGAAAGCCGATAGGTCCATGTGTCCTCCTGCTGGCGTGGGATGGGTGAAATATCTACCTTACCAGCCGGACCATGAGCCCCAAGAAGACGACCAGCAAGGCCTCGAAAGCCCCCGCCCCAAAGCGTTCCAAAGCTGCGGCGACCGGAAAGAAGACCCCCAAAGCGTCCAAGAGCGCTTCCAGGAGGACCCGCAGTACGGATGGAAGAACCAGCGCTCCAAAAAAGCCCCTGAAAAAGAGCGGAGAGGCAGCCACAAAGAAGGCGAACAAGGGAACAACAGGGAGCGGATCGCGAATGGTTGGGTCACGTCCGAAGCATGGAAACCTCGGGAAAACGGTGACGAAAAGTGCCAAGACCAAGGCCGGAAAGGTCGCGACAAGGGTCGACGCTGCTTCGCCAAATCCAGCCAAGACGTACAAGGGACCAATGGGCATCGAACCGAAGAAACAGGTCTATGTCATGGAATTCCTCGTCCGCTCGGCGCCGACAGTATTGTACAACCTGATCAGCACGCCAAGTGGCTTCTCCGAATGGTTCTGCGATGATGTGAACGTAAAGGACGACAATTACTCCTTTGAATGGGACGGTGAGACCGAAGTGGCGCGTTGTGTTGGCAGGAAGCAGGGTGAGCTCATTCGTTTCCACTGGGAGGATGACGACGATCCGGGTTCATTCTTCGAGTTGCGCATCAGGATAGACGCGATGACGCAGGAGGTCGCCTTGGTCGTTACCGATCACGCCTGGCCGCGTGAGGTCGAGAGCGGCAGGAACCTCTGGAGCTCCCAGATCGCCACGCTGCAACGGGTCTTGGGCGCCTGAGCGGTACCGTAGCTTTGCAGTGTGCGCAGGGTCTTCAAGCGCTTGCATTACCTGGTCATTTCGGCCTATCTGGGTCCGTTGATCATGACCTTCATCATCGTGCTCTTCATCCTCTCCATGCAGTTCCTGTGGAAGTACGTGGACGACCTGATGGGCAAGGGGCTCCCGTGGTACACCCTGACGGAGTTGATGCTCTACGCCACAGCGAGCTTTGTGCCCCTGGCCCTGCCCCTTGGCATCCTGCTGTCGAGCATCATGACGCTCGGAGCCCTCGGAGAGAACTCGGAGCTCATTCCCATGCGCTCCGCAGGGCTGCACCTGATGCAGATCCTGGCTCCACTGATGGTGCTGATCACCCTGCTGGCAGCGGGATCGTTCTTCTTCAGCAATAACGTGCTGCCTGTGGCCAACCTGAAATTCCATTCGCTGCTCTGGGACGTTACAAAGAAGAAACCGGCGCTGAACCTGAAGCCTGGAGTGTTCTACAATGGCATCGACGGCTTCAGCATACGGGTCAAGGAGAAGGACGCGGATACAGGTGCTCTTACGGATGTGTTGATCTATGACCATCGGGACCCACTGCATGGCGACCGCACCGTGGTGCGTGCCCGATCCGGCAGCATGAGCCGTTCCACGGATGGCCGCTACCTGCTCCTGACGCTGCACGACGGTCATGTGTACGATCAGCGGGACCCCGCCGATCCGAAGGACAAGGGAATGGCCATGATACGCGGCACCTTCGAAACAGATGTGATCCGTCTCGACCTCTCAGGACTGGGACTGGACCGGACCGATGAAGAGCTGTTCCAGGACCATTACAAGATGCTCACCCTCGGGCAGCTGGACCACACGCTTGACAGTTTGACGGAACATGCTGCGGCGCGGCGGGCGGAGCAACGGGAATACCTGCATCGTGGCCTGAGGATCCTGGGTGACAGTGCCCAGGGGCTCCGGACACGTGCGCAGCTGGAGCCCATCCCTGCCACCCTGGGACCCAGCCAACGGGCCGATCTGTACGACGCAGCCATGAACAAGGCGAGGGAACAGGTACGTTTCCTGGAGCGCATGCACGATGAGGACCGGCAGCGCTCAAGCCTGTTGGCCCGTTTCAAGGTGGAATGGCATCGCAAGATCATGCTGGCCTTCGCATGCATCATCTTCCTGTTCATCGGTGCCCCTTTGGGCGCGATCATTCGAAAGGGTGGAATGGGTATGCCGACCGTCTTCGCCATCCTGTTCTTCCTGGTCTTCCATGTGATCTCCTTCTCCGCGGAAAAGCTGGTGATCTCTGGAAAGCTGGAGGCCTGGCCGGGCATGTGGATCAGTAGTGCAGTGCTCCTGCCGCTGGGTGCCTTCCTCACCTGGAAAGCGGCCACGGACAGCCCCATACTGGACCGCGATGCGTATCATCGCGGTTGGGATAAGCTCCGAAAGCTCTTCGCCCCCTCGCGGCATGCGGATCCTGCAACTATGTAACAAGCCGCCCTACCCTCCGATGGACGGGGGTACAAAGGCCATGCACAACCTGACGCGTGGTCTGTTGACTGCCGGGCACCATGTTCGGGTCATGTGCATCCACACCCCGAAGCATCCCTTCCCGGTGAAGGATATCCCGGAGGACTACGCCCGACGGACACAGATCAACTCGGTCTTTGTGGACACCTCGCTGAACGTGGTGGATGCGTTCACCGACCTGGTGACCTCCGACAATTACAACATCAGCCGGTTCTTCTCGCCGGACATGGACATTGAACTGATCAAGCTGTTGAGCGCCGACCGCTTCGACGTGGTGCTGCTGGAGAGCCTGTTCATGACCCCATACATACCCACGATACGAAGGTATTCCCTGGCGAAGGTGATATTGCGCTCACACAATCTGGAACATGTCATCCAGGAGCGCATCGCCTCGGGAGAAAAGAACATCCTGAAGCGCCCGTATCGCCGATTCCTGGCCCGGCAACTGAAGGATTATGAAATGGCTGTTCTGGACCGGGTGGATGGCGTGGCGGCCATCAGCCCCGCGGATGCTCAGAAGTTCGCAGAACACGGGAAGCCGACCCCGATCGCCACCATTCCGTTCGGGCTCATCCCGGAGGACTATGAGGTCAGCCTGGCAAAGGGCCCGGTGCCTGACTTCTTCCATCTGGGAAGCATGGACTGGCTGCCGAACGAGGAAGGGATCCGCTGGTTGCTGACCTCGCTTTGGCCGAAAGTGGTCAAGAAGCACCCCAGAGCTCAGCTCCATCTGGCTGGGAACAAGATGCCCAAGGACCTGATCCGTTCCAAGATCGAGGGGGCGACCATAAAGGGACGGATCAAGAGCGCCGAGGACTACATGGCCAAGCATGATGTGATGCTCGTTCCCTTGTTCTCCGCTGGTGGCATGCGGGTGAAGATCATTGAAGGCATGGCCATGGGTAAATGCGTGATCAGCACGCCGGTGGGGGCGGAAGGCATCGAGTACACCGCCGGCAAGGACCTTTTGATCGCAAAGAACCAGACGGAGTTCCTTCAGCACATGGACCGTATCCTGCGAGATCCCATGGAAGCCGTGCGGATCGGGACCAAGGCACGGGAACTGGTCGAGCAACGATACAGCGACAAACGGATCGTGAAGGACCTGCTCACCTTCCTGCGCAGCACCCTGAGACAATGAAACTCTTCGTGCTGTTGTCGCGCGTTCCCTACCCGTTGGAGAAGGGGGACAAACTCCGCGCCTATCACCTGATCGCAAGGCTCAGCAAGGACCACCGTGTTTACCTCTGCTGCCTGAGCGATCAACCGAGCGACCCGGAACATCTTGAGCATCTCCGAACGATCTGTGACGAACTGTCCGTGATCCGTTTACGACGCTGGCGCATCGTATTGAAGCTGGTCCTTGCCATTTTCTCACGGCTCCCTTTCCAGGTCGCCTACTTTCATCATCGTGCAGCACAGCGCAGGATCGATCGTGCCATTGAACGCTTTGCCCCCGACCATATCTTCTGCCAGTTGGTCCGCACCTCCGAATACATCAGGGATCACTACAGCATCTCGAAGACACTGGATTACATGGATACCCTGTCCAAGGGTATGGAGCGGCGCACCGAGAACGCCTCCGTGATCTTCCGCCCCCTGCTTGCTGCCGAGACGCGGCGCTTGATCGCATACGAGAACCTGATGTTCGACCTGTTCGACAATCGCATCATCATCTCTGAACAGGATCGGGCGTTCCTGTATCATCCGATGAGGAATGAAGTTGCCGTGATCCCCAACGGTGTGGACACGGTACACTTTCAACCACGTGACCAGGAAAAGCACTATGATCTTGTATTCACGGGGAACATGAACTATCCGCCGAACATCGACAGCGTCATGTTCCTGGTGGACCGGGTGCTTCCCCTTGTGCGCAGGGAGCGCCCTGGAACGTCGCTACTGATCTCCGGGGTCGATCCCAGCCCACGGATCAGGGAGCTCCAGGAACGCGACCCGTTGATCCGTGTGACCGGCTGGGTGAAGGACATCCGTGATTCGTATGCCAGTGCCCGCTGCTTCGTGGCACCCATGCAGATCGGCACAGGCCTTCAGAACAAGATCCTGGAGGCCATGGCTATGCGCCTACCCTGCATCACGTCCGAGTTGGCCAACAATGCCGTGGGCGCCGAGAGCGGTTCCGAGATCCTCATCGGTCATGTTCCAGAGGACTACGCAGGCCATATCCTGCATCTGCTCAGCGACGAACAGGAGCGTGAGCGCATCGCCAGCAATGGCTATTCGTTCGTGCAGGCCCGGTTCGATTGGCAGCGATCGGCAGCCGCGATCGACCGTTTGATACGGCAGAACGAACGGGTCACGCTGACGAGAAGCCCTCTTTCCATGGGTTAACTTTGTCCGATGAACGGCTTGAAGCCCAAGCCGGAAAGCACCATCGATCGCAAGATGAACATCGAACTGGATCCCATCGAGGAAGCCATTGAGGACATCCGCAACGGCAAGGTGGTCATTGTTGTGGATGATGAGGACCGTGAGAACGAAGGGGACTTTGTGACCGCTGCACGCAATGCAAGTCCCGAGGTCATCAATTTCATGGCGAAGTACGGTCGTGGATTGATCTGTGCTCCACTGACCGAGAAAAGGTGCGAATCACTTGGCCTGGACCTCATGGTGCAGGACAATACCGCATTGCATACCACGCCTTTCACGGTCTCTGTGGATGTAAAAGGACGGGGGACGACCACTGGGATCTCCGCGGGCGATCGCTCGCAGACCGTTCTTGCCCTCATCGATCCCGACCTTCGACCGGAAGACCTGGCCCGTCCCGGACACATCTTTCCTCTGAAGGCCAAGGAAGGTGGTGTGTTGCGTCGAACAGGCCATACGGAGGCGGCCGTCGATCTGGCAAGGGCCGCCGGGTTCGAGCCGGCCGGGATCATCGTCGAGATCATGAACGATGATGGGACCATGGCCCGGCTTCCGGAGTTGCGAAGGATCGCCGATCAGCACGGCTTGAAGTTGGTATCCATCGAATCCTTGGTGGCCTATCGGATGCGCACCGAACGGCTCATCGAACGCCAGGTCACGGTGAAGCTGCCTACCGAACACGGCATGTTCGACCTGATCGCATACCGACAGACCACCACCGGTGAGGAACACCTGGCGTTGGTGCGCGGCGAATGGGAACCCGGCGAACCGGTGATGGTACGGGTACACTCATCGTGCGTTACCGGAGATATTTTCGGATCGTACCGGTGCGATTGCGGTCCTCAACTCCATGCTGCCTTGGAGCAGATCGACCGTGCTGGCAAAGGTGTGCTTGTGTACATGCAACAGGAAGGACGAGGGATCGGATTAGTGAACAAGCTGAAGGCGTACAAGCTTCAGGAGGAAGGGTACGATACGGTCGAGGCCAACCTGATGCTCGGTTTTGACATGGACGCGCGGGATTATGGGGTCGGGGCCCAGATCCTGCATGATCTGGGCGTGCGGAAGATGCGCCTGCTCACGAACAACCCGCGAAAACGCACAGGCTTGATCGGTTACGGCCTGGAGATCGTGGAGAACGTGGCCATTGAAGTGTTGCCCAACGAACACAATGAAGGTTACCTAAGGACCAAGCGAATGAAACTTGGGCATGACCTCACATTGGGGATACCGAAGAACGAACACTAGGTGACCTTCATGGCCCCGGAGCTGCCGGTCGTTCCCGTTTGGAGCGGAAGAGCCCTTTCACCTTGCGCCACAATTCACCCAGATCATTGAATTCCTCGCGGTATGCGAGCCCTACGCCCTGGGTGGTGGTCGCCTGGTCAGCTTGGTTCAGGTTCCGGTCGTTAGCCTGACTAAAGGCCTTCAAGCGCAGTTTGTTGTCGTCCGTCAACCGGTACTCCGCCTGGAAGTCACCGACCAGGTTGTTGTTGGTCTGCCCGGTGGTGCTACCGTATTGCACACCCACGTTCGTGCTGATCAACAGGCGCTCGTTGAACAGCTCGGTGCTCACCGCGAGCTCCAGTTCATCCTGGGTCACATTGTCGCCCGGTCTGTAGTTGAACCCGAGGTCCACGTCGTTGCTGAGGCGGCTGAGCCAGTTGCTCACCTGATTGCTCAGCATTTCACTCCCTGTGGTACTGGCCACATTGCCGCCTGTGCTGGATTGACCACCGAAGCGATCCACCGGCAGGAACTTGTTCAACACGATGAGGGAGAACACCTGGCGGTTCATCTCATCCGGTTCGCTGAGCAGCGTATTGACCTGGGTCCGGATCCCTTCGTCCACGGTCGGAAGACGCACGTTGAATCCGATCTCCGGATCGTTCAGGCGCTCGCGGAGCTTCATGATCACATCGACCGGGACCCTCCTTGTGTATGCTTCACTGCGTTCCGCGGGAAGGATGTCATAGAGCGACGCACGCACCTTGTAGACCGCATCAAGGGCCAGCTGGGCGTCGTACGGGTCACCGAACCAGGAAATGCTGCCTCCCGGCTCCACGTCGAACCGCTTGCTCAGAACGTTCCGCAGCGTGAACAGGTAGGAGCCATCGACGATCTCCAGGTCTCCCTGCATGCCCAGATCACCTGCCGGGGTAACGCTCAACTCAACATGACCCTCCGCGGTACCTGATAGGATGTCACCCACCGTGGGATCGAAGATCAGTTCGAAGCGAGCGTCACGGGTCACATCCACATTGAGGTCCAGTCGAATTCCTGTCAGGTCCACCTCCCTTTCCACGGTATCGAGCAGTGCATCACCCGACCGGAAGGTGACAAAGTCCACGGCGGATACCTCCGTGCTGGCACCCAGTGGAAGTGCGATCAAGGTGCCTTTACCGGGTTTCCCATCGAAGGCCACCGCCAGGTTCGACTCATAACCGCTAACGCTCACGGAACCGGTGGCATATGCTGTGCCATAGAACGGTTCGCCCTTGGTGCCATCCGTGTGCAGCACGAGCATATCCTGCATGTCAAGGGCGACATCATAGTTCCAGTCGGCGAAATGATCATGGATGATGGTCCCCACAGCGATCGCCTTGTTCCCTTCTTCATCCTCCAGTTCCACCAGATCGATGGTGAACATGTCCGGCATGATGTTCACTTCATGCGTGAAGGAATACGCTGTGTTCAGGTAGTCGATGCGCAGTCCGGCCCGGTCCAGGAATGCCTTGCCTTCGATGCGCGGTCGCAGCAGGCTGCCACCCACATGCACACCACCGGTCACCTTCCCATGGATGTCGCTGATGTCCGGGGGGAGA
>JAGQVN010000133.1 GCA_020437905.1 Flavobacteriales bacterium
ACCACCATTGCTTCCGTGGCCGACATGAACGACTTGATCTTCGAAGGCGACCTGGATGAAAGTGAAGTGGGCAAGGTGCAACTGGGCATGCCGATCGTCCTCACCATCGGCGCCATCGAGGACGCCACCTGGGATGCCGAACTGGAGTACATCGCACCCAAAGGCGTCGAGGTGGAAGGCGCCATCCAGTTCAAGATCCGCGCGGCGGTCAAGCTGAAGGAAGGGCAGCAACTGCGGGCCGGATACAGCGCCAATGCCGACATCGTGCTGCAGGAAAAGGACAGCGTGCTTTCCGTTCCGGAGAGCGTGGTATCCTTCAACAAGGACGGCGACAGCGCGTTCGTGGATGTGAAGAACGGAGAGGAGTGGACGAAGACGTACATACGTACCGGGCTGAGCGATGGCATCCACATCGAAGTGATCGATGGCGTCACGGAAAGCACTGAGTTGAAAGGCGCACGGAAGGTCGAAGAAGAACACGGCGGTGGCCCTGGGATGTAACGCCGCGCTGGATCCGTAAACTTGGCGGATGAAGTCGTTCCGCCCTCTTCTATCACTTTCGTTCGCGCTGGTGTTCGGCGCTCACGCCTTCGCGCAGGCCGATGCGGACCTCCAGGCGCTCGATGCATACATCGCCGATGCCGTGCAGAAATTCGATCAGCCCGGATTGGCCGTGGGCATTGTGCAGAACGGTCAGTTGGTCTGGAGCAAGGGCTTTGGGAAACTGGACGTGGCCAAGGAGGCCGGCGTGGACGCGAACTCCATCTTCTTCATGGCCAGTATCAGCAAGGCGTTCACGGCCTGCGCGGTCGGGCTCCTGGTGGATGATGGGAAGTTGGCCTGGGAGGATCGCGTCGTGGACCACATGCCCTGGTTCCGGACGCCGGATCCGTATGTCACGGAGCATATGATGGTGAAGGACCTGCTGTGCCACCGCAGCGGATGGATCACCTTCGATGGTGACCTCTTGTGGTACGGCACCGATCTGGATCAGCGTGAGATCCTGGATCGGCATGCAGCGGAACCGTTCACCTACGAGTTCCGCGATCAGTTCGGGTACAGCAACCTGATGTTCATCGCTGCGGCACAACTGATCAAGGAGGTGAGCGGCCGCACCTGGGACCAGTTCGTCACCGAGCGCATCCTTACGCCGCTCGGCATGTCCAGGACCACGGTCCAGACCAGCACCGTGCCCGCATTGGGGAATGTGGCCATGCCCCATGTGCGGAAGGACCAGGACCCCCAGGCCGAACAGGTGAGCATGCCCTACCAGAGCCTCGAAGGTGCCGATGGGGCCACCGGGATCAACAGCTGCGTGACGGACATGGCCAAATGGGATGCCATGTGGGCGAATGAAGGCAAGCTGGGTGAGCAACGCTTCCTTTCCGAGGAGAGCTATCGGACCATCACGTCCATCCACCTGGCCATGGGCGGTCGTCGCGATGGTGCGGCCCTGGGTTGGTTCGTGGAGGAGTTCAAGGGGAATACGGTGATCACACACAGCGGTGGCATGCCGGGCTTCATCCTGAACCATGCCGTGGTCCCGGATAGGGATCTGGCCGTGATCTGCCTGGGGAACGGGGAGAGCTACTGCGTTTTTGCCATCACGCAGAAGATCCTGGACCTCTACTTGGGCGACGGGACCGCCGATCCGGTCGGGGACCTCCTGCCGCGTCTGGTCAAGCGGGACGAGCGTGAAGCCAAGCGCAGGGCGGACCGCGTTGCTGCACGACAGGCAAAGACCAAGCCCAGTGTTCCGCTTGACTCGTTGAGGGGCACGTACTCGGACAAGGTTTACGGCGATGCGGTCATCGTAACGAAAGACGGTCGATCGCAGTTGACCTTCCTTCCTGCCAAGGAGCTACTGACCGGCCCCCTGACCCACTGGCACTACGATACATGGATGTGGGACAATGCGGATCCCTTTCTGGAGCCGGGCTACGTCACATTTGAGTTCGATACCGACCATCGCGTGATCGGGTTCACCATCGACCAGCACAGTCCGGACTTCCACTTCTACAAGCTGGACATGCGGAAGCAGTGAGGTGCGTGGTGCCTCACTGGCGGACCACCTTGGCGCGCATGATCCGACCCTCGCGGGATCTGGCCTCGATGGCATAAATACCGGCCGGCAACGAGCCGAAGTCCAGCAACAGTCCGCTTTCGAGGTATTCCGGTCGGATGTCACGGATCTGCTGGCCCAGTGTATTGTGAACGTTCACCTGCTGAGGTCGCTCGGGCAGCCTGACGAGTACTGGCCCTTCGGTCGGGTTCGGGCCTACGCGCAGTACACCAACGTGCGTGGTATCCTCGATGGAGGTCGACGCCGACCCACAGCTCCCGTCCTCCTCAAAACCAGTGGCATTATCACTGGTAGGGACTATTGTCAGTACGCTGCCATCGCTCACAGCCACACTGATCAGTGCGAAATTGTTGTTCGCATCGAATCCCCGGAAGGTATACACCCCGTCCCCAGAGATGCTTGCGGACTCAGCAACAAAGCCCGGTACCACCCCCACCAGGTTCGCCACGGTCGTATGCGTGTCGGTCTCGTCGATACGCTCCAAGGAATACGAGGTCCCGTTCTCCCAAACCGCGTAAATGGCTGAATCGCCGCAGTAGTAGCGATAGCCGATCAAGGCATCCGGGAACAAGCTGCTGGACACCAACGACGCATCCTGGAGGCGATATCGGCGTAGCTGGAGATCGCCACTGCTCAAAGCAACGAACACGAACTGCCGTGCCACAGGGTCCAAGGTGAAGGTCCCGGCCGAATAGGCCGTGATCCCCGGAAGGATCCCGACGGGATCCACCTGGCCGATGGCAGGGTCAACGGAGATCAGATCATAGCTGTTCCCGATCACCCTCACGCCGTACAAGAGTTGATCGATAGGGTCGTATACCAGCCCGACGATGTTGTCCTGAAGCGGGACATCATGGATCACCGATCCCGTCATTACCTCGATGGAGTACAAACGCATGCTACCACCGGCCATTCCGACACAGTGGTATAGGTGCTGATCTGTGTCGAAGGCGGTCCGGTCGCCTAAGACGAAGAAGTCCATTCCCTGGATCACTGGACCAGGGCTCAACAAGCCCGTATTGGCATCATGTCGAGCGGATATGTAAGCATTGGAATCCGGGTGTTCATAGACACAGAAAGGCATTCCGCCTTGTGCCTTCGCGATGGATGGCAGGTCGCTAAAGGCAGTGGATAAACTCAGAACGATCCATACCCTTAGCGGGCCGATCATGGGAGCTGTTCCACCTTCACCGCGGTCGGAACACTGCCTCCGATGTTCTGGAGGACCTTATCCCGGTCGTTCTGGATCCCCGCGTATTTGACGGCCCCATCCATGTTCACATCCTCCTCGCGGTATCCGTTCACCACGGCGGTAGGGACCGATCCTCCCACGGCCGAGAGGATGACATCGCGATCGTTGTTCAAGCCCGCGTACTTGATCAGGTCATCCCCGTTCGTATTCCCGGACCAGGAGACTCGCGTACCTCCAAGGATGTTCTGAGCATCGGTCCCGTAGACGGCCGTGCTGCCATCGGTGAGGTCCAGGGATAAGGATGTGCTGCTCAGCGCCACGGTGTTCAGGGTCAGCACAGAGAAGTGGTTCCTGTGCTTCACGCAAACAAAATAATCGTCGGCCGGGGCATTGAATCCCACGGCTGAAGTACCATCCACGTCCACCACATCGCCGTCCCGCTGCACCAGCGCGCTCCGTGTGGCGAGGACGGAGGTGTTGTCGTTCTTGTCTCGGAGCTCCAGGAAGATCCAGTCCACGATCGCATCATTCCCTGGAACGGCCAGCACCGAAGGCTCGGTGGACTCCCCGCCTCCACCAACGTGCGTAAATCCAAGCCCTGTGTACGGTTCGCTCAATGGCAAGTACGCACTGGAACGCAACTGATCGGCCATCAACCCGGTACCGCTGTCATAGGGGCCTTGCAGAAAATTCCGCACGTTCAGCCGCAATTTCAGGGGATCACCTTGATGGAAGCCCTGCGTAAGCCGGTTGGTCCCGTTATCCAGCGTGGTCACCGCCACCTCCCCGACCGTCCAATCCACGCTCACGCCACCGACCGTTCCCGAACCACCGGTCGAGGCAATGACCGTGGGGCTCAGTGACTGAGCGATCAAGGCGGCGGGACATGAGGTGGCAATTGCGAGGATCAGGGTACGCATGGCGCTGGTTTGATAGGCCCAAGTTAGAACGCAGCAGGTCGGGTTGCAAGAGATCACATGATGCGATCGAGCAGATCGCACAGATGATCGAGCCGATCGTCGTCTCATCCGGTCCACCGACACCGTTGCCGTGCCCGGCGGGAGCGCGTGAAGGAAAGAAAGGGGATCTTTATCCGGTCGGCCAATGGGGAACAAGTCCAACTGGCTCATCTTTCTGGTGGTCCTCCTGCTTTCCAGTTGGCATTTGGACAGCGGACCGAACGATAACACCATGAGCCGTGCCGCCATGGTCTCGGCCCTGATCATCGATGGTCAGCTGGCGATCGACAACTACCATGAAGGCATCGGCGACAAGGCCTTCGTGAACGGCCATTACTATTCCGACAAAGCTCCCCTACCCGCCTTGCTGGTGGTACCCGTCGCCTGGACCGCCGTGCAGTTCGGTATCCTGGGAAGGGAACACGTGCTCGGCCCGGGTCTCCTTCGTATTGGAGGGTTCGTGTGTGGAAGCGTCCCGTTCGCTTTGCTGGTGATCCTGCTTTGGTCCCGGGCGCGACGGTCGGGATACTCAGAAAAGGCGTTGCTACTTGTAGTGGTCAGCCTGTTCGGGTCCTTTCTGTTCGTGTACAGCGGCAGTTTCAACGCTCATCTGATCGGGGCCCTGTTCATTCTCCTGGCGGTTCGATCGATCGGATCCGGGGCTTGGCCCGCTGGAGGTGTCTGGAGCGGAGCAGCCGTGCTGTGTGAGTATCCGCTGGCGATCTTTCCTGCTTATTGGACCGTCGTCCTGTTGGTCAGCGCTTGGAAGAACAAAGCCGATCGCAAGAGCTTGATGCAATTCACAGCGGGTGGTACTCCCTGGCTGATCGCATGGCTGGTGTACAATTGGTCCATGAGCGGCGACCCGTTCACGATCGGCTACGAGCATGAAGTGGAATACACCTTCATGAGCGACGGGTTCGGTCTTTCGGCACCGACCTGGGACGCTGTTCTTGGCCTTACGCTTTCACCTTATCGCGGCCTGTTCATCTATATGCCGGTCGCCCTGATCACCCTGATCGCGTTCGGCCTTTTGCTCCGGAGGCAGGATCCGCCGGGCATGCACATGGTCCTTGCCCCGATGGTCGCATCCTTCCTGCTCATTGCTTCCTACGCGATGTGGTGGGGAGGTTGGGCATTCGGCCCACGGCACCTGTCCACGGCAGCGGTCTTGTTGTTGTGGTCAGGGCTTCCGATCATTGCCGACGACAAGAGGCTCCGTAACGTGACCATTCTCCTGGCCATCGGCGGATCGCTCCTCTCCTTCGCGGCCAAGAACACGCTCTGGTACTCCTTCCCCACCGAGGTGCGTTCACCGATCACGGATATGCTGATCCCTGCCGTGCTTTCCGGACAGTGGACGGATATGCAATGGCCGGTGCTGCTCGGGATGCGACCAATGACAGCCACCGCGCTCTTCGTTGGGTTGTTCGTTGCATGCCTCGTACTGTTGTTCTTCCGATCGCGTAAGCCATACCCTGGGAGTTGATGCACCTTTTCCATTGCCCGGAGCTGTCCTCTGAGACCATCGAGCTTCCCAATGAGGAGGCACATCACGCGATCCATGTCCTGCGACTGCAGATCGGCGATCGGGTGGGCCTGCTGGATGGGAAGGGGCTCGAGGCGATCGCAGCCATTGCATCCATTGGGAAGAAACAGTGTACGGTCGCGATCCAGGAACGCGTTCAGCATGCGCGCGAACGGGGGGGCCACATTCACCTGGCCGTGGGTATTCCCAAGCAGTTGGACCGCTGGGAGTGGCTGGTCGAAAAGGCGGTGGAGGTCGGCGTGGACCGCATCACACCCCTCATCACGGAGCGCAGCGAGCGCAGGAACCTTCGCTCAGACCGGACGCGGCGCGTGGCTATTGCGGCTATGAAACAGAGCCAGCGCTGCTGGCTGCCCATACTGGATGATCCGATGGATCTGGGGACATTGCTCGCGCTCGAACACCTTGATCAGGTATACTTCGGCTGGTGTGAAGGTGAGCACGCCAGCTTGATGGAACGTTACACGCCCGAGCGCCATGCCCTGATGGTGATCGGTCCGGAAGGAGACCTGAGCCCCAAGGAGGCAGCGACATTGATCGCACGGGGCGCCAGCCCTGTCTCACTGGGCCACGCGCGATTGCGCACCGAGACCGCGGCCCTGGTGGCATGCGCCTGGATGAGCCTTTCGCAACAGCCCTAACTTCGGGCCGCCATGCGCTTTCTTCTACTTCTCATGCTGGCCTTTCAGGTCCGGGCCCTTCCTGCACAAGGCACATACAGTGTGGCCTTGTTGAAGTACAACGGAGGGGGTGATTGGTACGCCAACCCGACCAGCCTGCCCAACCTGGCCCGCTTCTGCAACAAGGAACTGGGCACCGCCATGGCGCTCGACATTCCCACGGTGGAGGTGGGATCCCCGGACATCTTCGCCTACCCGCTGCTGCACATGACCGGCCATGGCAATGTGGTGTTCAACGGCCAGGAATCGGAGAACCTGCGCAACTATTTGATCGGTGGTGGTTTCCTGCACATCAGTGACAACTACGGCATGGATCCCTTCATCCGACCCATGATGCAGCGCGTCTTCCCGGAGCTGGAATGGGTCGAACTGCCGTTCGGCCATCCGATCTACCACCAGACCTTCGACTTCGCCACAGGGCTTCCCAAGGTTCACGAGCATGACGACAAGGAACCCCGAGGCCTCGGCCTTTTCTGGGAAGGTAAGCTCGTTTGCTTCTATGACTTCGAATGCGATCTGGGCGACGGCTGGGAAGATGCCGATGTCCACGGCGACAGCGAGGCTACCCGTACCAAGGCCTTGCAAATGGGAGCGAACATTGTAGAGTACGTGCTCGCGGGCACCCCGCGGCCTTGACCAGGCAACGTTCATGGCACCATGCCGTGTCCATGGGTAAATGTGCCTCATGAAAGATAAACCACCCGTTTTCCTTTTCCTGCTCTTGGTCGCTCCATCCTACGCGCAGCCTCTCGTGAACGGGTCTTTTGAGGATGGCCAAGGGAACTTCACGCTGCTCGGCTGGCAACATGTGTGCGCAGTGGACAGTGCGGCAGGGGCTCCCGGCGGAGGCAATGTCAGCGCACGGGTGGAGCATGGGAATTTTCAAGGGTGTTTTCCAGGAATCCTCTATCAGTCGCTACCCGCTGTGCAAAGCGGAGAAGCCTACACCTTTTCTGCATTCGTGCGGAATGACCCCAACAGCTTCGGCCTGCTTCCAGTAGGAATAGCCATGGGTACCGTTGACCAGAACGGAATGTTCGACCTGACCAACGGTCCGGTGAACCAGACCAACATGTGGGAATTGTTATCCATGTCGCACACGTTCCAATTGGACCCCGGTGATACGGCCGTGGTGGTCCTTCAGGCGGGATCCACATCCGGACCGTTGGGCGGATGGGCCAATTTCGATTCGGCATTTCTTTCACCGACCGGTAACAACGGCATCCAAGAGCAGTGGCCGGTCGATTGGGACCTCTTCATCACATCGAATGGATTGGAGGTATGGTTCACGAGGCCTGTGAACGAGATCGTGCAACTGACCGATGCCCTTGGCAGGATCGTTGCCAGCGTACCCACCACACAGAGCGACCACGTGGCCATTTCCACAGCGGGTCTTTCCGGAGGCAATTACATCGTTCAGGTGGTCGGTGAAGGCACCGTAACGTCCCAGCGGATCACGCTTCCCTGAGGATCCCGAGGACCATCCTGCCAATCTCCCTTGCGCGGTCGATCACCATGACATGACCACCGCCCTGGACGGGTATTGGATCCGCGATCAACGCGATGGGCATCAGGCGGTCCCTGGTACCATGAATGTGCGCATCCACGGCGACGGCAGTGCCCGGTCCATCCCAATTCAGGGCTGCATCCACCTGTCGTTGCAACTGCGAAAGCGGGAACGATCGCATCATCGCCTGGACCAGCTCCTCCGTGGACCGGTCGGTCAGGCCCAATTGCCAGCGAAGCATGCGCATCAGGGGTGCGACCCTGCCCATCAGGAACGGGGTGATCATCCGTTCGGGATGCGTTCCCCGCAACGCAAGGACATGGCGCGGCATTTCCTGAGGTCCTTTCCACGTGGAGATGAGGATGAGGCGCGTGGGTGGGGCCATGGCCGCCATTTCCTGGGCGATCATACCACCCATGCTGACACCGATGAAGGCATGCGGGGTCGTGCGATCGATCGCCTCCATGTGTCGCGCAGCGATATCGCTGATCCGGTCCCCTTTGCTCAATTCAGGGTGCTCCAAGCAGATCATGCGGTGCTGTCCCAGCTCGAGCCGGTGAAAGAGCCGGTGATCCGCGCTCAGGCCGGGAAGGAGATAGAGGTCCATCGCTACACCTGGGGGACCGTGCAGGTCCTCAAGAAGGCCAAGGCCTGCTCCATGTGACCGTACATCACCTGGTCCTGCGCCACGAAGGGTACGAACTCCCGGAAATCCTTGTGGAAACGCTTCAGCACCGGCGAAGTTGCATCGACCCCTCGGAGCTCCAAGGCTTGTGCTGCCGTGAACAGCTCGATGGCCAGGATGCGCTCCACATCGTGGACCACCTCCCAAGCCTTCAGGGCCGCAGCAGCGCCCATGCTCACGTGATCCTCCTGTCCGTTGCTGCTATCGATGGTGTCCACACTGTTCGGCATGCAGCGCTGCTTATTGGCGCTCACCAACGATGCGGCGGTGTATTGCACGATCATGAACCCACTGTTCAGTCCGGGCTCTGAGACCAGGAAAGCAGGCAGGCCGCGCTGGCCGGAAAGCAACTTGTAGGTCCTTCTCTCGCTGATGCTTCCCAATTCCGCAGCCGCTATGGCCAGGTGATCCAGGGCCAAGGCCAGGGGCTGGCCATGGAAATTGCCTGCACTGATGACCAGGGCTTCATCATCGAACACCGTAGGATTGTCCGTGACCGCCTGCAGCTCCCGTTCAACCACACCGGTCACATAAGCCAGGGCGTCACGACTGGCCCCATGGACCTGTGGAAGGCAGCGCAACGAATACGGGTCCTGCACATGCGCCTTGGGCCGCCTGGCCAGCTTGCTGCCCTGCAACAGCTTCCTGATCCGTCCGGCCACCACCGCCTGTCCGGGATGCGGACGCACGGCGTGCACCGATGGATGAAAAGGTTCCATGCGCCCATCGAAGGCTTCGAGCGACATTGCCGCGATCGCATCCGCCAGGTCCATGAGCCGCATCATACGCAAGCTCAGCAGGGAGCCATAGCTGTTCATGAACTGCGTGCCGTTCAAGAGGGCGAGGCCCTCCTTGGGACCGAGCTCCAGTGGTTGCCAGCCCAGCTGCTTCATGGCTTTGGCACTGCTCATCCGCTTTCCCTGCACCGTAACTTCTCCCAGGCCGAGCAAGGGCAGGCTCAAGTGAGCCAGAGGGGCGAGGTCTCCAGAAGCGCCCAGGCTGCCCCGTTCATAGACCACAGGCAGGGCGTCCGCATTGAAATGGTCGATGAGGCGTACAACCGTGGAAGGTGCCACCGCACTATGCCCGAAGGCCATGTTCTGCACCTTCAATAACAACATCATACGCACCACCTCGGCAGGAACGGGATCTCCCGAGCCGCACGCATGGCTCATGACCAGGTTCCGCTGCAACTGGGCCAGGTCGGCCTTGGGAATGCGTGTATCGCAGAGGGATCCGAATCCTGTGTTGACACCATAGATCGCTTCGTCCCCATGGGCCAGTCGCTGCTCCAGATAGCGGTGGCTCCTGGAAATGGCCTGCTCAGCCTCCTTGTTCAACCCGATGGGGAGCTGTCGGCCCAGGACCTTGGCCACATCACCCAAGGAAAGTCCGCGTGTTCCGATCCGGAAGGTCGCCTTTGCCATGTTCAGTCCGTGTGATCTTCCAGGGCCATCAACAAATCATCCGCTTTCCAAGCTTTCTGCTCACCACTGCGCAGGTCCTTGACCGACACGATCCCCTGTGCGATCTCCTCGGAGCCCATGGTCGCCACATAGGGGATCCCTTTCGCATCGGCATAGGCGAACTGCTTTTTCAGCTTGGCCGCATCCGGGTATAGTTCGGCTGCGATGCCCGCTTCACGGACCTTCCGGAGCAGCGGCAAGGCATGAGCGGCCTCCCTGTCACCGAAGTTCACGAACAGGAGCCGTGTTCCTTCGGCCACCTGCTCCGGGAATTTGCCCAATTCCATCAGGACGTCATAGATGCGGTCGGCACCAAAACTGATGCCCACCCCACTGACGCCCTTCAGTCCGAAGATGCCAGTAAGGTCGTCGTAGCGTCCACCACCACAAATGCTGCTCTGGAGCGAACCTTCGGCGGCTTTCACCTCGAAGATGGCACCCGTGTAATAATCAAGGCCGCGGGCGAGCGAAAACACGGAAGAGAAATGTCCTATCGGATTTGATCCCAATAGGGCATCTACGGAATCTTGAATCAGATTCATCTCCTTGAGCCCCTGAAGACCAATATCGATTCCATAAGTAGTGAATTGAGCAAACAATTGAGATTCTAATGGTGTCGACCAATGGACCCCTTCCTTGGTTAGGAACAATTCAATTCGTTCAATGGATGCTCGCGAAAACCCCGCATCTGCGTATAACTCTAGAATACCTAACCCGACCTTATCATACTTATCCAAGATGGTCAGAAACTCAATGAATCGATTCTCTACACGACACAACTTAGCCAAACCAGCAAGCACTTTCCGATGGTTGACCAGTATTTGAACCTCAAGGCCAAGTCGCTCGAAAACCTCTTTCACCATGGCAATCAGTTCCGCCTCATTTAACATGCTTGTGCTCCCGATCACATCCGCATCGCACTGATAGAACTCCCGATAGCGGCCCTTCTGCGGACGATCGGCCCGCCAAACCGGCTGGATCTGGTAGCGCTTGAACGGGAACGTGATCTCGTGCTGGTGTTGTACGACGTAGCGCGCGAAAGGCACCGTGAGGTCGTAACGTAGGGCCTTATTCGAAATGAGCGGCAGATCCTTGGATAAGGCTTCCTGATAGTATTGATCAACATTCAAGGTGCCTTCGTCAGCTTCATTAAAAAGCCTCATCCACCTTGACCGAGCGACAGGGTTAGACGTGACGTTTGAAATAAATGTACCGGAATTCAGAACCCGAAATATCAACCTGTCACCTTCGTCCCCGTACTTACCCGTCAGGGTCTCCGAGTTCTCCATCGCCGGGGTTTCGATCGGCAGGAATCCGTATTTCTGAAAGACCTTTTCGATGGTCCTGAAAATGTACTTGCGGCGTAACATCTCCTCTGGGGAGAAATCGCGAGTGCCTTTGGGAACAGAGGGCTTCTGGGCCATGGCCCGCGAAAGTACGGAGGGCGCTCCAGCACCTCCCAAAAAACAGCGGACCACCCGGGCTGTGCCTTGGGGCGGTCCGCCGACCAGAACTGTCCGTTCGTTACGCGGACTTATCGCTGCATCAAGAATACGCGCGAAGTCACCGGATCGTTCTCCGGGAACTCCCCAAGATGGGCCGCGTATATACAGGTCCAACGCTTCAGATAGGCTCCCCGGACCATAAAATATTCCGGAGCAGAACAGCATCACGAAGGCTTTCTGGACGCGACATTTGACACACCTTTCAGCACCCATGTACCTGCTCATCGCACTCGTATTCGTTGTCGGCTATTTCGCCATCGCACTCGAACATCCGCTGCACATCAACAAGGCTGCATCGGCCTTGGTGACCGGTGTGCTGATCTGGGTGCTGCTCATGATCGGAAGGGACGGGCTGCTGGCCGGTGCCCATGCCGATCCGGAGGGGATCACTCATTTGTTGCTCGAACACTTGGGCGAGATCGCCAGCATCCTCTTCTTCCTGATGGGTGCCATGACCGTGGTGGAGCTCATCGATGCGCACGAAGGGTTCCGGGTGGTCACGGACCGTATCCAGGGTACCAACAAGGTCACCTTGATGTGGGTGCTCAGCGTGCTCACCTTCTTCCTGAGCGCGGCCCTGGACAACATGACCACGGCGATCGTGATGTCGGCTTTGCTGCGCAAATTGATCAAGGACAAGAACGACCTGTGGACCTTCGCCGGTATGGTCATCATCGCGGCGAACGCTGGCGGTGCCTGGAGCCCGATCGGCGATGTGACCACCATCATGCTCTGGATCGGCGGCCAGGTCACGGCCGTGAACATCATTGCGAAACTGATCGCACCGAGCCTGATCTGCCTGATCCTGCCGCTGATCTGGTTCAGCTTCACCTTCCGGGGCACCATAGAGCGGCCTGACGCGGCTTCATCGAACGATCCTGCTCACACGCCGGTCGGTCCGCGAGAACAGAGGCTCGTGTTCACCCTCGGCCTGATCGCCCTGCTTGGCGTACCACTGTTCAAGACCTACACGCATCTCCCTCCGTACATGGGCATCCTGTTGGGTCTGGGCATCCTTTGGATCGTCACTGAGCGCATGCACAAGAACTCGATCGAGACCGACCGCGGACATTTGTCGGTCACCTCCGTACTGCGCCGCATCGACG
>JAGQVN010000134.1 GCA_020437905.1 Flavobacteriales bacterium
ACTGGCATTCAAGCCAGCGAAGACCGCTTCAAACTCGGTCACTTGCACCGTTGCCACCGACAGGCCACAACTAGCAGGCCCTTGCACCTGATAGACATACAGGCCAGTAACGTCGTTCGCAGGGATATAGAATGGGCCGTGCGGATCGCCATTGAAAGACCATGAGCCTCCTAGATCAGCGCCTCCTAGCAGATTGAACATATTCAGTTGCGGGTCGTCGGAACAAATGTCCACTTGCGCATTGTTGCCTGCATTGGCAGGTTGATTGATGGTCACGTTCACCACGCTTAAATCGTCCGGGCAGTTGCCGATGCCAGGAACCAGGTACGTGTATGTGCCTGGCGGGTCCACGGCGGGATCGAGCATACCGCTATGCGTCATGTTGTTCGGGTCGGTCCAGGTCCCGTTCGCGTCCGGGTTACAAGTAAGGGAGGTGATCAAATCCACTTCCGCAGCGTTCGTGCAGGTGGTTATGCCACCACTGCATCCCGCATTCGGCCCTTCCAGTACCTCCACGGTGAGCGTGGCCGAATCGCTGAGGCAATCCGCCGAGGCGGTCAAGAGATAGGTGAATGCCCATTGGCCCACCCCTGCAGCGGTCGCATCGAAAACCCCGCCCGACAACTGTCCGGATCCGCCCACGTCGGTCCAGCTACCTCCCGATTGTGGTGTTCCACCAAGCAATGCGAACAACTGCACTTGATCATCGCTTTCACAGACCTGTGCCAGCGTGTCATTACCCGCATCCAATGCTGTGGCAACAGAAACCGTCACCGTGGCAGAGTCGTTCTCGCAGGGGCCCTGACCGGCCACCACATACGTGAACCGGTATTCGTCCTCGGACAGACCGGTTCCATTCAGAACGCCATTGGTCAATTGTCCGGTGCCATCCACATCCAGCCATGTCCCACCGGCCTGCGGAGAACCCATCAAGCCTTGGAAAAGAACCACGTTCGGGTCATCCAGACAAACGGTCAAGCCACCATCAGCACCCGCGTTCGGTGCTGCTATCTCTGTCACCTGCACGGTGGCTGTACGATCCGGACAGGGGGAATTCCCAAGAACAGTATAGGTGTATGGGCCTGAAACCAGGATGGACGGATCATAGTTCCCGCTTGGTACCGGTCCACCTGGTCCCACCCACGAGCCCCCGGGATCGGGAGTGCCGTTCAGCAGATCGATCAATGGTATGGGCAGATCGTTGGAACAGATCAGAACGGCTGCGTCCACACCCGCACTGACTTCGTCGCTGACCTCCACCTGTACCAGGGCCTCATCGGTCACACAAGGCGGATCGCCTACGATCCGATAGGTGTAAGTGCCAGGTTGTGATGTCCCTGGAAGGAAGGTGCCCGAGAAGGATGACAGATCCGGCGCTATCCAGACACCCCCGGTCTCCGGAGAATTGTTCAAGAAAGTAAAGAGATCTACGGAGGTGGCACTTTCGCAGAGCTGTGCCTGCCCATCCCCGCCAGCGAATGGTTGGTGGTTCTCGAACACGGTGACAATGCTGCTGTCCATGGCACAGGCCCCATCGCCATTCACACGATACACGTACCCACCAGGTTGGTCGGTTCCCGGGGTGAAGAACCCGAACGCAGGGTCACCCATTGGCCCCGTCCAGGTCCCGTTGAGGTCGATCCCTGAACCAAGCAATAGGAACAGGTTCACAGGTGCCTCATCGTCACACACCGTGGTCACTGCATTGTTACCGGCATTGGGAGCATTGTCCAGAACCACGGTCACCAATGCGGTATCGTTCAGACAAGGTGCCTGAGCTGTTCGGATATAGCGATAGGTCCCTGCCAGATCCACGTTCGGGTTAAAGGTCCCGGAATGAGGCGTGAACGCCGGAGTGAGCCAATTACCACCAGGCTGGGCACCGCCTCCGAGGAGCGGAAAAAGCGAGGTGAGCGGACCGGGCACACAGAACTCGACCGTGGCATCGTTCCCCGCGAAGACCGCTTGACTGATGAACACGGTGACCGCAGCGCTCGCAGAAGGACAAGGAGCATCACCTACGACCGTATAGGTATAGGTGCCTGGCATGGACGTACCGGGGAAGAAAAGATTGCTCACCCCCATCTGATCCGGGTCGGTCCAGGAGCCTCCAGGTTCAGGTGATCCACCCAATTCCGCGAACAGATCAAAAGGAGAAGAATCGGAACAGCGCTGGATGGTCCGGTTGGCACCGGCATTGGCGGGCTGGCTCAACGACACGGTCACCGTGGAAACATCGGAAGGACATGGCGCCACCCCCGCTACGGTATACGTGTAGGCGCCTACCGGATCAGTACTGGGCACGAAGGTCCCGGAATGTGGTGCAATGTTCGGATCGGACCAAGTGCCGGTATTGTCGGCGCCCACCAGCTGTGCGAACAGATCCAACTGTCCTCCCGAAGCACACCAAGGAACGCTCACCGGGTCACCAGCATCAGGGGCCTGGTTCACAAAAACGGTCACGGAAGAGGAATCCGCACTGCACTCACCGGATCCCTCCACCACATAGTGGTAGGTCCCTTCGTCCGAGGTCCCGGGAAAGAACAGCTCGGTCACGGTGGCACCGTTCGGGTCGCGCCAGACGCCTCCCGCCTGAGGACCTCCGCTCAAAACACTGCCCAGCAGAAAGGCATTCCCCGTGGAACAGATCGTGGTATCGCCATCACCACCCGGGAAAGGCTCCTGCTCCACGTTGACGGTCAAAGGGACGACCGCATTCGGACAAGGCGCATTCCCTGGAACATTGTACAGGTATACGCCAGGCGGATCGGAAGCAGGATCGAAAATGTTCGAATGGGGCGATGGGACCGGGTCGGTCCACGTCCCTGTTGTCACCGGGGAACCGTTCAAGGCCTGGGTCATGTCGAACGGAGCATCGGCACTGCACACCGCGACCACTGTCGGCAGCCCTCCATTCGGGGCTTCGACCTCGTTGATCGCTACAAAGGCGGTATCCGCCGGACAAGGACCGATGGAGGAGACCCGATAACCATACGTGCCCGGCAGGTCCACATTGGGATCATACGTGCTGCTGTGCGGTTGAAGGCTCTGGTCCAGCCAGGAACCGCCTCCCTGCGGAGTTCCTCCGAGTATGGGGAACATCGAAAAGGAGCCGCTGTTGCTACAAATGGTCGTGTCATTGTCAAGACCTGGGTCCCTGGGTGCCACCACGGTAACGGTCAAGGTGGACGAATCGTCGGAACAGCCTCCAGTACCGGTCAGGGTGTACGTGAAAACATATGTGCCCGCAGGCACCAAGGTCGCGTTGAACACGCCATTGGTCACCGCGCTAGTTCCTCCATCGGTCCATGTTCCTCCCGGATCGGGTGAACCGTTCAATGCTGCGAACAGATCGTAGGCGCTGCGACTTCCGCAGATATTGCGGTTGGTATTGGAGCCTGCGTTCAATTGGGCCACGATGCTTATCGTAACGGTCGTGGCATCTGCCGCACATTGCCCAATTCCCGGGACCGTGTAAGTGAACTCGTAGTCGTCTTCCGCAAGTCCTGCAGGGTCGAACAGGGAGCCTGCGAGTTGCCCCGTCCCGTCATCATCGGACCAGCTTCCAGTGCCATCGAACGGAGCCACCAACACCGTGTTCAGATCGACCACGCCGGATCCGGCACAGATCGACAGCGAGGCCGCGCCACCGGCTTCAGGAGCGATGTTCTCGGTCACCGTTACCGTGGCCGAGGCATTGGGGCAGGGTGCATTGCCCACAACGGTGTACGTATAAGTGCCGGACCCATTCACCGCTGGATCGTATGTACCCGAAAAGGGATCGCTGTTGTCGTCCGTCCAAGTGCCGTTGCCCGATGGAGTTCCCCCCAACGCGCTGATCAGCGCGACCGGCGCATCGGAGGAACACACGATAAGCGAACCGTCCTGTCCCGCATTGGCGGGAGCGACCTCCTGCACCAACACCGTGCTGGTCGCATTCGCACAGGGAGCGATGCCCGCAACGGTGTACGTGTACACGCCCGGCTCATCCACCGCTGGATCGTAGACCGGTCCGTGAGGACCCATGAAGGACCAGACGCCCCCTATATCCGGTGTACCTCCGAGCCGGGTGAACAACACAAAGGATGCCCCGTTCCCACAGACCGTGTGGTTCCCGTTCAGGCCGGCGCTCGGTGCTTGCACCACGTTGACCTGAACGAAGGATGTGTCATTCCCACATGGTGAAATGCCCGCGACGATGTACCGGTAGTTGCCCGGCACGCTGGTCCCCGGTGTGAAATTCCCGGAGGGCACCGGAGAACCGTTCGGGTCCGTCCAAGTACCGGTCGTCATGGGTGAGCCGCCGAGCTGTGCGATCAAGGGGAAAGTCGCATTGTTGCTGCACACGGTGATCGTGCCATCGGTCCCTGCCCGTGGCTGGACCTGACGGGTGATCTGCACCGTCGCTTGATCATTGGCACAAGGGGCCGTACCGGCCACGGTGTAGGTGTATGTGCCTCCCATCTGGCTGGCAGGCAAGTAGGTGCCGCTGTGCACACCCATGGGGCCGGTCCAGTTTCCTCCCGCATCGGGCGAGCCGCCGAGCACGGTGAACAGGTCGATCGACGGATCGGAGCTGCAAACCGTGAGTGAAGCATTGTTCCCTGCATTCGGGGCCTGGATCACGTCCACCTCCACGGTGGACTGTGCATCCGAGCAAGGTGCTATTCCTACCACCGTATAGGTGTACGTGCCGGGGGTCCCACTTCCGGGGTCAAAGAAGCCTGACGGGTAGGGATCACCGTTCGGATCGGTCCAGGTTCCCGTTGCATCGGGATCGCCGCCCAATGCATCCAGAAGCGCGAAAGGAGCGTCCACACTGCACACATCCACCTGTGCACTGGCCCCGGCATCCGGGGCCTGGTTCACATTGATGGTCAGCGTGGCCAACGCGTCTACACAGGGAGCAGCTCCCACAACGACATACGTGTACACACCTTCTTCGTCAGTGGCCGGGTCGAAGGTGCCGGGGTGGGGATCCCCGTCGGGGTCTGTCCACGAACCGTTGCCATCCGGTGTTCCGCCGAGTTCATCGACCATGGCGAACGGGACCTCATCGGAACAGATCAAGAGCGTGTTGTTCGTCCCTGCATCAGGTGCCTGGGAGACTGATACCTGCACAGTGGCAACAGCCGGATCGCAAGGTGACTGACCGGCGACCGTGTAGGTATACGTCCCCGGCTGGCTCGTTCCCGGGATGAACGTGCCGTTGCTCGGACCTCCTGGACCAACCCAGGTCCCGTTGGCGTCCGGATCGCCACCCAATTCGCCTAGCAGTTGGAACGAGGGGTCATCGCTGCAGACCTGTTTAGTAGCATTTGTGCCTGCATTCGGGGCGATCCGCTTCGTGATGGTCAGAGTCACGGAAGCATCGGCACAAGGAGCCTGACCCGGTACCTGATACGTCCAGACCCCTCCCGGATCGACCGCGGGATCGAACTGCGGACCGTGGGCTACGTTCCCCGGGGCGAACCACTGTCCGCCTGCATCAGGCGTTCCACCGAGCTCATCGATCAAGTCGAATGGCGCTTCATCGCTGCAGATCACAATGGAGCTGTTCGTCCCTGCATCGGGAGCTGTGGTCTGGTCCACAATGACCGTGGCCGAAGAATTAATGCAGGGCGCCAGACCTACGATGGTGTAGGTGTAATTGCCAGGTGCGGAAGTGCCAGGCGTGTACGTTGACGAGGAAGGGCCTCCAGGACCGGTCCATGTGCCACCCGGGCCGGGCGAGATCAAGACACCAAGGAGGTCGAAAGGCGGATCGTTACTGCACACCTCTTCTGTTCCTCCGGTACCTGCAGTGGGTTGCTGGTTCAACGTGACCGTGACGGTGGCGGAAGCGGCCAGGCATGGGGTCATTCCCTGGACCGTGTAGACGTATCCCCCAGGGGGATCCGTTGCAGGTATAAAAGTGCCGGAATGAGGATCACCGTTCGGATCGGTCCAGGAGCCTCCAGGGTCAACGGTCCCTGTCAGGTATGTGGAGAGCTGAACCGATGAGGAGGTGCTGCACAGTGTCGCCGCACCATCCCCGCCGGCCTGTGGGGCTGCGACCAGGCTGATGGTAAGTGTCGCGACGGAATCAGGGCAAGGGCTTGGGCCGGAGACCGTATAGGTCCATGCTCCAGGCGGGTCGACCACGGGGTCGAAGGTGGGTCCGTGGACCACCCCCCCAGGGGTACGCCATTCCCCGCCCGCTTCGGGGCTTCCTCCCAACTGAGCGGTCATGCTGAACGGCGAACCGTTCGAACATCGTGTGATCGTGTTGTTCGTGCCGGCGTTCGGACCTGTCACCACTTGAGCGCTCC
>JAGQVN010000135.1 GCA_020437905.1 Flavobacteriales bacterium
CACTCGCTCATCCTCGCTGCGTGGACCATCGCAGGCTAGATAAAGCCGAGGTGGTCGGGCTGCACGGATCGCCTCGAAGACCCTTGCGGCCGTAGCAATACGGTTGAAACCGATGAAGAGCACGGCCGTCCGGTTCTGCCAACCATCATGCTTCCCGAGATCACTCATGGCCAAAGACGTTCTTGATGTTGTTCCGGGAATATGCTGCATGGTCCTTCAAGATGGAGACCACGTGCCGTGCCACCTGTATCGGTGAAGCATACTCGTCGACGAATCGATAAAGGAACAATTGCATGATATCGTTGTTCCGCACAGCCAGGTCCTGTCCTAGGTTCCGGTAGCGATCATACGGAAGTATCTCCACACAACCCGCGGCATGCGCCGTGGGCAAGAGCATGTTCGAGCCATGGATACCGATCACAACATGTGATCGCGCATAGGTCTCACACCATGACCTCTCGCGTTCCACATCCATGTTCGGACTTCGGAGGTCCTCCATACCATGATACGTGCGACCAGGGGCTCCGAGCCCAACGATCGAAGCGGTCAGGGCCGGGACCTCCTTCTTTATGCGGTCGAAACACTTCGCCATTCGCCGATCCTGAACGATCCTCCAGATGCGGTCCCTGAGCGCGCGCGATCCGAAAAGGGAAAGCGAACGTGCGGCCCATTTCTCGAAACGCCATCGGTGCCACACCCGGTCGGTACGCATCACGAACGTGATGTGCGGAGGAAGCGCTTGGAATTCATGCAGGGGAAAGGGACCAATGCCAGTGAAGCGCGCGATGTCGATACGATCTTTCTCAGGGTGTGCATATCCCCTTGCGAAATACACTTCTTCATACCCCTTCAGGTAACCCGACAAGGTGTCGTCCAGGTCGGAATGCCACTCCAACATGCGGGATAAGCCAAGCTCCACGGACCAAACTTCGGCCACCCCCTCCGGAACGAGCCATTCAAAGCCTTTCGGAATGATGACGACCAGGCCCAGATCCGGATGAGCGTCCAGGTAGTGCTGGGCGTTCCAAAGCTTCAGCAGGACATGACCGTACAAATGATCCAAGGTGTTGAGAAGGATGACGCGGTCATACCTGCGTTCCACCCTGCGTTCCACCTGGACGGGTGCCATGTTCTTCTTGCGCGAGCCCTTGGCTATCGGGTCCATGGTGAAATGGACATAGTCGCCTTGGTAAAAGGTCCGCCCGTCGTCCATGCCCAAAGCGATCGCGTGATCGATGGCGAATCCGACAGGCAGGTCCCTGTAGAACCGGTACCCGCAGTTATCACAACGGTAGGCTCCCAGCACGTTCGACCCAGGTACGGCAAGGCCGATCGGCACTGGGGAACCTTTTCCACAGGAAGGACACTCCAGATCGGAGAACTGGACCGGAAAGGCCGGCACGAGATGAGGATCGACCTTCATGCTACCGTACACGATCCAGCTTCCAGAAGGTCAACACCCCGATGATCATCAACTTCAAGTTCATCCTGGTCCTTGCAGACATGAGATCGATCAGGAAAATACTTACCGCAAAGGAACCGATCGTAGCCCATATGGCGCCAATGGAGCGGTATTGGGGTATCAGATAATAGTTCATGGAAATATTGACAGCGACCCCGACCAGGGCCGTGAGCAGGGAGTATTTGAACAGGCTCTCATTCGTAATGAAGCTCGACTTGCCCATGCCCATGTTGGTGAAAAAGAGCCTGATCGCGAACAAAGAGAGCAAC
>JAGQVN010000136.1 GCA_020437905.1 Flavobacteriales bacterium
CTGTTGAAAGGTCTGGATCGATGGGGGGTCGATACCCGGGCCGGTATCGCGGTGAACTACCTCACCGCCTCGTTGCTTGCTGCCCTGTTCATCGAGAGCTTTGTTCCCGAGCGGATCATCACCTTGCTCCCCTGGGCACTGGCTGTTGGAACAGCGTTCATCGTGGTGTTCCATCTGACCGCGTTGAGCGCTCAACGAGCAGGTGTGGCGGCCACCACCGTTGCCTCCAAGATGTCCATGATCGTCCCGGTCCTACTGGCGGTCGCGCTGTATTCAGAGGTCCCCGGGACGTTCGGTTGGATCGGGATCGGCCTTGCCCTGGTGGGTGTCGCGCTGAGCACGTGGAGCGAGGATGACCGGGCCAACGCGAAGCACCGAGCATTGCCTGTCCTGCTGTTCTTTGCCTTCGGAGCCATTGATGGTACCGTCAGTCATGTCGAGAACCGGATCATGGGGTCTGAAGAGCGGGGCGTCTTCAGCTTGTTGGTGTTCAGCACGGCCACACTGCTGGGAACAACTTGGACGACCAGGAAGGACGTCCGCATCGCGCTCTGTGAGCAGCGGACCTGGGGTGTCGGTGCGTTGTTGGGTGCGGTCAATTTCGGTGCCTTGTTCTGTTTGTTCAATGCCCTTGGGGACAGCGGCCTGCCGACCAGCGCCGTGTTCCCTTTGGTGAACATCCTCCTGGTCTGTTCGGCCTCTTTGGGAGCTTCACTGTGGTTCCGGGAGCGCATTACCAACCTTCAATGGGTGGGCATCCTTACCGCCTGCCTGGCAATGGCCAGTATCCTGGTCGCTGCGACGCAATGAGCCTCGATGGGTATCGGACACTTGGGACGACCGGAGAGGCGGTGATCAGGGAGCGTGCGAGCAAGTTCCACGCGTATGCGTTCCCATGCGCCACAACAGAGGCTTTCAAGGAACGACTGGGACAACTGGTCACTGCACACCGAACGGCCCGGCATGTTGCGTACGCGTATAGGATCGATGGCGAAGAACGGATAAGCGATGGAGGAGAACCCAACGGTACCGCAGGCAGGCCGATCCTGATACAGCTGTGTGCCAACGATCTGGAAAACGTCGCGATCGTTGTCGTGCGCTACTTCGGTGGTACCAAGCTCGGCAAAGGTGGATTGGCACGGGCGTTCTCGGGATCGGCAGCCCAGGCACTAGCGAAGTGCGAAGTGCGGGAGGAACGATGGATGACAGAGCTCCGTATCACCTGCCCGATCGCCACCCTTGGTCGGATCAATGAGCTGCTCCATGCACGGGATGGCACCATCCTCCATAGCGCGTTCGATGCGGAGGCGCATCTTCATATCCGGTTGCCGCGGGCCTTGTCCGGCGAGTTCCTCCACCAGGCAAGCCTCGCTGGATGTAAGCTCAGGGATCCGTGATGAAATGCTTCCCCATGGCCTCAACGAGGTCATCGGGAGCACGGACGGGGCGCATGCTTTGCGCATCGATGAAGACAAGGGTCGTAGCACCTTCGACCAATGTCCTTCCCTGTTGGTTCGTGATCAGGTAATCGAACTCGATCCTTGCTCCCGGCAGACGGGGAACCGTGGTGCGAACGGTGAGCAGATCGTCATAGCGGGCAGGTGCCATGTAGCGGATGCGCAGGTCGCGTACCGGAAGCATCCAACCCTGCTCTTCCAGCCTGCGATAGGAAAAGCCCATGGAGCGCAGCAGCTCCACACGACCCACCTCGAAATATGCCGCATAGTTGCCGTAATACACGTACCCCATGCGATCGGTCTCGGCATAGCGTACACGGAGTTGATGGTCCCTGGTCAGCATGCAGGACAAGGTAGGCCGATCGGACAATGGTGCGCCCGCCGCGCGTTCCCTGGGCGGCACCTTGCAATGAAGGACCTGCTCGCAGTACATTAGGGGACCGCCGTGCCTCCCACTTTGCATCCATCTCTTTCGGGCTCGAACGCCATCCAACGTTCCATCCTCGGACGCGTTCCGAAGAAGTGCCGATGCGCGTCGCGGACGGCGATCAACGTAAACCACTGGCCCTCAGCAAACCCACGCCAACGCTGGATTTCCGAAGGGAGGCACGGGCCGACATGTTTCGGGAATATTTCTTTCTCCCCGACACGAACGCAAGTTTTTTTTTCACTTTCTTCGATCAATATTTGTCGCCTTGGAACGGTGGATGCCTTGATGCATCAAGCTCCCGGACCAACGCACGATCAACGAACAGCAACCTGAACCTGTGACCCCTCCCATGAAGAAGGACCATGAGAAGATCTGGGATCGGTGCTTGGAAGTGATCAAGGACAATGTCAGTGAGCAGAGTTTCAAGACCTGGTTCGATCCGATCCGGGCGTTGAAGCTGCACAACAATGTCCTCACCATCCAGGTTCCCTCGCAGTTCTTTTACGAGTGGTTGGAAGAGCATTACATCGGACTACTGAAGAAGATCATCAAGAAAGAATTGGGTAACGAAGGGCGTCTGGAGTATTCCATCATCATGGAGAACGGCTTCCAGAGCGCCAACCCTTACACGGTCAAGATCCCTACCAGCAACGCACGCGAGACCCGGAACCCGGCCGTGCAGCTGCCGATCGACGTGGCACACAGTCCGATCAAGAACCCTTTCATCATACCTGGTCTCAAAAAGATCAAGGTCGAAAGCCACCTGAACGCGAACTATTCCTTCGAGAATTTCATCGAAGGTGATTGCAACCGACTGGCAAGAAGCGCCGGATACGCGGTAGCCCAAAAACCGGGCGGCACGGCCTTCAACCCCCTGCTGATCTATGGTGGGGTCGGCCTGGGCAAGACGCACCTGGCGCATGCCATCGGTATCGAGATCAAGAAGAACTTCCCGGACAAGACCATCCTGTACGTTCCCGCCGAGAAATTCACGCAGCAGTTCATCGAAGCGGTGAAGAACAACACCGTGAACGACTTCAGCCAGTTCTATCAGATGATGGACGTGCTGATCATCGACGATGTGCAGTTCCTGGCCGGCAAGGAGAAGACCCAGGATGTGTTCTTCCACACCTTCAATCACCTTCATCAGACCGGCAAGCAGTTGGTGATCACCAGCGACAAGGCACCGGTCGAAATGGCTGGCATGGAACAGCGTCTCTTGAGCCGTTTCAAATGGGGGCTCAGCGCTGACATGCAGACCCCCGGTCTGGAGACCCGGATCGCCATCCTGCAGAAGAAGATGTATGCGGAAGGGATCGACCTTCCCAAGGAAGTGGTCGAATACCTGGCGTACAGCATCACCACCAATATCCGTGAGCTGGAGGGTGCCATGATCAGCCTGATCGCCCAGAGCTCGCTGAACAAGAAGGCGGTCACGCTGGACCTGGCCAAGCAGATGATCGACAAGTTCGTAAAGAACACCGCTCGCGAAGTGTCGATCGATTATATCCAAAAAGTGGTGTGCGATTATTTCGACCTGCCGATCGAACTGCTCAAGAGCAAGACCCGGAAGCGCGAGGTGGTGCAGGCCCGCCAGATCGCCATGTACTTCGCCAAGAAGATGACCAAGAGCTCGCTGGCGAACATCGGCGCTCATTGCGGCGGCAAGGACCATGCGACCGTGTTGCATGCGTGCCGGACCGTGAACAACCTGCAGGAGACCGACAAACAATTCCGGGGCTATTTGGAAGACCTTGAGAAGAAATTGAGCATCCATTGATGTAATGGGATCATCCAGGAAGACCGCATCATGGATGCGGTCTTTTTGTTCAAGGACCCGACGGACGACCCAAAAGAGGGAATGATGACAACTGTTCCACCGAGCGTACTGATGGTCTGTCTGGGGAATATCTGCCGATCCCCCATGGCCGAAGGGATGCTCCGTCATCTCGCAATGCAAAGGAGTATGACCGTTCGGACGGACTCCGCAGGCACGAGCAACTTCCATGTTGGCGAAGCTCCTGATACGCGGGCGGTCCAATGCATGGCCGGGCACGGGATCGACATCCGTGATCTCCGGGCACGCCAATTCGTGGCGGGCGACCTCGACCGTTTCGACCGTGTATTTGTGATGGACCGTTCGAACCTCCAACATGTGAGGCACCTGTTGGGTGGACGCGAGGATGGTGGGAAGGTTTCCCTCATCATGGACCTGCTTCCTGGTCATCCCCTTCGTGAAGTGCCCGATCCCTACTACGGCGGTGATCAGGGATTCGAGCAGGTCTATGCCATGTTGGACCAGGCATGTTCCATCTTGCTGGATGAGCTCCGCTGAACCGATCGAACCGTGTATCTATCTGATACCCATATGGCTGGGTGACCACGGTGGCCCTGAAGGATTACCCGCGATGAACGTTGACATCGTGAAGGACCTGCGATGCTTTTTTGTGGAGAACGAACGCAGCGCGCGCAGGGCCTTGCGACGCATGGACCCTTCCTTCGACCTGGCTTCCATTGCCATGCACCGCTTGGACAAGAACACATCACCGGAAGAACTGGATGGGCTCCTTGAGGTGGCGATCGGTGCCGGTCGGTCCGGGATCATGAGCGAGGCAGGTATGCCCGGCATCGCCGATCCCGGTCACGCATTGATCGCCCTGGCTCATGTCCGAGGCATGCGCGTCGAACCGCTCATCGGCCCCAATTCCATGATGCTTGCGCTCGCTGCTTCAGGCATGAGCGGACAGGCCTTCGTCTTCCACGGTTACCTGCCCAGAAAACCCCATGAACTGCGGCGGACGCTGCAGAAGATCAGCATGGATGCCCGAACGACCGGCTACACCCAGCTGTTCATGGAGACGCCCTACCGGAACATGACCCTGCTGGAGGAAGTGATCCGCACCTGCCCGTCCGAGCTCCGCCTGTGCATAGCTGTGAACGTGACCCAACCGAAGGGGAGTGTGCGGACGAGAACGGTCGCTGATTGGGCCAGGAACCCGCCCAACCTGAAAGGCGCACCCACGGTGTTCGCATTGGCACCCTGATGTCGGTCGGTCCGCCAGAGCAACGTGAAGGACAGCCCGGAATCAAGTGTCACTGAGGCAGGATGCATGGAAGCTGTTCCATGCTACCCGGAGCGTGGGACCGGTTCGACCGCCTCCGTCCCCTGCAGAATGGGCTCCTATGCATGTTGATCCTGAGCATGGCGTACACATCCACCGCATGGATATCCTGCCTCGTGAACAGGGGCACGATATGGTCCGAACCAAGGACCAAGTTGTTGAACCTCATCATCAAGCCGATCATCGGGCGCCTGAGATCGTACTCGCGTATAGTGATGGGTAGGGCAGCCTCGAACACTCTGGTCTCGAAACGCGGTGAAATGGCCAGCGTATTGGGGCGTCTGATGCGTGTGCCTCGTGGGGATGAGATCTGCTGCACCCACACCGTTCCGATGTACACCTTCTCCCGCAATCGATGATCATACTGGATACTGAGCGCCGTTGGGGCTCCGAGACGTATCCGATCCACTGGGCGATACGTGCTCATATCGGAGCGCAACAGACTATCCAGCTCATCGGTCCCCTCAATGGACAATGCTTGATGATCGTCGATGGCGACATCCGTACCTGAGAATGCGCCTCCCTGTACATCCCGGAACTGCATTCCTCCGAGATCGATGATCGACAGACCAAGTCGATATCGATATCCCATGGGCTTGCATCCTGTGGAGGAACGGTGCGGCAGGTAGCGGTCCACCTCCTCGAACGTCCTTTCGTAGCTGACACCCAGGTCCGCCCCCCATCCCCTGCCGATCCCGGTACCGGGCATGGCCAAGGTATAGGTACCGCTTGTTCCATGCACCACTGCGCGCATGGTATCAAGTATGGTGTAGTCCAGCTCATCGAAGCGCAGGATCGCAGCCGCATGGCCCATCCGGTAGCTTACGCTCGCTCCAGCACTAAGCATTCCGAACCCTGATGCTTGAACGATGCGCGCATAATGGATGCTGGCATCGTTCCAGGTGGCCATCACCTGACGGATGTTGTCATCGCGGTATCGTACACCGCGCTGCGGTGCATGGTTCAGGCCATTGATCATGAACCGACCCATGCTTGCGGGTACACCGGTGACGGAGAGCGCTGCGCGGGATCTCAGGCTGAACCCGAATGTACCTCGTCCCATTGAGATCGAAGCGGCGGGTCCCCTCAGGTCAAGCAGCGTTGTGGCCTTCTTATCCCGCTCTGAGAACGAAGTGCGAAGAACGGGATCGGGGCCGCTGGTGCCGTTCAAACCGTTCCGGATCTCACCCACGAGCGAATGATCGCTCCCCGACAAGGCTACCAGGTCGTTCCATATGTTCAGTCCGACCCCAAGTACGCGTAGATCGGCATAGGGCCATTGCCCGGCGTAGCGTGCCGGGTTCAGCAGCCCACCTTCCAACGGCATGTAGTTGCTGTGGGAGAGACCCAGTTGTTCCTGGGCCACAGCCAACTGTCCGCTGCACAGGAGCAGCGCTATCCATTGCCAACGCATAAGGACATTGATACGCGACCAACGCCGAGAGGTTCCTATCCAGCCCCGCGCTCCAGCCTGATCACTTCAACCTCGTATACAACCGTGGTGAAAGGGGGAACGATACCACTGGAAGAGCCATCGGGCCCGAAGGCCAGATCGGATGGGATGACGAACGTGGCCATTCCCCCTACCCCCAAAGCACGCAAGCCCATATCCATTCCGCGGATCACCTGACCCGGTTCGCCGATCACGAACTCGAAGGGCCCCTCTCCTTTTCGGGTATCGTCTATCACCCTTCCGTCCAAAGTCCTCGCCTCATAGTGTATCGCCACCAGGTCTCCCGTGCGCGCATGATCGATGGCGCCGCTATCCGCCACCCATACGTACATCCCACTTTGCCAATATGAAATAGTATCGGCGCCTTGTTCACGCACGAAACGCTGAAGCCGGGCGCGTTCCTCCAATTCCCGATCGCGCACCCAGGCCGCCCGCTCCCTCGAACGTCGTTCGAACTCCTCCTTCCCGATCGAGGCATCAACGGTCATTCGGACCCAGATCCATGTGGTATCCGACATGTCCATGTCAGCGATCGAGGAGAGCATCTTGGGCAGTGCTGCAAGTGGAAGTATGACCGAAGCGCGATCACCAACACGCATACGCCTCAACGCACGGCCGAGACCATTGGCCTCAGGCACGGTCAATGTCCAATCCCCATGAAAGACTTGAAGCGTCGTATCGAACAAGGGGACCACCTTTCCGACCGACCGTACGTGATCCTCCGGACCAATGGGAACGCTCCCATCACCAAGGGTCTCCAATCGGAAATGGACATCCTCGCCGAGGTGACGGTACCCCATGAACCGATCTTTCCCACAGGCCCAGAGCATCAGCATTGGGAGCACCGTGATGCCAACTTTGGAGGCCCGGTTCATGGTCGCTCCACGCCGACGCATCCGACATGATAGACCACGGTGCTCCTTGGAGGGACCTTGTCCAGATCGCCGAGCAATCCGTGTGCCCGATAGGACGGGATGATGATCACGGCGCTATCCCCTGGCGACAGGAACTGCACGGCTTCGTGCAGCCCGCTTTCCACGTCATCCGCTTCGACCAGGAAACCAGACGGGGCGTCAGGCTTCGAAGCATAACAGGTATCACCGTTCAGGAGCTCCACCCGATAGTTCAGGACGACCCATTGTCCTGGTCCGATCCGCTCACCAGATCGATCGCGGACCAGATGCACCGCCACCCCCGTGCCAGTGAACACCGGATCCAGTCCATGCCTCGCGACGTAGTTCCTGATATCGAGCGTCTCCAAGCGGTTGGCACGCTTGTTCTCCTGGATCAGTCGATCCTTGTGCGGCACATCCTGACCTTCTTCAAAGCCAGCCCCTGAACAGGACACGCCCAGGAGGAGAATTGGGATCAGGCGAACGATCATGGCCCGTGCTCATTGAGGAAGTCTGGCAGCAGGGAGCGGAAGCGTTCGATCGTAGCATCCAAGCTCTCCTCCGACCGTCCTCCCGCCGCATTGCGATGCCCTCCTCCCAAGAAATGGGTCCTTGCCAGTAGATCGACAGGCAGGTCGCCGATGGAGCGCAAGCTGATCTTCACGATCTCCCCGGCCTCCATGAAAAGAGCGGACAAGCGAATGTTCCGTATACCCAGGCCATAGTTCACGAAGCCCTCGGTGTCACCGAGCTTGAACCCGTGGTCCTTCAGCTCCTGCGCCGATAGTGCCATGATCGCCACTCCTAGATCGGGGATCACGTCCAGACGGTTCGACAAGGCATGTCCAAGCAATCGAAGTCGCTGTTCGGAACTGTTGTCCATGACGGCATTGTACACCTGGTCCGGCCGCACCCCCGATTCCAGCAATTCCGCTGCGACCCGGTGAGTATGAGCGGTGGTCGAACCGAACCGGAAGGAACCGGAATCGGTCATGATACCGGTGTACAAACAGGTGGCGATCTCCGTATCGATGACGTGCTTTGCACCCAAGGCGACCAGCAGATCGAATACCAATTGCGCCGTGCTTCCGGAAGCGGTATCGGAGAACATGATCGTTGCCATGTCACTCGGATCCTGATGATGGTCCACCATGACCTTGAGCGGATGCCGCTCCAGGGCTTGTTGCAGGGGTCCCACCCGATCCGGTGTATTGTGATCGAGGCAGAAGAGCACATCCGAGGCAAGCAGAAGCTCCTCCGCTCGTTCGATGTCCTTGTCGGCAGCGACCGCCTGCGCATAACCGGGCATCCATTGCAGGAACCCGGGAGGTATGTTGGGTAGCACGGCATGGGCATCATGGCCCAGCTTCCTGAGCGCTTGAACAAGCCCCAGGGTGGAGCCCATCGCATCGCCATCCGGATTGAAGTGTGTGGTACAGACGACCCCTTTGGGCCCAGCCAACAACTGCTTCAGCTCAGCAATAGCTTCCTCGGATATGGACGGAGATCCCATGAGGCCCCGATGTTCTGCTCGAAAAGTAAGGAGCTCGGGGCAGGGAGCCTCAGAAACCGATGTTCGGCGAGGGCATGTGCTCGATCAGGATGCCCACACAACCAATGTCCAAACCCTTGGCCCTTCCCTTGGGTTCTTCAGCACCGGGTGCCATCACCTCTACCACCAAGCGTTTGGTGGCGGTGCAGGAGAACTCCACCTCCTGAGCCAGCTCCGCCTCTGTGTTATCCCAGAGCACTTTTCGGGTGTCCTCAAAAATGGTGCGGCGCTCCATGCGCTGGACATCCTTGAAACGGCCGGTCGGGTTGCCTGAATCATCCAGTATCTCCTCCTTCCCATCGACCATCTCCTCGACCACCCTGGGTTCGCGGATCTTTTCCACCAGACGCGCCACGACATGATCACCGATGATCTTCTCGTCATAACAGAAGGAGATCCGGTAGTCCTGGCCGCGGTATACGATCACGTTCAGTTCGGTGGGAACACCGACCTGCACACTGGCGCTCTTGCTTTGGCCGTTCACCGAGAAGCGTGCATCGGTGGCGCTTTGACAGTTGAAGCGGTGGTAGTCCGTGCAATCCGCCTGCGCCGCAGCCATCAGGCATCCCGCGCTGAAGAGCGCGGTGATCAATGTCCTGGGATCGATCTTCATCTCCATCATGCGTTCATTTTCACCTTCACGGCATCCTCCGGGGCGACCATTCCAGCCCGGAATTCCTCCACGGCCTGCACCAGGTCCAGGTAGATCTCCTCTGTCATTTCCACGGTCACATCGTCACCCAGCACCATACGCCCCGATCGGCTGAGGCCTTCGTGCGGCGTTCTTTTGACGGTGGTGCGGTCATAGATGTCACGCAATCCGATCAGGGAAACTCGCACGGGGCCAACATTGGGGTCCTCGCTGTGCGGAGCCATCATCTCGATCAGGTGCTCGAGGCTGACCTTCTGTTCCGCGACCCGTGCGACCAACATGTCATTCGGGTCGAACCTGCCGATCTGCTGCATGACCAAGTGCATGCTTTCCACCCAGCCCCCGGCCAGCACCAAGGCTAACGTAGGGCCCATGTCTTCATCCTGCATCCTGGTGTAAGCCCTGTAATATGCTTCGTTGCTGATCACCTCCAAGCTATCACCGCGTGCCAGGTTCGCTTCTAGGCGCACAAAATCGGCATCCGAGAACGCTGCTCCCAGACCAAGGCGATCACCAAGCTTCTTCACAGTGAGGTAATAGCGTACCACCTCCACGTTCAACTTGAAATAACTCGCATAGACCAGGTCCGTGGCACAGACCCCGAAATTGAACGCCCTCGCGCTCAGGCTCACGTACCGGTCCGCGTTGTTCGCAGGGTTCATCATGCGTTTCTGACCTTCTCCGGCCATCGTACGCACGATGGAGAAGAGCTCGTTCGGTGTGGGCATCTGGTAGAGCGAGGCACCCGGTCCGGCGCTTGCATCGCCAATGACCAATTTCTCCTTGGGAGCCTCCTCCACGCTCGGGGTTCCTCCGCCACAAGATGCCAACGCACCCGTAACGAGAAGCAGTGATATGGATCGGTTCTTCATCTCAATGCGCTACGACCGGTCCGCGGAAGGCCTCCGATCAGTACGTGGGACGAAGGAAGGAAGTTCGTCAGGTGCCATGCAACGCCGAAGGATCTATTTTTGCGCGTCTTTTTCAACAACCCATGGCTGGAACACGCACATTCACGATGATCAAACCTGAGGCGGTGGCCGCCGGTCATTCAGGAAAGATCATCGATCTGATCCTCTCGAACGGTTTCACGATCGTTGCCCTGAAGTACACCCGCCTTTCCCATGAGGAGGCTGGAACTTTCTATGCCGTGCATAAAGAGCGGCCGTTCTATGGTGAACTGGTCGAATACATGGCCGGTGGCCCCATCATTGCGGCCATTCTGGAAAAGAGCAATGCTGTGGAGGATTTTCGCAAACTCATCGGAGCCACGGACCCTGCCGATGCTGCGGAAGGCACCATCCGCAAGCAGTTCGCTGAAAGCAAGGCGAAGAATGCCGTTCATGGCAGCGACAGCGATGAGAACGCGTCGATCGAAGGCGCCTTCTTCTTCAGTACCCGGGAGCAGCACTGACCGGGATCAACGCAAGGTCACGGAAGTGACCACCTGACGCTTCATCCGTTCGTTGATGCGGGAACGGATGTCTTCCTTCAAATAACTGATCTCCTGGCGGAGCGGGGAACTGTCCACCTCAATGATCAGGGTCCCTCGCTTCAAGGCGACCCGCCGGGTATGCCGTGCGATCAGCGGTCCGACGACCTCATCGTAGATGGTGACCACTTCCGCGGCGTCCAGGCGCTCCTGGAGGCCCAGCTCGCGGACCATGTCCTGGATGGCCTCACCCAGCGACAGCTCGTTCGATCGTTTCGACATGGATCGGTCCGTCGTGTGAAAGGTGGAAGAAACGCACGTCCAGCGGACTGCCGTCCAAGGCTTGATGGATGCGCGAAGCATCGGTATCCGTGATGAAAACCTGACCGAATTGCCGGGCCGAAAGTAGTTGGAGCAAATGCCGCATGCGCATGGGATCGATCTTGTCGAAGATATCGTCCAGCATCAGGATCGGCTTGCGCCCGGTACGTTCGTGGGTCAGATCGAACTGCGCCAGCTTCAGCGCGATCAGGAAGGTCTTTTGCTGACCTTGGGAACCGAATCGCTTCAAAGGATGACCATCGATCAGGAACACCAGGTCGTCCTTATGTACGCCTTGAGTGGTATGCCCGACCAGCCTGTCGCGTTCCCAGGCATGATCCAACAATGAGGTCAACGACGCATCATGCAGGGCGGACCGATACTCCAACGCGACCTCCTCCGGACCCTGCCCTATGCCCTGATAGTGTTTCAGGACGGAGGGGACGGCCCTGGCCAGGAATTCGACCCGGACCCGATGCACCATGGTCCCATGCTCGATCAACTGTGCATCCCAAGGCTCCAGGGAGGCGCGATCGACCCGACCGTTCCCGACCATCCGTTTGAGGGATACATTGCGCTGGGCCAGGGCCCGGTTGTATCGCATCAACGCTTCCAGATACTCCCGATCGAACTGGGAGATGAGCCCGTCCAGGAACCGTCTGCGAAGCTCCGAGCCCTCCGAGACCAACTGGCCATCATAGGGTGTCACGATGACCGCCGGGTATCTCCCGACATGATCGGCAAGCCGCTCGTAGTCCTTTCGGTCACGCTGGAACACCTTCCTTTTCCCACGTTGAACGGCACATAGCAGTTCATGCTCTCCGTTATCCTCCTTGACACTCCCCTTGATCATGAAGGCTTCCTGACCGTGGCGGACGTTGTTGGAATCCGTGGCGTCGAAATAACTCTTGCACAAGGATAGGTAATGGACCGCATCGAGCAGGTTCGTCTTGCCCGTTCCATTGGGGCCTATGAAGCAGTTCACCTGAGGTCCCAACTCCAGATCGAGCGCTTGATGGTTCCGAAAATCCATCAGGGACAGGCGTTTTAGCTGGACATCCATGAGCTGGACAAAGATAGACCGGGCCGCAAGCGGTATCAGGAGCACCCACCATGTGAGCTGAACACCTATTTTTGCGCCTCATTTTCATATAGGTACCCCATGGCCAAGAAGAACACACCCGACCAGGAGCAGGACCTCGACCTGGGTCAGGTGTACACCCGTACCGAACTGTTCCTGGAGAAGAACAAGAAGGCCGTATCGTACGGCGTCACCGGCCTGCTGCTTGTTGTGGTCGGCTTGTTGGCGTACAAACGCTTTTATGCCGAGCCACGCGCCAAGGAGGCCTCGGAATTGATCTGGAAAGCCCAGTACTACTTCGAGATCGATTCGTTGGACCTGGCCATCAATGGGGACGGCAACTTCTTCGGCTTCGACCATATCGCCAGCGAATACGGGAGCACGCCGGCCGGAGGTCTTGCCAAGTACTATCTGGGCAACTGCTACATGCAGAAAGGCGATTATGAAACGGCGATCGGATACTTCAAGGAAGCCACGGTGGACGACGACATCCTGAAGGTGATGGCCGTTGGGAGCATTGGCGATGCCTATACTGAGCTCGGACGCAATGAAGATGCGATCGGGCAATTTGAGCGAGCTGCCAACATGAATGCGAACGATTTCACCACACCCATGTACCTGATGAAGTTGGGTATCCTGCACCAGCAGGCCGGGAATTGGAGCAAAGCCGCAAAGGCGTTCCGTCGTGTCTCCGACGAATTCCCGAGTTCACCTGATGCCAATCAGGCCAAGAAGTATGCGGCCCGGGCCGAGGCCATGGCCGGTTGATCGGGGGATGGCCACTTCCGCACACCACCTTTCCGACCACGACCCTTCCAGCGTTCCCGACGGAGCCGGGTTCCGGCTGGCGCTCCTGGTGAGCGAATGGAACCGGGAAGTGACCCAGGCGCTTTGTACGGGTGCTCTGGAGACCCTGCGCAAGTATGGGGTACGCGAGGAAGATCTCTTCCTCCAATGGGTCCCGGGCAGTTTTGAGCTGGCTTTGGCGGCCAAACAGTTGGTCAGCACCAAGGGGCTCGACGGAGCGCTGTGTCTGGGCAGCATCGTCCGCGGCGAGACCCCTCATTTCGATTATGTCTGCCAAGCAACCGCCCTGGGGATCATGAACGCCGGCCTGGACCTTGGCCGCCCGATCATTTTCGGTGTGCTGACCGATGACACCATGGAGCAGGCTCGCGATCGCTCAGGCGGCAAGCACGGGAACAAAGGCATCGACTGCGCTGTCGCCCTGCTGAAGATGGTGAAGTTGCAGGCCGAGATCAGAGGCTGAGCCCTGCTGAGTACCTTGGCCGGTATGAGCACCGATCATAGCCGGATCCGCTCCTGGCACGAGCATCGATCCGCTTACCAAGCCAGTCTCGACGACCCCGGGTCCTTTTGGGCCGCACAGGCAGAGCGCTTCAAATGGCACAGGAAATGGGATGAAGTCCTGGAATGGGACTTCGAGGGCCCCCAGGTGAAGTGGTTCTCGGGAGGACGTCTGAACATCACCGAGAATTGCCTGGACCGTCATTTGGACGATCGGGGACGTAGCACGGCGATCATCTGGGAGCCGAACGACCCCAAGGAAAAAGCCCTCCGGCTTACCTACCACGAGCTCCACGAGCGCGTATGCCGATATGCGAACATGTTGAAGCGTAATGGGGTGACCAAGGGTGACCGGGTATGTGTTTACATGCCCATGGTACCCGATCTGCTCATTGCCGTGTTGGCCTGTGCACGGATCGGTGCGGTGCACAGTGTGGTCTTTTGTGGGTTCAGCGCCCAAAGCCTGGCCGATCGGATCAACGATGCTTCCGCCAAAGTGGTGTTATGCAGCGATGGAATGTTCAGGGGGGCCAAGGAAATGCCGGTGAAAAGTGTGGTGGACGAGGCACTGAGCCATTGTGCCTGCGTGGAACGCGTGTTGGTCACGCGCAGGGTCGGCTGGGACGTGGCCATGGACCCCGCCCGCGATCGTTGGGCCCACGATGAACTGGCAGAGGTGAACGTCTTCTGCGAGGCAGAGGTCATGGACAGTGAAGACCCTTTGTTCATCCTGTATACCAGCGGGAGCACCGGGAAACCCAAAGGCGTGGTACACACGTGCGGTGGATACATGGTCTATGCGGACTACAGCTTCCGGAACGTTTTCCAGTACGATCCGGGACAGGTTTTCTGGTGTACGGCGGATGTCGGCTGGATCACCGGGCACAGTTACATGGCCTACGGACCGCTTCTGGCTGGTGCCACCCAGGTCATGTTCGAGGGCGTGCCCACCTGGCCGGACCCAAGCAGGTTCTGGCAGATCGTGGACAAGCACCGCGTGAACATCTTTTATACCGCCCCTACGGCCATCCGGAGCCTGATGGCCTGTGGTCTGGATCCGGTCCTGGACCATGACCTGCATTCGTTGAAGGTCCTTGGCACGGTGGGTGAGCCCATCAACGAGGAAGCCTGGCACTGGTACAAGGACCACATCGGGAAAGGACGGTGTCCGATCGTGGATACCTGGTGGCAGACAGAGACCGGAGGGATCATGATCAGTTCGCTGGCGGGGGTGACCGATGAGAGACCGGGCCACGCTGCGTATCCATTGCCCGGCATTCAACCCGTACTGTTGACCCCTGAAGGCGAGGAGATCACCGAGAACGAGGTGGAGGGCCTGCTTTGCATCCGATTCCCCTGGCCGAGCATGCTGCGGACCACCTGGGGAGATCATGAACGTTGTCGGCAGACCTACTTCTCCGCCTTCAAAGGGATGTACTTCACCGGTGATGGGGCCAGGCGTGACGCGGATGGTCGCTACCGGATCATCGGTCGCGTGGATGACGTGATCAATGTGAGCGGTCACCGCTTCGGCACCGCCGAGATCGAGAGTGCGATAAACGAAGCCAAAGGCGTGGTGGAAAGTGCCGTGGTCGGCTACCCGCACGAGATCAAAGGCCAGGGGATCTACGCGTACGTGATCACCGAAGGACCGGTATCGGACCCGGAAGAGATGCGGGGCAGGGTCCTGGAAGCGGTGACCGCCGGCATCGGAAAGATCGCCAGACCGGACAAGATCCAGTTGGTGAGCGGCCTGCCCAAGACACGGAGCGGCAAGATCATGCGGCGCATCCTGCGCAAGATCGCCGAAGGGGAACTGGACAAGCTGGGTGATACCAGCACACTGCTGGACCCCACGGTCGTGGACGAGATCAAGGGAGGACGCTTGTAAGCCTACTTGGCTCCAAGGTCGTAGATCTCCCGGATCTCCTTCATGCGCTTCTCGAAGTCGATCTTCAGATCGATCAGCTCCCCGGTGCGTACGTCGAATACCCAGCCGTGAACGGAAGGACCACCCGTGTTGATGTAGCTCTTTTGGACCACGGCGGTCTTGATCACGTTGAGGCATTGTTCCTCCACGTTCAGTTCGATCAGTCGCCGATACCGCGCATCCTCGTCACCAATGGCATCGAGTTCATTCCGATGCAGTCGGTACACATCCCGGATGTAGCGCAACCAAGGGTTCAGGAGCCCGAGGTCCTGGGCCTGCATGGCGGCCTTGACACCCCCGCAGTAATAGTGCCCACAGACCACCACGTGTTTCACCTTGAGCGCACCCACGGCATACTCGATCACGCTCAATGCGTTCAGGTCGGCAGTACCCACCACGTTGGCGATGTTCCGATGCACAAAGACCTGACCTGGACCCACCCCCATCAATTCCTCCGCGGTGGCACGGCTGTCACTGCATCCAATGTATAAGATCTCGGGGCTTTGTCCCTCGGCGAGATGCTTGAAGAAATCCTTGTTGGAGGCTTTCTTCTCAGCCACCCACTTGCGATTGTTCACAAAAACCTGGTCGTAGAGTTTATTCTGGCTCATATCGGCTCGGTGGATGTATGGTGGAATGGGCAGCCGTGGTGTCCGGAGGTCAATAATAGCAAGCGCTCGGTGAACCGCCCTTCAAATGGCTCTTCCGATCAATTGATCTGGCAGGCTTTCAGCGTATTCAGCAGCAAGCTCGTAATGGTCATGGGTCCCACCCCACCAGGCACCGGGCTGATCCAACTGCACTTGGGCGCCACCTCATCGAACTTCACGTCACCCACCAGCCGGAAGCCTTTTTGCCGGGAACTGTCCTGCACGCGGTGGATCCCCACATCCACGACCACGGCTCCCTCCTTTACCATGTCCGCCGTGATGAACTCAGGCTTGCCGATCGCAGGGATGAGGATGTCCGCTTGCCGCGTGATCGCAGCCAGGTCCTTGGTCCGGCTGTGGGTGATGGTGACCGTACAATTGCCCGGATCGGCGTTCCGGCTCATCAGGATGCTCATCGGTGTACCCACGATGTTGCTGCGTCCAACCACAACGCAATGCTTTCCCGATGTCGGAACTTCGAAATGCCTCAACAACTCCACGACGCCGGCCGGGGTGGCAGGCAGGAAACCGGAGAGGCCGAGCACCATGCGACCCAGATTCTCGGGATGGAAGCCATCCACATCCTTGGTGGGGTCGATGGCCAAGGTGATCTTGTCCTCGTTGACGTGTTGAGGAAGTGGTAGTTGGACAATGAAGCCATCCAGCTCCGGGTCCTTGTTCAAGGCATCGACCTGTTCGAGGAGTTCTTCCTCACTGATGTCGGCGTTCAGTTCGATCAAGGTGCTCCGGAACCCGGCCTTCTCGCAGGCGCGCACCTTGCTGTTCACATAGGTCCTGCTGGCCCCGTCCTCGCCGACCAGGACCGCGGCAAGGTGTGGAGGTCTGCCCCGCTTCGCGGTCACTTCTGCAGCTTGTTCGGCGATCCGGTCGCGGATGGCTTTCGAAGCTGCCTTGCCGTCCAACAGGTGATACGATAACCCTTCCGTCAACATGAGGGTAAGTTAAGCCGCCTCCCCCGACAGGTGACACATCAACGCCGCATTCCCTGCATCGCCTGCATTTGCTTCATCATGTTCTTCATCTTGCTCTTGTCCCCCATCAGCTTCATCATCTTGCGGGTCTCCTCGAACTGCTTCAACAGCTTGTTCACCTCGGCCACATTGGTGCCGCTTCCTTTGGCGATACGCTGACGGCGTGGTCCGTTGATGATTCCCGGCTGGTTGCGTTCATCCGGGGTCATGCTCTTGATCATGGCCTCGATCCCTTTGAACGCATCATCCGGAATGTCCAGGTTCTTCACGGCTTTCCCCATGCCGGGGATCATGCCCATGAGGTCCTTCATGTTGCCCATCTTCTTGATCTGCTGGATCTGGTCCAGGAAATCGTCGAAGCCGAACTGGTCCTTGGCGATCTTCTTCTGCAGTTTGCGGGCCTGCTCCTCATCGAACTGCTCCTGGGCCCGTTCGACCAGGGAGACCACGTCGCCCATGCCCAGTATCCGGCCGGCCATGCGATCGGGATGGAACTCGTCCAGGGCCTCCATCTTTTCACCGGTGCCGATGAATTTGATGGGTTTGTCCACCACGGAACGGATCGAAAGCGCCGCACCACCCCGAGCATCACCGTCCAACTTGGTGAGCACCACCCCGTCGATGTCCAATTTGTCGTTGAACGCCTTGGCAGTGTTCACGGCGTCCTGCCCGGTCATGGCGTCCACCACGAAAAGCGTTTCGCGTGGTTGGATGGCTTTCTTGAGCCTGGCGATCTCGTCCATCATCTCGGCATCGATGGCCAGGCGTCCGGCCGTATCGATGATCACCACATTGCGCCCTTGTGACCTGGCCTGGGCAATACCTGCCTTGGCAATGCTCACGGGGTCTTTGTTCTCGCGGTCGCTGTATACCGGGACGCTCAGCTGCTCACCCAGCACGTGCAGCTGATCGATGGCCGCAGGGCGATATACGTCACAAGCAACAAGCAGGGGGGACCTGCCTTTCTTCTTGACGTAGTTGGCGAGCTTGCCGCCGAAGGTGGTCTTTCCCGAACCCTGCAGGCCGCTCATCAAGATCACGGCGGGGTCGCCGCTGAGATCGATGGCCTTCCCCTGCCCCCCCATGAGGGTGGCGAGTTCATCGTGGGTGATCTTGACCAGCGACTGTTGGGGGCTCACCGAATTGATGACGCCCTGACCGATGGCCTTTTCCTTCACCCGGTCCGTGAACTCCTTTGCCGTCTTGAAGTTCACGTCCGCATCAAGGAGCGCACGCCGGATCTCCTTGACGGTCTCCGCCACATTGATCTCGGTGATCTGCCCCTGGCCCTTGAGGACCTTGAACGCCCTCTCCAGTTTCTCATTCAGATTCTCGAACATCCTATCGCCTTTGGAACGGCCCGCTAAGGTAACCAGACGAAACAGGGCCTTTGATGCGTGAATGGGTAGCCTCGGTCGATGTAAAGGGAGCATCGGTCGACTTCTTCCAACCCGCCCTTGGAAGGCCCGTACCAACACGTGGAGACACGCGAGGGAAGGAACGATGGATGTGCGGAGATCATATCGAAAGGGGACGCCGACCCGAAGCCTTGTTCTCCCGCCTCTCCTCCTGTTCTTGACCATCCTGCTCGGGTCCGTTCCGGTGAAGGCCACCCACATGTCCGGAGGTGAGATCTACTGGGATTGCATCGGTCCCGGGGTCTACGAGATCACCCTGGTCGTTTACCGCGACTGCATTGGCATCGAGTTGGATCCGAACTACGACCTGCAGATCCAGAGCCCTTGCGACACGCTCACCCTGAACGTGAGCACTCCAGGAGGCACGGAGATCAGTCAGCTCTGCGACCTGGAACTGCCGAACAGCACCTGCAACGGCGGCACATTGCCCGGTATTGAGCAATACCTCTACACCGGCACGATCACCCTTCCTCCTTGCGACAGTTGGACCATCAGCTGGACGGAGATCTACCGCAACAACGCCATTGCCAACCTGGTGAACCCGGGGAACAAGGAAATGTACATCGAAGCAGTGATGAACAACGTGGTGGCCCCCTGCGACGATTCGCCGCAGTTCACCAACGTGGCCATTCCTTACATCTGTGCGGGTTATCCGATCTCCTATAGCTACGGCGTATTCGACCCGGAAGGGGATTCGCTGGTGTATTCCTTGATCGGTGCACGGGTCGGTGGAGCGGGACCCATCCCCTACGTGATGCCGCACAGCGGCCTGGTCCCCATCCCGGGCATCACGCTCGACCCGCAGACCGGGCTCGTCAACTTCACCCTGGCCCAACCGGGCAACTGGGTCGTCGTGGTGCAGGTGGACATATACGACGCACAAGGGCAGTTGATCGGCAGCGTCATGCGGGATATGCAGTTCGTGGCCTACCCCTGCACGAATATTCCGCCGGATCCGCTGACCGGTACGGTGGCGAATATGAGCGGCACTGCGGTACAGACCGGGGACTATGCGATCGAGGTCTGTGAATCGGGTGACTTCTGCTTCGACATGGTCATCAGTGACCCGAATGCGAACAACGTACTGGAGGCCACGACCAACATCCAACAGAACCTGCCGGGCGCCACGTTCTCCTACACGGGCACCAATCCGATCACGTGCAGTGTCTGCTGGACCGCAGCGGCAGGAACCGCCGGATTCTTCCCCTTCATTGTCACGGTGAGCGATGGCGCATGCCCCATACCCGCCTTCCAGACCTATGTCTATGCGATCCAGGTACAGGAAGGTCTGTTCATTGATGTGACCAGCACGGACGAAAGCTGTGGTGGCGCGGGCGACGGAACAGCAACTGCCACCGTTACTGCCGGTGATCCCCCCTTCAACTACCTGTGGAGCACGGGAGACACCACCGCCACGATACAAGCATCGCCAGGCACCTACACGGTCACCGTATCCGACGCGAACCAATGCGGGCCGGCAAGTGCCACGGTGACCATCGCCACCGGACCTGCACCTCCCAATGCTGATGCCGGGCAGGATGCGGTAGGTTGTCCGGGCGATCCACCAATTCCGCTCAACGGGGTCGCAACGAATGCTGCGAACACGACGTGGAGCGGTGGACAAGGCACCTTCAATGGCCAGGGAGCCAATACGACCTACACGCCACACCCGAACGAAGTGGTGAACGGCGGGGCCATGCTCCTCTTTACTGCCGAGGGAAATGGTGGATGCCCTGATGACCAGGATACGGTCATGATCTATCTGAGCAAGGGTTTCCCGAACCCAAGCCTGCTCACGGAAGACCCCTCGTGCCATGGTGGTGCGAACGGAGCGATCGCATTCAGCCCGACCGACAGTACGTATGCCTATTCGTGGGATGACCCGAACGCGCAGACCACCCCGACAGCGATCGGACTTTCCAGCGGCATTTATCAGGTGACCGTGACCGATGCACTTGGCTGCGACAGCACGTTCAGTGCGGCGTTGATCGATCCCCCTGCCCTGCAATGGAACAGTTTGTCCGAAGCTCCGGTGAGCTGCCATGGAGATGCCGACGGGTCGGCGACCGCCCAGGTACAGGGCGGAACCCCGGGCTACACCTTCATCTGGACCTCCCCGATCACGAACCAGAGCGGCAACACGGCGACCGGTCTTGCTGCAGGTCCGATCGACCTACTGGTGACGGACAGTGCGGGATGCATCTTGGATACCACCTTGTTCATTCCGGAACCAACACCCGTTACGGCATCGGTCACGGCCCCTGATACGGTCTGCGTGAACGCTCCCTTCTGGGTTAGCGCCAGCGCTTCCGGAGGGAATGGTGGCTACCTGTTCGATTGGGGCGTGCTGGGAACCGGCGACAGCTTGAACCTGTTCCTCTCCGCGACGCAAAGCCTGGTGCTGAACGTGCAGGACTCGCTGGGCTGCAGTGCACCGTCATGGTCGGACACGATCCACGTGCTCGACCTGGCCAGTGGAACACTGATGACCTCCAACGACACGATGGTCTGCGCCGGTGATGCAGCGAACGTGGCTGCCTGGGTCACGGGATACAACGGTGCGGTGGAGATCCTTTGGCCGGGAAGCAACTGGATCGGTGGCGGCCCCTTTGTAGTGGCACCTGTCGCAGACAGCACCTTCGCTGTGATGGTGACCGATGCTTGCGGCAGCATGCTGAACGGTGCGATCACCGTTGCGGTGGAAGCTCCGCTCGCGTTGAACGTTCCACCGGTATGGGCAGAGGGCTGCGCTGAACTGGAAGTGGAATTCCCCAGCAACATCGCACCGGGTGCCGTAGGCTTCCTGTGGGACTTCGGTGACGGCGAGACCTCCACACAAGCGGATCCCACCCATATGTTCAGCGAGGGCATCTGGGATGTTTCACTACAGGTCATATCTGCTCTGGGATGCGTGACGAGCGCACCGGGTTCGGGCCAGGTGATCGCGCATGGAACACCGGAGGCGGATTTCCTGGCCGACCCGTGGCAGACCGACCTGGACGCACCGGAGATCGAATTCTCGGACCAGTCCAGCCCAGGGATCCTGCTCCATCAATGGGACTTCGGTGATGGAGGCACCAGCACGGACCCCGACCCAACACACACATATTCCGATGTAGGCACCTTCCCGGTCACGCTGTGGGTGGAAGATGGGAACGGATGCGCGGCCAGCATCACCATTCCGGTGGTTATCGATGCCGTCCATGACATCGTGATCCCGAACGCCTTCACTCCGACCGGCAACGGCGGTGGACTGTACGACCCGACGGACCTGAGCAACGATGTGTTCTACCCCTTCGCCCGTTCGGTCTCGGAGTTCAACATGCGCATCTACGACCGCTGGGGCGAACTGATCTTCGAATCGAACGACATCCGCCAGGGTTGGGACGGCACCTATCGGGGAGAACTGAGCCCGCAGGATGTGTATGTCTATCAGGTGAACGTCCGCTTCGTGGACGGCAAGCAGTCCCAGCGGATCGGCGACGTCACCCTGTTCAGATGAGCTGCCCATGGTAAGACACTACGCCGCCCTCATCTGGACCCTGGTGAACCTCCCGCAGCTGTGCCTGGGCCAGGACCCGCAGTTGTCGCAGTTCCAGGCTTCTCCCTTGTACCTGAACCCGGCGCTGACGGGCAATACGCTGCAGGATCGCCTGATCGCGAACTACCGGATGCAGTGGGCGGTGGTACCCAATGGCTTCCAGACCTATGCGGTGAGCTACGACCACCGCGCCGCCGCGTTGAACAGTGGCTTCGGCGGCATGATCATGCGGGACCGGGCCGGCACGCACGGCCTCGCCTTCACCCAGGCTTCGTTCAGCTATGCCTACGAGGCTCGGATCGACCGGACGCACGCCTTCCGTGGAGGGATCCGTGCCGGATACACCATCCGCGACTACGATCCGGGGAACCTCCTCTTCGCCGACCAGGTGATCCGGGACGGTGCACCCACCTCCATCGAGCCTTCCATGATCGAACGGGTGACCTATGCCGACCTCTCGGCCGGCCTGCTTTACTTCAGTGAACAGTTCTGGGCGGGCATTTCCACCAGCCACCTCAATCGACCACAGCAAACGCTGTACATAGGCGGTGATGCACGCCTTCCGATGCGTACGAGCGTGCATGGTGGCTATCGCTTCGCCATGGACGGCAGGCATTTCAGCAAGTCCAAGACGCAGGCCACGTTCTGCCTGCACTACAAGGCACAGGGCAAATGGGACCAACTGGACCTGGGTGCATACATCGACCATCAAGGCCTGAGCGGAGGCATCTGGTACCGGGGACTTCCTGGTATCAAGGCCTACCAGCCGGGGTACCCGAACAACGATGCCCTGGTATTCCTGATCGGCTACGAGACCTCCACCCAACTGCAGGTCGCGTACAGCTACGACGTCACGGTCAGTTGGCTGACCGCCCGGAGCGGTGGCGCTCATGAGCTTTCCCTGATCTACGAGTGGCCCAAACGGCAGAAGGCCCGGAAATACAAGGTGGTCCCCTGCCCGAAGTTCTGAACGGTCACATGCGCTCGGGCACCTCGATGCCCAGGCACCACATGGCCTTTCTCACCGCGTCGGCGACGGCCTTGCTGAGCCCCAGCCGGAAAACCCTTCTCGCCGTGTCCTCCTCTTTGGCGATAGGCAGCACCTGATACATGGTATTATAGGCTTTCACCAGTTCGTAGGTCTGGTTGGCGATGGCCGAAGGGTCCAGCTTGGCGGCCGCTTCATGCAGCGCACTCGGGAGCTGATGCAACTGCTTCAGCACCAGGAGCTCCTCTGCTACCAAAGGAACGTTCAACGGCTGCGCGGTCCATGACCCGGCCTTGCGCAGGACGCTCTGGATGCGGGCATAGGTATACTGAATGAAAGGTCCTGTGTGACCCTGCAGGTCGATGCTGGCGGCTGGATCGAAGAGCATGCGCTTCTTCGGATCCACCTTCAGGAGGTAGTACTTCAAGGCGGCGAGGCCGATCATCTCGAAGAGCTCATCCTTTTCGTCCGTGCTGAACGCATCCAATTTGCTGAGCTGCTCTCCCGTCCGTCGGGCTTCCTGGACCACCTCGTCGATCAGGTCGTCCGCATCCACCACGGTACCTTCTCGGCTCTTCATTTTTCCGCTGGGCAGGTCGACCATGCCATAGCTGAGGTGATGAAGCCCGTCGGCCCACGGGAATCCCAGCTTCTTAAGGATGATGAACAGGACCTTGAAATGGTAATCCTGCTCATTGCCCACGGTGTAGATCAACTGGCTCAATCCCGGGTATTCCTCGAAACGCTTGATCGCCGTACCGATATCCTGGGTCATGTACACGCTGGTGCCATCGCTGCGCAGCAGGACCTTTTCGTCCAGGCCTTCCGCGGTATTATCGACCCAGACCGCACCATCCTTTTCATAGAACACGCCTTTCTTGAGGCCCTCCAGCACATCCTGCTTGCCCAATACGTAGGTCTCGCTTTCGAAGTAGTTCCGGTCGAAGTCCACACCCGCGCGCCGGTAGGTGGCTTCAAAACCGAAGTAGACCCAACCGTTCATTTTCTCCCACAGAGCCTTCACCTCGGGATCACCGGCCTCCCACTTCCGAAGCATGTCCTGCGCAGCCAGCAGGATGGGCGCCTCCTTCTCGGCCTTTTCCCGGTCGGAACCCTTGGCGACCAGGTCCTCCACTTCAGCCTTCAGCGCCTTGTCGAATTCAACGTAGTACTTACCGACCAGCTTGTCCCCTTTGATGCCACTGCTTTCCGGGGTTTCTCCTTTCCCGAAGCGCTGCCAGGCCAACATGCTCTTGCAGATGTGGATGCCGCGATCGTTGATCACCTGCACCTTCACCACTTCATGTCCGGCGGCTTCCAGTATGCGGCTGACGCTGTATCCCAGGAAGATGTTGCGCAGATGCCCGAGATGCAGGGGCTTGTTGGTGTTGGGACTGGCATACTCCACCATCACCTTGCTACCGGTCGCGGGGAAGGCCAGGATATCCCGTTCCAGTGCCTGCCTGGCGTATTCGATCCAGTAGGCATCCGCAATGACCAGGTTCAGGAACCCCTTGATCACGTTGAAGCGCTCCACCTCGGACACGTGCTCCTGCAGGTGCTCGCCCAGCGCCTGAGCGGTCTGCTCCGGTCCCCTGCCGCTCACTTTCAGGAAGGGGAAAACGTTCACGGTCAGATCCCCTTCGAACTCCGGTCGTGTGGCTTGGAAGGCGATCCGCTCGGGATCGACCGAGGCCTCGAAGAGGACCTGAAAGGCTTCAACAAGGGCCGGGGTCAGCCGAGACTGAAGGGGGTCTTGGTACATGGCTCAGGACTGGCGCAAAGGAAGGAAGTTCTCCGCCAGCATGCAGCGGACGCTGCCACCACCGATGGTCTCAATGGTGGGGATCGGGACAGGCACCAATTGACCGAAGTGTTCCAAACGCTGTCTGGCCGACGGGGTCAAGGCCTCGAAAGCGGTCGTGCTCAAAAAGGTGGGCCGGGCGGGAGCATCCAACTGGAGCACATTACCGGCAAAGGCGTGCATTTCACCCAGAGAGATCGGAATGAACTCCAGTCCGGCCCGTTCGAAGGCCAGTAGCAGGTCCTGCCTATCGGCCGGGTAGGGAACCGCATCCAGACAGGCCAGTGCAAATCCATCGCCGACCGCCATGACCACGTTGGTGTGGTACACCGGGTCCCCGGTCAGGGTGCCGTCCATGGTGGCTGTGAAGAGCACAGGGCCGTGGTCCATGAGGGCGCACCAGCGGTTGATTGCATGATGCGAGGTCCGGGGCGACAGGGCGGCAAAGGCGATGCTCTCCTTCCTGTCCAGCACCAGACTCCCGGTCCCTTCCAGAAAGCGCTCCCTGGCGGTGAGTTCGGTGAGGTCCAGTTTTCGGGTCACGTCGTACCCTTCCGCACTGAGGATGCGATGCAACTCATGATCCACTTCACGTCGGCGACCCGGGGTGAGCATGGGGTACAGCACCACCGTGCCATCGGCATGTGTACTGAACCAATTGTTCGGGAAAACAGCATTGGGAGCGGTCGGGTCGGTCGGGTCCAGCACCAAGGTACCCACCTGCATCCGGTCCAGGGCGTACAACAGACCATCGAACTCCTCGGCTGCAGCCTGAGCCGTGCCCCTGTCTTGCACGTCGCGTTGGAAGGTGTTGCTCGCGGCTGTCTCCGGGTCGAAACCGAAGCCGGTAGGACGGACCAGGATGACCCGGGAGGCGATCCGGCGATACCGATCGTCGGACACGTTATTCACTTATACTAATTCTCAGGTAGAGCGACATGATTACCTGCTTTTCAGTATGTTATAAAGAGGTTCGAGTATGTTCAACGTCGCCTCAGCCATGGCGTTCCCTTCGTCCAATGCCGGGTTGATCTCGACCACATCCAGCGTAACCGTTCGAGGGTCTGAGCAGAAGCCCTTGAGCAGGTCGCAGGCCTCATCGGCCATCAAGCCATCGGGCACGGGTGTTCCGGTGCCGCGCGAGATGCTCGGGTCCAGGCTGTCTACATCGAAGGAAACATGCAGGCGCTGGCATCCCTTGAGGTGCTCAAGGGTCTCGGCTACGGCCTTCTCTGCCCCTTGTGCCCGCAGCTCGGCCACCGTAATGACCTTGATGTTGTGTTTCTCGATGATCGCGCGTTCCTCCGCCTCATAGTCCCGCAAGGCGATGAACACGAGGTCCTCCGGCAGGAACTTGGGGCCGTCATCCCCGATCTTCTTCAGGCGGTCCCAGACGTCCATGGTGTAATGGAGCGGCTCGTTCCCTTTCTCGTTCCCGGTAAGGTCCATGAGCAGGCCCAAGGGCATTCCATGGACATTCCCGCTGGGTGTGGTCAACGGTGTATGCAGGTCAGCATGGGCATCGATCCAAATGACGCCGAGGCGCTCCTTGGAGGCGGCCATCTTCGCGCCGGATACCGAACCGATCGCGATGCTGTGATCCCCCCCCACCACGATCGGAAAGGTCCCGTTCCGCAGATAGCGGTACACCTCGTATGCCAGGTCGCTCTCGAAGCGGATCAATCCGTCGATGTGGTGGGCATTGGGGGAGCGGTCGTCCTCGTACAACACATCGTTCTCATTGCGCAGCACGGTCTCTTCCACATGCCCGAAAAGCTCGCTGCCCAACTTCCAGGCGGCCACGCGCAACGCGGCCATGCCCATGCTGGCACCCCGCAAACCCGCACCGATCTCCGAAGAAGCCTCGATCAAACGCAATTCCATGGTCCTTGCTCTGAGCGCCAAAGGTAGGCGCGTCAGGCAAGGCGGTAACCCCAACTCCAGCACCTGCGTAAGAGGGGGCACCTGTCACTTCTTCAGGTCGGACCATGCGAACCAAGGACACCTCAATGACCGTTGTGCTGCTGGCCGTTGCCGTTCTGGGCAACGGCTGCAGCCAGGTCCTGATGCGGGACCATATCAGTGAGGGCATCATCGAATATGCCCTGAGCTTTCCGGACTATGACCCCAACGGGCTGATGGTGGGCATGCTTCCTGAGCGGACCACCCTCACCTTCGGCAAGGACAAGCAACTGGCCGAACTCAGTGCCGGAATGGGCGTATTTCGCACCGCCATCGTCTCGGATAATGCCAACCAGCGCATGGACTACCACCTCAGCGTGCTGAGCAAGAAGATCGTGGCGCACATCCAGCACCGCGACCTGAGCACCTTGAACAAGGAAGAACCTCCGCTGGTGATCCTGGAGACCACCGAAGTGGATACCATCGCGGGCTACCCCTGCCGCAAGGCCATCGCCATCTTTGCTTCCATCGATGCGCCGGAGATCGAGCTCTACTACACCGATCGCATCAGCATGCGGGACCCGAACTGGTTCAGCCCCTTCAGCGAGCTGCCTGGTGTGCTGCTGCGCTACGAAATGGTCCAGCACGGAATGCGGATGCGCCTGGACGCAGTGGCGGTCCGATCCCAGAAAGTGGACCAGGAACTGTTCTCCTTGAAGGCCGGCTATGAGCAGGTCTCCCCGGAAGTGCTCGACCATGAGCTGGGCGAAGTGCTTTCCACGTTCAGCTTGTAAGGGTCCTTCCCACGTTTTCCCAGCGTGGCTGTTGATAATAGCCACATCCATTCCCGCGTTCCTAGGAAGGTGCCCCGGTACTTTTGATCGGTCCGCAGCAACGCCGTTGCGGGCGGGAAAGCCCATTTCGTGGCGAACGAACGCAGGAACGAGAAACGCAACCGGTCCCGGAACGGCAAGAAGTCCGGGAACGGTCCCAAGGGTGCCCTGGCCTTCTTCGGCCACCTGAAGGGATTCATCGGTGACGGGCGGACCCACAGGGTCTTCGGCCTGTTCCTGCTCGTGGCGTCCGCCTACCTGCTCACCGCCTTCGTGTCGTTCTTCCTGACCTGGAAAGCGGACCAGGACCTGGTGAACCGTTCGTGGAGCGTGATCCTGAGCCCGGACGTGACCGTGGAGAACTGGATGGGCAAGCTCGGCGCCCTCCTTTCCCATCAATTCATCCACCTCTGGTTCGGTCTGGCGGCTTTTGCCTTCGTCCTATGGAGCTTTCTGGCCGGGATCCGCATCGTGCTCGGTACCTGGTTGTTGCCCGTGACACGCACCATGGGTTGGACCCTATTCGCCATGCTCTGGCTGCCCGCCACGCTGGGCTTCCTGTTCCGTTCCGGTGAACTGGCGTTCCTGGGCGGTGGGATCGGATTTGCGCTGAACAACCACCTGGTGGCGCTTATCGGCAATTTTGGCATGGGCACCCTGCTCCTGTTCTCCTTGGTGGGTACCGTGGTCTACAGCTTCGACCTGAACATCGCAGGGCTGACTGGGCTCTTCACCAACAAGAACACCACAGAAGCAATGCCCGAAGCCGAGGAGGGTTGGGACCAGGTGAACGGTAACCGGATGCGGGAGCCCGTTGCCTCCACGCCGGACGCTGAAGAGGCGCCAATTGTTGATGACCTCGAGCTGGAAATGACCGAAGAAGAGCCGGAACTGGGACCGGTCCCGGAACTGGTGGAAGAGGTTGAACAGCCCACCGCGGAGGACCTGAACAGCGATGAGGAAGGCTTTAGCGTGCATGTGGCGGCCAGCGACGACAAGACGCTGAGCGAGGATGAATTGGAGAAGAAGCTCCAGGAGTTCGGTGAGTACGACCCCAAGTTGGACCTGAGCAGCTACGAACTGCCCAGCATCGATCTGCTGGTGGACCATGGCAGCGGAGAGATCACCGTGACCAAGGAGGAGCTGGAGCAGAACAAGGACAACATCGTCCGGACGCTGAGCAACTACAACATCGGCATCGAGAAGATCAAGGCCACCATCGGGCCGACGGTCACCTTGTACGAGATCGTGCCGCAGGCCGGTGTGCGCATCAGCAAGATCAAGAACCTGGAGGACGACATCGCGCTGAGCCTGGCCGCGCTGGGCATTCGGATCATCGCCCCCATCCCGGGCCGTGGCACCATCGGCATCGAAGTGCCGAACAGCCGTCCGCAGGTGGTGGGCATGCGCGCCGTGGTGGCCAGCGACAAGTTCCAGAACAGCGGCGCCGAGCTGCCCATCGTGCTGGGCAAGACC
>JAGQVN010000137.1 GCA_020437905.1 Flavobacteriales bacterium
CACAACGGACCGGCACGCATGCCGCGAGAACGACGGGACCTGCTCCGCTATTGCGAAGACCCGAGCTCACCTTCGCTCGAGAGGGCATGCACCGCGCGATGCAGTCGTTCCATGCGCTCCCCTTGGATCACCGCGTAGGTGCGGCCGAGGGCGTTCAACTCCTGCTCGTAGATGCCGAACAGGCGATCGCGGTCGTGCGGATTCTCGCGCAGCGGGTCGGGTTCCCAAGGGAGGTCAGGTTTGCAGAGCAGGGTGTGGTGATAGTTCGTCTCGTGCACCAGAGTCTCCAAGCGCGGGTCCACCCTTCCGAACTTGTCCTGCGACCAGATGCGGATCACGAACAGGTCGGTGTCGCACACAAGGACTGCGGGTCTTTCGGAGGCCACTCGTTGTTCGGCCCTAAGCTGTCCTTCGGCGATGCGGAGCAGGTCCTCCTCCACGTACGGGCGATCCAGTCCTTCGAGGTACTCGCGAGCGAACTCCGGCACCCAGGGCACGCCGATGTGCGCGGCCAACGCCCTGGCCAGCGTGGTCTTCCCACTGCTCTCCGGTCCGGTTATCGCAACGCGCTTCATGTCCCGAGGTTAACTTTCCATCACCGAACAGGCAGCAAAGTTGGTCCGCTGCTCCTCTATTCCGTGAACGACCCTAAAAACACCGGACCATGAAAACATTCGGACTCCTACTTCTAACAGGAACATCGCTGTCCCTCTCCGCGCAGCTGGCGCCACAACAGGATGCCCCGCTGAGCCAACACCTGCTGGAGGTGAACGCCCAGTGGGCCGAGCACGATGCGTTCCCTTCGGACGCGACCGCCGACACGCATTTCACGAATGAAGCGGCACGGATCGCCACCCATCTGCGGTTGGTCCGTGAGCACCTGCTGGCCCGCACGCCTGAAGGCCTGAGCGCGGACCAATTGGATGCCCGCTTGAAGCTGTTGGACGACTTGGGCAGCTACGCGGATCGCGGTTCGTTCCCCCAGAACCATGTGCTACCGTACCGTAACCCGGTCTTCATCGACCCCGACCATACGGCCTGCGCCGTGGGACAGCTGATGATCGAAAGCGGGAACGCGGCGCTGGCGGAGCGCATCTCCGCGGAGTTGAACCTGGGCTACGTGTCGGAGATCCTTGCCGATGACCGGTTCCAAAGGCCCGTGGCGGAGTGGGCGAACGCACACGGTTTCACCGCCGATGAGCTGGCCTGGATCCAACCGGGTTACCCACCGATGACCTTCTGGAGCGATCTGGACGGAGGCACTGACAGCACCATCCATGCGCTGTTGGTGAACGGTCAAGGGGAGCTGGTGGTCGCTGGAAGTTTCATGACCGCCGGGATGCAGGCACACCTTGGTATTGCGCTCTGGGATGGTGCCCAATACGCTCCCCTGGGGAATGGGTTGAACGGAACCACCCATGCGCTCATCGAGCACAACGGCATGTTGTATGCCGGAGGCAGCTACCAGAACGGACAGCATGACGTGGCCGTGTGGGATGGCACAGGCTGGACGTATGGCAATGCCTTTCCAGGGTTGGGACCGATCATCCATGCCTTCCATGACATGAACGGAACGCTTTACGCGTCCGGCGAGTCCAGCGGATTCGCTGGGGTCACCTATGCGGTGCACGAATTACAAGGTGCGCAATGGATGCCGGTGGGTATGCCGTTCAACGGGAGTGTCAGGGCCTTTGCAGAACATGACGGACGCCTGGTCGTCGGAGGCTTGTTCAACGAGCTTGGGCAATTCGGCGGAACGCCCTGTGAACACATCGCGGAGCTGGTCAACGGCGATTGGCAACAACTTGGAACGGGCATCTTCGATCCGGTGTATGCCCTGCATGATCGCAACGGCACCCTGATGGCCGGAGGACGCATCCTGGAAGGCACGACCGCTGGTTTCGGCCTGGCAATGCTTGAGCCTGGCTCCACGGTCTGGTCCCTTCCGCAGTTCAGCCAGGGAAGCGCGCTTGGCGTGGCTATCGACAGTTCCGCCTATGTCAATTCCTTCATTGAACACAACGGGGATCTGTACATCGGGGGAAGTTTCAGCGTGTATGGGGCCCTCTGGAACACCGACGGGTCGCATGCCGCTCAATTCATCGACAGCACCGAGGATGTGATCGGGGTCGCTTGGATGGCCGGTGAAGGAGTGAACGCACTTGCTTCCTTGAACGGTCAACTGGTTGTCGCCGGTCTGCTGAACAGTGTGAACATGACCTTGACGGGGAACATCGCATCCAGCGAACTCGGGGCTTCCGTTCCTGACCTTGGGGCCGGACCAGGAGCCAGGATCTCGCCTGTTCCTGCCGATCGGGAGATCACTGTACAATTCGAGGATGGACCCACGCCGGGACAGCCTGTGGAGGTGATCGATGCCACCGGAAAATGCGTGCTGCAGCTGACCAGTTCTTCCAGCGAGCGCCTGTCCATCGACGTCTCCGCACTCTTGCCCGGCGGCTATCACGTGCAGTGGCAGGCCGATCGGTTGCTCCGCAGCGCCCGCTTTGTGAAACTCTGACCGATCGTGCTCGATCCCGGGTCCGCTGCAAAAGGCTCCGTTCCTTTGTTCTGCAGCGGACCCGGTGTTCCGTGCTGAACAATGACGCACCGGGGACCGTTCCAGCTTGCCATGGCAACAGGTCCGAGAGCGGTGGTGATCGGTTCCGGGGTGGGCGGCCTGGCCGCCGCGATCCGTCTGGCTTGTTCAGGTCATTCGGTCGACGTCTTCGAAGCGGCTGATGGGCCCGGAGGAAAACTCTCCGAATTCCGGATCGGCGGCTATCGCTTCGACCGTGGTCCTTCGCTCTTCACCCGACCGGACCTGATCGAAGAGCTGTTCCAGCTTGCCGGGGTGCCTGTTGAAGCGCACTTCCGCCATCAGCGACTGGATGAAGCGAACCGCTATTTCTGGGAGGACGGGACCCGCCTGACCGCCTGGAGCGATCCCGAACGGATGGCCCGGGAAATGGAAGCCCGATTAGGCGTCGATGCACGGAGGGTCCTCCGCTATCTGGAACGCAGTGCCGACCTGATGCAGAGCACGGGCAGCACCTTCCTGGAGCATTCCTTACATGCCTGGAGCGATCTGCGGAAAGGTGATGTACCAGGCGCCATGCGGCGGATCCGGTGGCCCGAGCTGTTCGGCAGCCTGCACGATGTGAACCGCAAGGAACTGGGGCATGACAAGGCGGTCCAACTCTTCGATCGGTATGCCACCTACAACGGCAGCGACCCCTTCCGGACGCCCGGTCTGATGCGGATGATACCCGCGTTGGAACATGGCGATGGGGTCTTCCTTCCCAAAGGCGGCATGTACAGCATCACCCGGGCGCTGCATGAACTTGCCGAGCGGGTCGGGGTGCGGTTCCACTTCAATGCCCCGGTCGAGCGCATTCTCCTTGGGCCCGAAGGACGATCTGTTCAAGGAGTACAGGTCAATGGAGCACCCCATTCCGCCGATGTGGTCATGAGCAATATGGATGTGGTACCCACCTATCGACACCTGCTCCCGGATACTCCAGCTCCGGAGCGCATACTTCGACAGGAACGTTCCAGTTCGGCCATCGTCTTCTACTGGGGTGTTCGTACCGTGCATCCTGACCTGGGCCTACATAACATCCTGTTCACCAAGGATAGCAGGGCCGAGTTCCGGAGCCTGTTCCAGGACCTCACGGTGTGCGACGACCCGACGGTGTACATCAACATCACCAGCATCCATGAGCCCGGTGATGCGCCGACCGGTCGCAGCAACTGGTTCACCATGGTGAACGCCCCACGGGATGCCGGTCAGTTCGGGCCGGAGCTCATTCAACGCGTTCGTCGGCAGGTCATGGACAAGGTGCAACGGACCCTTGGTCTCGATCTCAGCCCATTGATCGAAGTAGAGGAAGTGTTGGACGCGCCAGCCATCCAGCAACTGACCTCGAGCCATGCAGGCAGCTTGTACGGAACGGCTTCGAACTCCCCATTGTCCGCATTCCTTCGTCATCCGAACTTCCACCGTCGCACGAAAGGCTTGTTCTTCTGTGGTGGCAGCGTACACCCGGGAGGCGGTATACCCCTGGCCTTGCTCAGCGCCCGCATCGCGGCCTACTTTGCCAACAGCCGAACCCATGCCCCTGCTTGACCGCCTTTCCCGCGTGCAGCGCCTGGGCCTGCTTGTCCTTCTCCTGCATCTCATCGGGATAATCGGTGCGATGACCGAGCTGTGCCCACTGATCGTTCCGCTGACACCGGTGCATCTGTTGGTCACCACGGTCCTTCTCTTGGCAGGCGCCATCCTCGATCGTTGGTCCATTGCCGTCGTCCTGGTGGTGGTCCTGCTCGGCTTCGCTGTGGAGGTGGCAGGTGTGCACACGGGCAGGATCTTCGGCAGCTATGCGTACGGCGAGGTGCTCGGACCAAAATTGTTCGAAGTCCCCGTGGTCATCGGCTTGAACTGGACCCTATTGGTCGTGGCCATCGGTGGCTCGGTGGAACGACTTCAGCTTCCGGTCATGGTCAAGGTGCTGATCGCCACCACGGCCATCGTGGGGCTCGACGTGCTGATCGAACCGGTCGCGATCGCCATGGACTTCTGGTCCTGGGAAGGCGCTATCGTTCCCATGCAGAACTACCTGGGATGGGCCGTGGTCTCGTCCGCCTTCTTCCTACTCTTCTTCCGTACCCCGATGGACCGTCACTTCCCAATGGCACCATGGGTCCTTGCTGCTCAGCTGATGTTCTTCGTGGCCCTCGGGCTGAACCCACCGGTGTGCTGATGGAAGGCTACCTGTACCTGTTGCTCGACCTCCTGACGCTGTCGTTCCCGCTGCTGCGAAGCTTCGAGCACAAGGTGCATTTTCGCCAATACTGGCGCGGGCTGTTCAGCGGTATACTGGTCATGGGACTGGTCTTTCTGCCCTGGGACGTGGCGTTCACCGCAGCTGGGGTCTGGGGCTTCAACGAGCGCTACCTGATCGGTCCCGATCTGTTCGGGTTGCCTCTGGAGGAATGGCTGTTCTTCCTGGTCGTCCCTTATGCGTGTGTCTTCATCCACGAGGTACTGCGTTACTTCGTTCCGCGCGATGTTCTGGGCGCAGCGGGTCGACCGATCGCGCTTCTGCTCGCCTTGCTCTTTCTGTCGGTCGGTCTCGTCACGCATGATCGGGCGTACACAGCGACCACCCTTCTGGGGACCGCCCTGTTCCTG
>JAGQVN010000138.1 GCA_020437905.1 Flavobacteriales bacterium
CCACCCGACGTGGAAAGCTATGACCCCAAGATCGTGGACCGGATAGCGGTCAATGCATCCGGCATGAGCGGCACCCGTCGCTTCGAGCACCTGATCATCCCCAGGCACGAAGGCGATCTTGTCCTGGGTCCGTTGGAGTACGTCTATTTCGACACCGAGTCCCGCACCTACAGGACACTTCGCAGCGATGAATTGCGCATACAAGTGGAACCTGGGACAGGGTCCGGTTCCTCAGCCTTGATCACACGCCCGAACCGAACGGATGTGGAACTCCTGGATGAGGACATCCGGTTCGTCCGTACGGGCGACCTCGAACTCCGGCAGAAGGGACGCTTTCTGGTGAGCTTACCGGCATTTGCAGCCGGTATGGCAGCCCCGACGCTCGCATTGTTGATCGCATTCCTGGTGAAACGTCATCGTGCTCGCTCCTCAGCGGATGTGATCGGTCAGAGAAGGCGCATGGCCGACAAGTTGGCCCGAAAACGCCTGAAGGAAGCGGAGCTTGCATTGAGGACCAACGATCGTGAGCGGTTCTACGGTGCTCTATCCAAAGGCTTGCGAAGCTATTTCGCGGATAAGTTCGGATATGGCCAGGCACAGATCGAGGAACACGCACTTCGCGAACGTCTGGACCAGCACCCGGAAGGGTCCGACCTGTCACGCCGAGCGATCGACCTGATTCGGGTGTGTGACATGGCCCGGTTCGCCCCGGTGGAGGACCGTCCGCGTGAGGAGGTCCTTCGCGAGGCGACCGAGTTGATCAGCAAGATCGAGAACGCATGAGATACATCGCATTGCTCCTCGCGACACTGCTGCTTTCCGGTTCGATCCCGGCCTCGGATCGGTCCGCGATCGACAGCCTTCAGGCCCAGGCGGAAGCAGCCTACACGAAAGGTGATGTTCGAATGGCCTTGCAGTTGTATGACTCTCTGAACAAGGAGTTGACCTCGGCCTCCCTCCTGTTCAACATCGGCAATTGCCATTTCAAACTGGATCAGGTACCCCAGGCTATCCTCTATTACGAACGGGCCTTGCTACTTGAACCCGGAGCCCCGGATGTACGGGCCAACCTCGAGCTGGCCAAACAACGCACCATGGACCGGATAACGGCCACACCGACGTTCGACATGGGCCCCGCTTGGAACCGCTTCTGGAGCGGTCATGATGTGGATTCATGGGCACGGCGCGCCCTTTGGACCTGGACAGCTGCGATGCTGACAGGGATCCTGCTGCTCTGGTTGCCGCGCTCAGGCCCACGCAGCGGGCTGATCGCCTTCAGCGCTGTGCTTGCGCTCATCGGTGCCTGTTCCACCTACGCAGCATGGGTGCGAATGGATCGGGCCATGGCACCTGACGCAGGGATCGTGATGGCCCCTCGCGTTGAGGTCTTGAGCGAACCACGCGAAGGAAGCCATGTGCTTTTCGTGCTCCATGCGGGTACCAAAGTGTTCCTGCTACGCTCCAATGGAGCTTGGAACGAGATCGTCCTCGAGAACGGAACGATCGGCTGGATGCTGGAACGGTCGATCGAACGGCTCTGATCTACGGGATCTCGGCCAGGCGCACCGCTGTGGGGACCGAACCTCCCACAACGGATAGGATCATGTCCCTGTCGTTCGCTGGACCGGCGTATCGCACGACACCGTCCAGGTTCACATCTCCCAGGTGATAGCCCGACACCGTCTGCGTGGGCACCATCCCGCCGATCGCTGACAGCACGGCATCCCGGTCGTTGGCAACACCGGAATATCGCACGATCCCGTCGTTGAGCACATCCCCAGGCCAAAGCGCACGCACCCCATTGTTCACTTCGGTGGCTTCGGTACCGTACAGGGCGAAGCCGCTCGAACGCATGTCCAAGACCTCACCGTCCTGCGCGATGGGACTGGCAGCCATGACGCCCAGGTGGTTCCGATGCGATACGGCGAGGTACTTCCCGACCGGATCGGCATCGAACTGGATCTGCCCCCCTCCGATGTGGTCGATCACGTCACCATTGGCCCGGACCAATGCCGCACGCCTTTCCAGCACCGAGTGTCCGGCATCGTCAGCGCGAAGCTCCAACAAGATCCAATCCACCACCCGAAGACTTCCCGTGGTGCTCCATACCGCCGTGGAGGCAGATACACCCGCGTTCGCAACCGGGATGCCGAGGGAGCTGTACGGTTCCATCTGAGGCAACACATTCAATTGACGCAGGTCCGAGCGCATCTGTCCGGTCTGCCAATCCATGGCCCCCCCAAGATTGACCTTCACACCAACGGTGCCACCGTTGCTCCCTCCTCCACCAGGCACGGACCGGTAGATGACCTTCGACCGGAATGGTTGAAGTGTCACCGAACTACCCTGGACCACACCATCGACATCCTTCCAGGTCCCGGAAAGATTGAACGTCTGGGTGTAAGATTGGTCGTTGTACAGGAGCACATGGTCCTGGAGGGGATCGATGTCGTTCACCTCCACACGATGCAGCTCCACGTTGTCCAACCAGTACGTCGGTTCGAGATAATGCTTCGTGAACAGTGCGTTCCCATTGTCGGTCAGGTCGCTTTGAAAAAAGACGACATGGTCCTTCCGAGCGCCACTGTAAGGCAACACGATGCCGGCAACCTGGTCCGGCGAACCCTGCTGCGACCATCCCTTGAATCCGGCGATGAGGTCGCCATGACCTTCACCGAGGATGCTGAATTTCAATCGGTACCAGCTACCCGAGGTGATATCAATGACCGGATCATGATCGAAGAAGTGGTTCGGGTTGCTGACGTTCACCGAATACTGCACCTTAGCAGAACCATCATCGAGCTGGGCGGGGTCCCTGGTGACCACACCTTGGGCGGGCCAGCTTCCCCATTGGGCCAGATCGGTGGTGAACTGGCCGTTCGGGATGAGGTTCCCGCTCAGTTCGTTCAGAACAGCGTATTTCTCGAACGCGACCGGGGCTCGCTGTGATCCAAGGTCCTCATTGAACTCATCCTGCCAACGCTCCATGGTCATGTACCGGTTCTCCGTGGTGAAGAGACTGTATATGCGTATGCTGCGTTCATTGTAGGCATTGAAATAGTAGTTGTTGCTGAAGGTCCCGAAGTCCACCCAGGGACCGTCGTACACGTTCATCTGGTCCATGCATGTCTGATCCTCTCGGATACAGTACATCACGTTCCCGGAGATCACATTGTCGTAACTGGCCTGATAATAGGGAGGCACGGCCCCCGGGCCATTATAGTTCGAATAATCCGTGAACCCGAGCTGGTTCCGATTATTGAACAAGACGTTGTTCTTCACCTGGTTCCCAGTGCTCACCATCGTATGGTCCACAGTGATGCCGTTCCCATCACAATTGAACACAGTATTGTTCTCGACCAAGGTGTTCTTGATGCTCGTGTTCCCGAAATAGATCCCATGGCCAAGGGAAAAGGCGTTGTGATGCTGGGGAGGAATGGATTCGAAGTCACCGTGCATGTCGTGGATGATGTTGTCCCGGATGATCAATCCATCCGCGCCATCGAATGAGATGGCGCCCCCATCGTTCAGGCGTTTGGTGCAATTGCTCACCACATTGCGTTCGATCAGACTGTTCTGGCCGGTCACGATACCGATGTACCCGACATTGTTGATCCGATTATCCGCGATCACAATGTCGTTCGCGCTTGTCCTGATGCCGAAGTAGCCCCAATTGTTCTCTCCTTCGCCCGGGACCATCGCTATGTCGCTCAGCTCGCAACTGGCCAGGGTCCCGCTACCCAGTAACCAGACGCCGGTGGCGAATGTGCGCTGAATGGAACAGAGGTGGATATACTGGGTCGATCCGGTGGAATACACACCGTGATGGGTATCCGAAATGGTGCAACTGGAGACCTCGATATCGGAGGTCCCCGAAAGCCGTATCGAGGCCTCCGTGTGGTGTTTGAAACGCAGGTCCTTCACCCGGATATGATGACGCTGCCAACCGATGTAGATGCCGCGGTCGGTCACTGCGGCTTCGACCAGATCGTTCGTAGGGCTGCCTCCATCCGGCGCGATGAGATAGACCGTGTTGCTCGCCCCATCATAGTACCACTCTCCCGGAGCATCCAACATGGAGTACTTGTTGCGTAGGAAATATCCCCAACCATCCGAGGTCAACGTATTCCCAGTGCTGGTATGGGTGAGGCTTCCGTTCGAAGATGCGGTCACGAACGCAGTATCGTAGCTCCATTGCGTGGTACGGATGACCGCTGTAGCACCTGCCCAATGACCGTTCGCCTGGTTCAGGTCACTGTCCGTCAATCCTGTCGGGGTACCGGCATCCACACGCAACCAACCGGTGTTCGGATAGCGGGCAGGCATCATATACTGGCCATTGAAGAACAGGTATTTCGGGCGCTCGGTCAGCGATGCCTTCCAGATGTTCCCACTGTGCTGGGTCCAACCGGTAAGCTCCACGCTTCCGCTGATCATGGGATCGACCCCGGACCCATATGCTCCGTACTCGATCACGCTCCCTGCCGTACCGGAATTCAATACATCGATCGTCCCTCTGTAAACACCTCCCTTCTGGAAGAGCACGCGATCACCAGGTTGCATCTGGTTCGCGCTTTGGTTCACACGAGCGATCGTCCGCCACGCCTGCGCCGTGCTCGTACCGCTGTTCGCATCGTTACCCGTCGGAGAGACGTAGTATGTGGTGGCCGAAGCCGATACGGATCCAAGGAGGATCATCAATAGGAGAACGATCGGGTTGGTGCGCATCATTTTCCGTTCAGGTTTGCGGCTGCGAAAATGAACATGCATAAGCACCTGTACGCCAGGTCCATGTACGAGAAGATCAACAATTCGACCAGCCTGGGCTGAGGTTCGATGGAACCCGGATCATGGGCAATGGAGCACTCTATTCCCCCTGATCAGCACGGCGCGACCGCGAAAATGGATCGTGGAAAAGCATGGTCCAATGGCGATCCCGACAGGATTCGAACCTGTGACCGTCTGCTTAGAAGGCAGATGCTC
>JAGQVN010000139.1 GCA_020437905.1 Flavobacteriales bacterium
CGACGCCCAGTCCTGCACGGCGTAGGGTGCCTTGAACACGCGCATGCCCTTCTGCGTGTTCACGCGGATGGAGGCGGTGAAGCCGGCGATCTCGAAGGCGAGGTCCCAGTCGGCCAGGGCGGCGGTGGCCACTTCGCCGTTCTGGAAGCTGTACCAGACCTGTTCGGCGTTGCCGGCGGCGGTGGAAACGGTCACTGGCGTTTGGGAGCGACCCGCAGCAACCAATGCAATGGTACTTAGCGCTAGTAACGTATTCCTCATGAATGGGGTGTTTCTCATGGATCTTTTTGGATGCTGCAAAGGACGGGGGCCTACCAGCCGCATGCGGACGGCATTGGGTCGCTATCAGGGATGTATGACCGAGTTGTGACGATCGCATGACAGAGCAGGGTCGGGTCCGAACGGCTGCGTGGCTTGGGTCCTCATCTTTGACCCTCCGATGGTCCTTCTCGTTCCGCTACTGATCATCCTGTTCATTGCGTACTTCCTGGAACTTCGTGCAGCCTATCTGCTGAGCGTTGGATGGAAGCAGTGGACCAATTCGCCCATCATGCGGGCCACCCTGGTCTTCGTTCTGCTGGTGGCCCTTCCTGCCATTGTAACGGACGGTTTGGGACCCGGTCCCATACTACCCGAAAGCAGGTGGTCGCTGTTCTTCAGCGCGATCCTCATTTCGGGTACGATCTCGTATACCTGGTACCGGTTTCTCACCTGGTTCGATCTGTTCGAGCGGGAACGGTTCCTGGTCGAGCTCCTCGTATTCCTCGGTGCCGCCGGCATCACGTTCCTGGTCCCGGGCGCATACCACTGGCTGGAGCGGACCTTCGACTTCCGCCTGACCGGGGATCATTGGAACGACTGGTGGTACGCCTTTCTTGCCATCGGCCTGATCGAGGAGGGTGCCAAGCTGATACCCCTGCTGTTCATATGGCTGACCACGGAGGAGGTGAACGAACCGTTCGACATGGTCCTGTACGCGTCGATCTCGGCGCTTGGCTTCGCTTTCGTGGAGAACATCAACTATTTGTACATCACCGATCTGGGTGCTGTAATGGGCAGGACCTTGTATGCGAGCGTTGCCCACATGACCTTCAGCTCGATCATCGGATATGGTATCGCCATCAGTCTGCACCACCAACATCGCTGGCTCGCGCTCCGGATCGTGATCTACCTGTTCGTGGCCGCAGCGGCCCATGGCTTCTACGACTTCTGGTTGCTTTCCGATAGCCGTCCGGCCCTGGTGACCATGTCGTTCTTCCTCGGTTCGGTCCAATTGTGGGCCCTCATGAAGAACAACCTGATCGGCCTTTCACCCTTTTTCTCCCGATCCAAGGACCAAGGCAGTTCCATGTTCCGCTATCGGATCATCAATGGCGTCCTCTTCATCCTGGGGCTGGCGTATCTGGCCGTCTTTCTTCAAAAGGGGATCGGGGCCGCGGAAGAACTATTGTATGAGCTGGCACTTCCCACTGCCTGGGTATTGCTTGCGATCGCTTTCGAACTCAGCGGACACAAGCTCGCACAAGGTCGGATACGACCCTTACGCATCTCCTGGGACCTGCGGCGGTGGTTGGCTCCGAGCCTGCCCGGGCCCGATCTGGAGGGATCGACCGCCACGTTGGAAGTCTTCCCGGGGACACTTTGGCATCCACGGACACGCATGGCGACCGAGGTATTTCCTTTGGACGGCCGGATAGGTGGCAAGCAGATCTGGAAAGGTGCCGTATGGCATCTGTTCCATCCGGCGCCCTCGGACAAGGTCCTATGGTCCAAGGTGCTGCTGCGCCCCTTGGCCGGAATGGATGGTTTCGGACCCGGTGGGATGATGGTGGTCCGCTGCGCGTTCTGGGAACAAGGTTCGAACAGCGATACCAGCCCCTTGGCGAAAGGACCGGACGTGCAACACATGCTGGTCCGGGCGATCGATGATCCTGTACCGGATCGTTCGAGCAACGGGTTCGTTCCATGAAGGTCAAGCCAGGTGTGTGCCGAACAAGCTATTCTGCATAGCTTCGCACCGCCATAATTGACCGATCATGGCGGATCGATGAATGGCTGGAACAGAAGAAAACACGTCAACCAAGGAAATGAACATTTATGTCGCCAACGTTCCTTACTCGGTAAGGGATGAAGATCTCCGGGAGCTTTTCGAAGCATATGGAGAAGTGTCCTCGGCCAAGATCATCATGGATCGGGTAACGAACCGCAGCCGGGGCTTCGGTTTCGTGGAAATGGCCAATGATGAGGCCGCACGCAACGCCATCGAGCAGACCAATGGAAAGAGCTTCCATGGACGTGACCTGGTGGTGAACGAGGCTCGTCCTCGCACGGACGGCGATCGTCCGGCCCGGAGCTTCGGCGATCGCGGAGGTTCGCGTGAAGATCGAGGCGGTTTCCGTGACGAGCGTCGTGGACCTCGTGATGACCGCGGCTATCGTGATGATCGCGAAGGACGTGACGGAGGTCGGGGACGTGGAAGGGACCGCGACCGTGATCGCGACCGCTTCGACCCGTACCGGGACGACGATTGATGGGACCTTGTCATCCACAGAAGACCCCGTGAACAGCGGGGTCTTTTTCTTTCTTTCCGATCGAACCATCCGCGTGGACCATGGTCCAATACGGATCATGCTGAAGGCCCTGCTCCTGTCGCTGATGCTGCTCCTCCATGTGGATGGGCTTGCGCAACGTCCTGCCGGTGTCCCGCGGGTCGGCAGGATATACGGCAAGGTGTTGGACCACGGGACCCATCGACCGGTCGAGTATGCCACCGTTTCGGTCTACTCGGAGCGGAATGACAGTTTGATCACGGGCACATTGGTCCGTTCAAATGGTGATTTCGAGGTCGCAGAGCTCCCTCCCGGCACTTACCGGGTCTCCATCAGTTTCATCGGTTACCTGGAACGGTCCGTGCAGGCCAGGATCAACCCGCGAGATCCTTCTGTTGATGTGGGCAACATCCTGTTGGAGACCAATGCCGAGGTCCTCGACGAAGTGGAGGTGCTGGGCGAAAGGAGCAACGTGGTCATGAAGATCGACCGCCGGGTGTACCATGTTGAGCGCGACCTGAGCGTGCGTGGCGGCAATGGGGAGGACGTGATCCGGAACATCCCCGGACTACGCGTCGACATTGATGGCAATGTGGAAATGCGGAATTCCAGCCCGAAGCTGCTGATCGATGGTCGCCCAACGACAATGACATTGGACCAGATACCGGCTGAGGAGATCGACCGGGTGGAAGTGATCACGAACCCCTCGGTAGCTTTCGATGCGGACGCCACAGGCGGATTGATCAATGTGGTCCTGAAACGTACCGATCGCCCAGGTTACCATGGGCGGATCGAAGCGGGTGTTGGCACCAATGGTCGCTACCAGGCCGGAGGTGACATCCAAATTCGGGAACGCGGCACCACGGTAGGTATCTCCTACAACTTCGGAACGGGTGACAACACTACGATGGGATCCACGGACCGGGTGGACTTCAGCCCAGATGGTCCGTCAGGCTACTTCGAACAGACCACCCATGCCACGAATTCCAGGAGCAGGCAGGGAGGGCGTTTCAGCATTGAACAGCGGCTCAGCAATCGCAATTCATTGAACTTTTCGCAGAGCCTCCGAACCAGGAGCTATTGGTCCGATGACCGGCAAGAATTCACCGCGCGCGATGGTGAGGCGATCGTGACGGCTACGGGCCTGCAGACCGATGAGAGCCGCAGCACTTCGTTCGACCTTAGCAGCAGACTGGGGTTCAAACGAACCGGCCCGGAGGAAGGCAAGGAGTTCACAGTGGATCTGACCTACAACCGATCCCGTCGAGAGAACGAGGCCGCCTTCCGATCCTCGGCCGTGGATCCGGGCGGAACAGGGGTCCCGGAGTTCGCACGAGATCAAAAGAACACGGGCATCAACGATGTGGATCAATGGGTCCTGCAAGCGGATATGGCCGACCCCCTGGGGGAAAAGACCAAGCTCGAATACGGGATCAAGCTGGACCTGGCCGACCGGCCGTCGAATACGGAGCTGTTCAACATCGATCCGGACTCCGGGGAGGCGGTCAAGGATAGCGTACTATCCAACGAATACGCGGTGACCGACCACATCTACGCAGCATATGCGAACTGGTCGCATCGATTCAACGCAAAGTGGAGCTTGCAGGTAGGTCTCAGGTTCGAAATGACCCGTTTCAGCGGTGAACTGATCGGCAAAGGGGCCAGGTTCGAGTACGACTATCCGGATGGAACGAACGATCTGGATCGGTCCCTGTTCCCGGCGATCTTCGTGGTCCGGAAATGGGGTGGAGAGCGTGGGAGGGAGCTTCAGTTCAATGTTTCACGCAAGATCCACCGCCCGAACTTCTGGCAGATCTATCCGTTCCTGCGCCTCACCGACAGCCGGAACTATCGCATTGGTGATCCCGGTCTCGCACCCGAGCTTTCCACGCTCGGGGAGGTCTCCTATCTGCTCCCGTTCAAAGGTGGCAGCAGCAACTGGCTCAATAGTCTCTTCGTGCGCCATACCGACGATGTGATCACCGCGTTCACGTTCCCATCACCGGAGGACAGCAGCATTCTCATCAGCACCTTCATCAACGGTTCGCAAAGCTGGAGTTGGGGCTGGGAGAACTCGCTGCGCTACGTGCCAAGGGAGAAGCTCGAGTTGTCCTTGAGCGGAACACTGCAATACCTCTCCTATGCCGCGGCGGCAGGACAACCCGGGAACAGCGGGTTCACAGGGGATGTCAAAGGCTCCATCCAAATGCGTTTGCCCTGGGAGCTGGCAGCGCAATTGAACGGATACTATGAATTCCCCTCGATCCTACCCCAGGGAACAAGCCTGGACAATTACGCCATGGACGTATCCGTAAGCAAGGATATCGGGAACAAATGGTCCATCGTTGCGTCGGTCCGGGACCTGTTCAATACCCGGCGCTGGGGAAGCTCTCTGGTCACCGAACGCTTCAGTACCGAGAACGCCAGAAGGTGGGAGCAGCGCAACTTCCGGATCGTGGTCACCTGGAAGTTCGGTCAGCGGGACAGCTCGCTGTTCGATCGCCGACGGGGCCGCGGAGAAGGCGGGGATGGGATGGATGGAGGTGAGATGTAGGCCAACACGTTCGAAGCCACGTTCCCCGGCTCGCTGAACATTCCTTAACAGAACGTTAATGGACGGGGCAAGCTGACCGACGCGGGCTATCATTGCAGCATCAGTGAATGGGACGCCGGGGGCTTGGATCGATCGTATTGTTCGCGACGCTGAGCGTGATCGGCGTGGTCCTGACCCAGATCCTGTGGCTGGATTCCGCCTTCCGGATGCAGCGGGAGCAGGTCGAACTCCAGAAGCAACAGCAGGCGCAACTGGAGAAACAGTTCAATGATCGCGTGATCATCGCCCTGACGCGGGTCACGGAGCGCATCCTGTCCATCAACAAGGACCCTTCGGACCTGTTCGACGCGGTGAAGCAGGAGCGGCCCAATTATTTCGCCGTCACCATCAACGACACACTTCATCCCTACCTATTGGAGGCATTGTTGACCAAGGAATTCCAACGCAGGAACATCAAGGATGATTTCGAGTATGGCATCTACGACTGCTTCACCGACTCCATTGTCTATGGCAACTATGTGGACATGGACAGCAGCAGTGTGGACAGTGTACCGCATACCGAGCTTCTGAAACTGGACAAGGACGGGCACTATTTCGGGGTCTACTTTCCACAACGGTCCAGCAGCATTTGGGACCCCGTGCCTGCAAGCCGCGGGACTTGGATCTTCCCCGCCCTGGTCACGCTCATCGTGTTCTCTTTTTTTGCGTACAGTGTGTGGGTGATCCTTCGCCAGAAACGACTGGGGGAAATGAAGAACGACTTCATCGGCAACATGACCCATGAACTGAAAACCCCCATAAGCACCATAGCCTTGAGCAGCGAGGTGATCAGTGACCCCTCCATCGTCCAAGAGCCGGAACGCTTGAAGGAGTACGCTCGTATCATTCGATCGGAGAATGAGCGCCTTCGCACCCAGGTGGAGCGGGTCCTGCAGCTGGCAACACTGGACAGGGGAGACCTGCAGCTTGAAAATGCTGTCGTGGATATCCGCGAGATCATCCGCGCGGTCCTGACCTCGTTCAAGCTACCCTTCGCGGAACGATCTGCCGAAGTACATGTGGACCTGGGCGGTGAACCCTTGTCCGTACTTGGGGATGGCGTGCATTTGAGCAACGTGTTCTTCAACCTGTTCGACAACGCAATGAAATACAGTACAGGGGCCCCCGACATCCGGATCACCGCCAACAGAGGTCCCCGTTGGGTGGAAGTCAAGGTGAAGGACCGGGGTCTGGGAATCCATCCGAAGGACATTGGCCACATTTTCGAACGCTTTTTTCGCGTATCCACAGGTAATGTCCACAACGTGAAAGGCTTCGGGCTTGGGCTCCATTACGTCCAACAGATCGTGCATGCACATGGAGGAACGGTCGAGGTCCGAAGTGAACCGGGTGAAGGGAGCGAGTTCACGGTCCGGCTGCCCCTCTCGAACAAGGAGCGGAGATGAGCGAACGAAGGAGCACTATCCTATTGGTGGAGGACGACCCCAACCTGGGCTTTGTGATACAGGATGCCTTGCAGCGAAAAGGATACGTGGTGCATCTATGCCGGGACGGAAAAGAAGGATTGAGGTATTTCAATGAGCACAGCTATGACTTGTGCGTCCTGGACGTGATGCTGCCGGAAAAGGACGGGGTCAGCTTGGCCGAGGATATACGCACGTTGAATTCGGATGTTCCCATTGTGTTCCTCACCGCCCGCTCGCAGACCGAGGACAAGATCGCGGGGTTCCGGGCCGGGGGCGATGACTACATGACCAAACCGTTCAGCCATGAGGAACTCGGCCTTCGGATCGAAGCGATCCTGCGACGGACCCTGGGCCGGACGCAAGGGCAGCACCAGCGACATCGCTTCGAGCTTGGGGACTATCTCTTCGATCACCGTGAATTGCTCCTGGCCCACCCCGGTGGCGACCGAAAACTGACCAAGAAGGAAGCCGATGTGCTCCGCCTCTTGTGCATGCACCAGGATCAGGTGCTGCCTCGCGAGCTTTTGCTGAACATGGTATGGGGCGATGACACCTATTTCCTGGGGCGTAGCCTGGATGTGTTCATCAGCCGCTTGCGGAAATACCTGAAGCGCGATGGGCGCGTGGCCATCAACAATGTCCACGGCGTCGGTTTCAAGCTGCAGGTGGACGTGGGTGCAGGCGATCCATGAACAAGGATCGCGTGGGCTAAAGACCGGGGCGGAACGAACCTGCACCGACCACCCCAGACAGCTTCACGATCGCGTTCGACCAGTGTACCTGACCGATCTTGAGAGACCGTAACATGCGGGTCCCTGCCGTAGGTCGGTGAGGGATCCGCCACTTGCTCATTCCCATGGACCACTTGCTCGGCCACCCTATGAAGGGGCAGCCGCAGCGGGGACTTTCGTGGTGTCGAACGATCAACACCCACGAACACCATGGAACGCACCACCCTCCTCTCCTTGAGCTTCATGCTTGCCCTTGTAACGCAGGTCTCGGCACAACAACAGCCTTGCATCGAATTCCACGGGAACATCCATTCGGGGTTCGGTGACCCGGGGATGTCCCACATCGTGCTCGCGATCGGTGACCAACCGGCTGAGACGGTCCCCGTTTCCCCTTCCGGTGCCTTTCGGGTGTATGTTCCTGAGGGAGCACAGGCGGTCATGTCCTTCGTCCTCAGCGATCACGTGCGCAAGAGCGTGGTCGTGGACGGCCAGGATGCCTTCGTCTCCAATTCGAACAAAAAGAAGAACAAGCGCATCGCCTTCGATGTGATGCTCAACGAGATACGCCCGGATGAGGAGGCCGTGGAACAGATCGTCGGCAGGATCCGCTTCCTCCGTGGCAGTGGTCTGATGAAGGTGGAACACCTGGACGAGGAAGGGACCGGGGAATACCTCCCAGGACTGGCTGCATCCTTTTGATGGTGACAGAGCTCATGGTCATGAAGGATCGGGTGAACAAGCTAATGGGTGACAAGGGTGTTGAAGAGCCCCTGCACGAGCACGCGGTCGAGGTACGTGTTCACTTGAGCACGGAACCAGGTCGATGGATCGCCCCGAACATCACGGTCATCGATCCGGGTTGCAAAGTCTTCTCGTCCGACGATAACCCGTACATGATCACACTGTTCGCACCCTTAGGACAGGTGGTCATGGTGCGCATCAACATGGAGGGGTTCTGCGAGCAGGTCGTGCACGTGGACACCCGCTCGGCCATTGCCCGAACGTCGTTCTTCAGCCTGTTGTTCCCGATACAGGTCAAGGCACGATCACTGCCATTGGAAAAGGCCCGGGAAGGACGATCCACGTGCGTGCGTTCCTGGTCCTTTCCAGGGGCCGGTGTGCAGGTATCCACCTGGCCCAGGGTCCCGAAGTCCCGAACGTAGTGGAACGCTTCACCATACGGCGGTTACCGCACCAGCCACCGAGGCGTACCATCCAAGTCACTAAATTGGGGCTCGCTAAATCGGGAACGAATGACCACCGTTATCGTTGATGACGAACAACATTGCTTGGATGCGCTTTCCGGACTGCTGGAACGCAAGCATCCCGACCTGGAGATCTTGGGCATGGCGAGCTCCGTGTCGGAAGGCTTGGACATGATACGCGCGCATCGACCGGATGTCCTTTTCCTGGACATCGAGATCGGGGACAGGACAGGCTTCGACCTGCTCCAATCGCTGGGCCCTGACAGGCCGCATGTGATCTTCACCACGGCACACGAAAGCTATGCGGTGAAGGCCATCCGCTTTTCAGCGCTCGATTACCTCCTGAAACCCATCGATCCGGATGAATTGGAGGATGCGCTCAAGAAGGTGATCAAGGCAACGCGAGGTACTCAGAATGCCGATCAGTTCCTCTCCCTGCTCCAGAACCTGTCCGGCGCGAAGGAACGGGCCGGAAAGATCGCCCTGCCTGTTGCGGATGGTCTCGAGATGGTGAACACCGAGGATATCATGTATTGCGAATCGGACAGCAACTACACGGTGGTCCATCGCAGGGACCAGAAACGCCTGGTCATTTCCAGAACGCTCAAGGAGTTCGAGGACATGTTGGCGGAACAGGGTTTCGTACGGGTGCACCACAGCTACCTGATCAATGTGAAGCACGTCCAGAAGTATATCCGTGGTGAAGGAGGCGAGGTAATCATGAACGATGGGACGAACGTGGCTGTTTCCAGACGGAAGAAGCAGGAGCTCATGGACAGCCTCGAACGGATGTAGACCAGCCGGTCGCCCGGCTCAATTGGAGAGCATTCCCTTCACGAGAGCTGCCATGGTCGCCCCTTCGGCACGATCGCCGAACCTTTGTCCAGCGGCCGCCATGATCTTACCCATGTCGCGCATGGAGGCTGCGCCAAGCTCCTCGATCAACGCCGACAAGCCTTGTCGCAGCTCCTCCTCGGACATCAATGATGGCATGTACTCCGCAATTACCGCAGCCTGAGCGCGCTCCTCGGCCGCAAGGTCCTCCCTGCCCTGTTCGGTATATATGGCAGCAGCTTCGCTGCGCTGCTTGGTCAGGCGTTGAAGCAAACGGATGCCCTCCCGCTCGTCCAGCGATGCCCCACCCTCCCGGGTAAGCTCGAGCAGAATGGCTGATTTGATGGCACGGAGGGCATTTGCGCGCCCCGGATCCCTGGCTTTCATGGCCACAAGGAGATCGGTCTCCACACGGGTCCTGAGCTCCTTCATCAATCCACGTTGTCGTGCAAATAAGGGTTGTTCCGTTTCAATTCCACACGCCGCTCTCCGTTCTCGTCCTGCTCCTCGTTCAAGGTATATCGGCTCACCGAGCTATCCGAGCTCTTGGGACCCTCATTGAGCTCGATGTTCTTGCGCTTGTATGCCGGCTCCCGCTCCATATCGCTGATGCCGTTGGGTGAATGCAGTCGCATGGTTAGCTCGCGCATGCGTGAAAGCCGCTCCTCAACGCGTACATGATGCCCTGTGGTATCCACCCGGTCCTGACCACTGGCTCGCTCAATTGCCTTTCCGGTCGTTTCGGAGGGCTCAAGGCCGACCGGATCGTTCAGATCGAACACGCGCTTTTCAAATGGGGGGGTGTTGCTGACATTGGATACCTCGAGATCGATGCTCTTCTCGGACCCGACGGTCGGATCGACCAACTCTGCGGCTGGCTTCAGATAGGGTTCGTTCGGTGACCCCTCCTGCTTTTCCGGGTCTTCCTTCTGCTCTGCCGGCTTCACGGCCACCGGATTCTCGATGGGCTTGGTGATCATGGTCGGAACGTCCGCATCCAGGGGAATGACCATGCGCTCCGAAGGTTGCTCACCAACGTGTCCCGTCCTGGTGTTCATGTGGAAACCGGTCGCGATCACGGTGACGCGAAGCCGCTGCTCCAGGTTCTCGTCCCTGCAATAGCCCCAGATCACATCCGCGCTCGACCCGGCGGCCTCCTGAATGTGATCGGTGATCTCGGTGATCTCATCCATCAGGACCTCCTGGGTCCCATGCGTGATGTTCAACAGGACGAACTTGGCTCCTTGGATGTCGTTGTCGTTGAGCAGGGGTGATGCAAGCGCCTCCTGTGCGGCGCGGATCGCCCTGTCCTCCCCTTCTGCCTCTGCCATGCCCATGATGGCCACGCCACTATCGCTCATCACGGTCTTGACATCCTCGAAATCCACATTCACCTTGCCGGTCATTGTGATGATCTCGGCGATGCCTCGCGCCGCGGTCGTCAGCACGTTGTCGGCGTGACCGAAGGCGTTGTCCAGGGAAAGGTTCCCGAACAGGTCACGGAGGCGATCGTTGTTGATCACCAGCAGCGTATCGACACAACCACGCAACTCTTCGATACCGATACCGGCCTGTTGCTTGCGCTTGCGTCCCTCCCATTGGAACGGCATCGTCACGATCCCAACGGTCAGGATGCCCATCTCACGGGCGATACTGGCGATCACCGGAGCTGCTCCGGTACCCGTGCCACCACCCATTCCGGCCGTGATGAACACCATCTTGGTCCGTGTGCTGAGCAACTGTTTGATCTCCTCCACGTTCTCGCGTGCACTGTCGCGTCCCCGGTCGGGAATGCTGCCGGCGCCCAGCCCATCCGTGAGCGCTACTCCCAACTGCAGCTTGACCGGCACCGGGCTCATTTCCAGCGCCTGCTTGTCCGTGTTGCAGATGATGAAGTCGACACCCTTGATGCCTTGATCGAACATGTGGTTCACAGCATTGCTGCCACCGCCTCCCACGCCGATCACTTTGATGATGGAGGATAGTTCCTTGGGAAGATCGAATTTCATGACTTTCTTTTTTTGACAGGTGGAAGGTTCGTTCAAACGTCGTCCTCGTTGAGGATCTCGGAGGCCTTGTTGAGGACCTTGTCGAAGAAGCTGCCCATGCGGCTCCCCTGACTGTGCCCTTTCACGCGGTCCTTGTTCTCTTTCTGTTGTGGTCTGCGTTTCTCCAGATGGTCCAGGCCTTTCATCACCAGACCGACACCTGTGGCGAACAAGGGACTTGTCACTTGTTCCACATCGCTCTTTGCCAGGTGTTCATTGGGATATCCTATCCGCGAGGGCATCCCGGTCATGTACTCGACCAGTTGCCGAAGATGACGGAGCTGGGCACCACCGCCGGTCAGCACCACACCGGCGATCAACTGTTTCTCGATCGCGCTGTTCTTGATCTCGAAGTACACATGCTCCATGATCTCCTCCATCCTGCTCTGGATGATCTGGGCCAGGGTCCTCAGGCTGATCTCCTTCGGGTCCCGCCCGCGCAGACCCGGGATACACACCACCTCGTTCTCCTTGTTCTCCGCAGCCAATGCACTGCCGAACTTCACTTTGAGCAATTCGGCCTGCTCACGCATGATGCCGCATCCCTGACGAATGTCCTCCGTCACCACGTTCCCACCGAAAGGGATCACGGCTGTGTGACGGATGATGCCGTCGAAGAAAATGGCGATGTCGGTGGTGCCACCACCGATATCGACCAATACGACACCGGCTTCCTTCTCCTCGTCGCTCAACACCGCATCGGCGCTCGCGAGCGGCTCCAGGATCACCTCGGTGATCTCCAGGCCAGCACGATGGACGCATTTATTGATGTTACGTGCCGCCGTGACCTGACCACTGATGATATGGAAGTTCGCTTCCAGCCGTACGCCGCTCATACCGATGGGGTCACGGATGCCCTGTTCGCCGTCCACGATATACTCCTGCGGAAGCACATGGATGATCTCCTCCCCGGGAGGCATGACCAACTTGTACATGTCATCGATGAGCAGGTCGATATCCTCCTGTCGGATCTCGTCCTCCAAGCTTTGGCGCGTGATCATGCCACGGTGGTGCATACTGCGGATATGCTGACCGGCGATGCCCACGTTCACGGTGCCGATATCAACCCCGGAATTGTCCTCGGCCTCCCGTATGGCGGCACTGATGCTTTCCACGGTCTTCTGGATGTTGGCCACCATTCCCCGGCTGACGCCATCGGACCGGGAACGACCCATACCCAGGATCTCGATCTTTCCCAGCTCATTCTTCCGCCCAACGATGCAGGCGATCTTGGTTGTTCCGATATCAAGTCCGGCTACGATCTCTTGGTTGTCCATGGCTGTGCGTACTTAGAGCGTTGGTCTTTTGGTGCAAACGACCTGATCGGCAAATCGCAGGTCGATGGTGGAATAGCGGCGACTGTCGGCCTGATGAAGGCCCTTGTCGTAGAAAATGCGGAGCTTCTCCAATCGGTGGTCCAGGTCGGATCCATCACCGATCAGGATGTGATGCATCCCGACAATGGGGATCAGTTCGAATTGTCCGTTCGCGTGAACGACGACCTGGTCGAAAAGCGAACGCCATTGGGGATCGGCATCAATGGCCTTGGCGAGTCGATACAGTCCGGGTAAATGGGTCCCGGCCCATGTGCTGTCACCGGAAAGGACATGGCGGACCTGTTCTGACACGTCCGGTGCCCTCACCGCACCCAGTGCCACGAGAACACGAGGCGAATGGACCGGGCTTGTGGGCATGGCATATCCATTGCGGTCGAGATAGAGCCCTTTCCCTTCCTTCATCATGACACGCACAAGTGGGACCCGTTGGTCGACCTTCACATGCAGCACTCCATCCATGGTGCTGTACACCTCGGCGTTCGCGATGGCAGGCACCTCGCGCAGCCGATCCTCAATTACCCGGAGGTCCATGCGACCCAAGGGCACACCCATGATACCGCTCTGGTCCGTCAGCATGATGTTCCGGACCATGGCCTCGTCGATGAACTGCACCTCCCCGAGGCCCTGCACCTCGATCCGGATGTCATTGACCGGCATGCTCTCCGATGTGCTTTCAACAAAGCCAAGCAATGCAGCCACGGATACGAGCCCCACGGACATGGCGACCAACTTGAGCATGCGCTTCCCTGCTTTCATGATGCACTTCGTTCTGTGAGTTCTGCCGCAAGCGCAGGCACGATGCTATCAATGCTTCCCGCTCCCAATGTGAGAAGCACATCCAGGGAGAGCCCCGACAATTCGGACCTCACTTCCTCAAGGGTCATGCAACGCTTCCGAGCCAGGGGTATCAGGTCCAGGAGCTTTCGGCTTGTGACCCCAGGTATCGGTCGCTCCCGGGCCGGGTAGATGTCCAGCAAGATCAACTCATCGAGAGCGCCCAGGCTACGCGCGAACTCGACCGCAAGGTCCCGGGTCCTGGAATAGAGATGAGGTTGGAACACCCCAGTGATCCGGCGACCGGGCCAGAGCTCACGTACGGATCGGATGGCCGCATCGATCTCGGCCGGGTGGTGGGCATAATCATCGACAAAGACCAGCTCCGGTGTGTTCACATGGACCTGAAAGCGGCGCTGTACTCCCTTGAACGAAGCGATCCCCCTACGCACTTGATCGTCGTCCAGACCCAGGTGCAAGCCCATGGCGGCCGCAGCACATGCGTTCTCAACGTTGTGCCTTCCGGGCATACCCGCTCTGATCCCCGTCAGCGTGGTGTCTTCCGTGAACAGGTCGAACTGATAGGCACCATCCTTGACGATCACGTTGGTCACGCGGATGGTGGAGTCCTTTTCGAAACCATATGCACGGACGGGCCTGTCCACGAAATGGAAAGCAACGCGATCATTCACCAACAACTGTCCCGAGCATCGATCAGCGAAATCACGATATGCGGCCCGCATGTCCTCCACGGAACCGTAGATGTCCAAGTGATCGGGATCCATGGAGGTGATGATGGCATCGACCGGGTCCAAATGCAGGAAACTGCGATCGAACTCATCGGCCTCCACGATGTTCGAAACGGCATCGTCGTGCAACAGGACGTTGGTGCCATAATTGGCTGCGACCCCCCCCAGGAAGGCATTCACGGAAACACCGCCTTCGCTCATCATGTGCGCCAGCATGCTGCTTACCGTGGTCTTTCCATGGGTGCCGGCAACAGCAGTGGTGGGTAGGTCACGCGTGATGGCACCCAACAGTTCGGCACGTTTCACGATACGTGCTCCGAGCTCCTTCCAGTACTTCAGCAAGGGCAGATCGCAAGGGACAGCCGGGGTACGGACCACAAGGACGTCCGGGTCCATGCTGAACGCCTGCGCAAGCTTCTCCGGATCGGCGTCGAAGGTGACGTCGATGCCCTCCTCGGTCAATGCCTTGGTCATCGAGGATATGCTCCGATCGTACCCTGCAACCAATGCTCCCTTTCGCGCGAAGTAGCGGGCCAGGCCGCTCATCCCTATCCCTCCTATCCCCACGAAGAAGATCTTATGTGGGACCGTTCTCATGCGCGTGCGGTCCTTATCACCTCGGCAGCGATCGCCTCCCCTGCGTTCGCCCTGCCCGAACCAAGCATGTTCTTCCTTAACCGCAGGAGCGCCTGCTGATCGTTCAGCAAGCCGAGGATACGATCGCCCAATCCGGTAGGCGCATCGGCATCGCTCATGAGGATCGCGGCTCCGCGATCGCTCAATGCCCGCGCATTCCTGGTCTGATGGTCCTCGGCAGCGGTGGGAAGCGGAACGAGGATGGCAGGTAGCTCGACCAGGCACAACTCGCTCACACTGCTCGCCCCCGCGCGGGCCACCACGAGATCAGCCACGGCATAGGCCAGGTCCATGCGATCGAGAAAAGCACGCACCTTGCAATCACCGTATCGCTGAGCGGCAACGGCCTCCTCAGCTTCGGCAAGGAACGGCATGCCGGTCTGCCAGATCACCTGAACACCCGCCCCTTTCAATTTGGGCAGCGCGTTGAGCATACCCTTGTTGATCCCGCGAGCTCCCAGGCTTCCTCCGGTGATCAACACGATCGGTCTTCCCGTCGTCAAACCGAAATGCTCCAACCCGCGCGGGCGCTTGCCCTGCAGGCGAACGACCTCGTTCCGCACAGGATTACCGGTCAGAAGGATCTTCTCCTTGGGGAAATAGCGATCCATTCCCTCGTAGGCCACACAGATGCGGTCGGCCCTGCGGGCAAGCATCCGGTTCGTGGCTCCGGCATGACTGTTCTGTTCCTGGATCACAGTAGGAATGCGCATGCGCTGAGCCACGGCCAACAATGGCCCACTCGCATATCCTCCCACACCAACGACCACATCGGGCGCGAACGTTCGAAGGAGACAGCGCGCTTTCCAAAGGCTAGCGATCAGTCGGAAGGGAAGCGAAAGGTTCTTCAGGATGGAGCCTCGCTGGAACCCACGGATCGGCAATCCAACGATCTCAAAGCCCGCCTCGGGCACCTTTTTCATCTCCATCTTCCCCAGCGCACCAACGAACAGGAAACGGGCATCGGGAACCGCGGCACGGATCGCATTGGCGATCGCGATCGCCGGGAAAATGTGTCCTCCGGTGCCCCCTCCGCTTATCATGACCTTAAGTGTCGCCATGTTCCTTGCCGTCGTTCTTGCCAGAGGAGCATTCCCTGCTCACGCTCAGGATCATTCCAATGGACAGGCATGTGAACCAGATGGAGGTCCCTCCCATGCTGACCAGGGGAAGAGGTTGACCGGTCACCGGCACGAGGTTCACGGCCACGGCCATGTTCACCATGGCCTGCATGACCAAGGACAAACCGAGACCAATGGCCATGAGCGAACCGAAGACCTTCGTGCAACGGGTGGCCGTGACCACGACCCGACCGAGAAGGATCAGGTACAACAGGAGCAGCCCCAGACCGCCCAGGATGGAACCGTACTCCTCAACGATGAACGCATAGATCATGTCCGAGTAGGGGTGTGGAAGGAAGTTCCGCGAAACACCCGATCCGGGACCGTTGGGGAGCAATCCACCACTGGCGATCGCGATCTTGGCATGTTCCACCTGATAGTTGCTCTCATGATCTGGTGTACCGAAACTTTCAATGCGCATCAACCAGGTATCCATTCGGGGGAGCAGGCCAGGCAACGCCTTTGCGAGGACCATTAACAGGGCGAACGATACCGCGGCCAGGAGCAGAACGGCCAAGAGGTGCCTCAACCTGGCGCCACCGATGAACAGCATCACGAAACACACCGAGAACAGCAGGGCAGCCGTGGAAAAGTTGGCAGGCAATATCAATCCACAGATCACCCCGACCGGCAGCATGGCGTGCAGTAACAGACCTCTGAACGTCCGAACCTCCTCAGGATGCTTGTGAAGTACGCGTGCCAGATAAACGATGAGCACCACCTTGGCCAGATCGCTGGTCTGAAAGCTCTGTCCGATGACCGGGATCCGCAACCACCGACTGGCATCGTTCAGGTTCGTGCCGATCAGCAGTGTGACCAGCAACAGGGCAGCTGTGGCCCAGAAGAGCATCTGACCGATCCGCGCGTAGGCCCCGTACTTCAAACGATGAGCGTAGTACATGATCAACCCACCCGTGGCGAGCATCGTACCGTGCTTGAGCAGGAAATGGAACGTGCTTCCCCCCTCATACTTGAACGCCAACGACGCGATCGAGCTGTAAACGGCCAGCAAGCTCACCAATCCCAGGAACAGGGCCACCATCCAGATGGTCCTGTCCCCGCGCAAGTGTTGGTCGAACAGCTGTGTCATCGTTCTATCTCAAAGGTCCCTTACGGCCTGTTTGAACGCCATTCCACGTTCCTCGTAGTTGGCATAACCTTCACCGCTTGGACAACCCGGGCTGAAGAGTACCGTCTCACCCTGGCGTGCAAGCTCACGGGCAAGAAAGCAGGCCGTGCGGACCTCCAACGCGAAATACACATGCTCCACGAAGGGGTCCAGAGCATCCAGGTTCCTTTCGGCCTCCGTTCCGAACAGCACCACGGCCACCACTTTGTTGCGCAACAGATCATGGGGACCACCGGAACCCAATTCAACCGGCAGACATCCGGAGATCCATATCACCGGACCCTGAACGCGATCGAGCGAGCGGAGCGTGGCATCGAGGAACGTTGCCTTGGAGTCGTTGATGTAGTTCACGCCATCCACCTCAGCGACGTGCTCCAGGTCATGTGCCTGGGCGGTCGACCGGTCCAGGGCATGGATACGCGCTTCGACCAGGGCCTTCCCTGCGGTAGTGGATGTTCGGCGGTGTGTCTCGTTCATGATGCGTTGTCTATCACATTCACAAGGACTTCACCGCGGACTTGAACTTGCGACCACGGTCCTCATAATTCTCGAACAGGTCGAAGCTTGCACAGGCCGGGCTGAGCAAGACCACATCACCCGGTTCGCTGAGCTCATAGGCACGCTCCACGGCCTCTTGGGCGGAACCGGCATCCACCATGCTCGCCACCGTTCCACCGAAGGCCTTGTGCAATGCCGAGTTGTCCGTACCCAGACAAACCATGGCCTTCACCCGTTCGGACACGAGTTCAAGCAACAACGAATAGTCATTCCCCTTGTCCACCCCCCCCGCGATCCAGACCACGGGACGATCCATGCTTTCCAGCGCGTACCATGCACTGTTCACATTGGTGGCCTTGCTGTCATTGATGAAATCCACTCCATTCACAGAGGCGACCTTTTCCAAGCGATGCTCGACGTTCTGGAAATCGCTCAGACTTTCCCGCACCACGTCCTTGCGCACCTCCAGGATGCGTGCGGCAATGCTGGCGGCAAGCGAGTTGTACGCGTTGTGCTTTCCCTGTAGCGAGAGTTCGATCATGGACATGTGCAGCGTGCTTTGGTCGGTGGTTATGTGTAAGGTTCCGTTCTGGAGAAAACCTCCCTGCGGAATTGGTGTGCTGATGGAAAAGGGCCACTTCCTTGCACGCACCGGATGGTGCAGCATGCCCTCGGAGATCGTGGTGTCGTCCGCATTGAACAGGAAGTGGTCCCCGGCCGTCTGATTCATGGCAATGCGGAACTTGCTCGCCACATAAGCGTCCATATCCGCGTACCGATCCAAATGGTCCGGTGTGATGTTCAGGAGCACGGCAATGTGCGGTCGTAGGGAACGGATGCCGTCCAGCTGGAAACTGCTGAGTTCCACCACATGGTAGGCATGGTCGCCTTGTGCAACGGAACCTGCGAAACTCCGGCCCATGTTGCCCGCCACCGCCACATCCAAACCCGCCTTCCTCAAGAGATGATAGGTGAGCATCGTCGTGGTGGTCTTCCCGTTCGTTCCTGTAATGCCGATCAGGGTGGAACTCGTGTAACGCGAGGCGAACTCCACTTCACTGATCACGGGAACACCCTTTCTCAGCAGCGCCTGGATCACGGGGCTCTTGTCCGGGATCCCCGGGCTCTTCACCACTTCAGCGGCCCTGAGAATGCGATCCAGATCATGACCCTTCTCCTCGAATGGGACCCGATCGGCCATCAGCGCATCACGATAAGGACCTTCGATAGTGCCTGCATCACTTACGAACACCTTCAAGCCTTTGGCTGTCGCCAGCTGAGCGGCGCCGACCCCGCTCTCCTTCCCACCGAGGATCACCAGCTCCTTCATCGCAGTTTGAGGGTTACGATGGATAGGACCGCGAGCATGATACCTACGATCCAGAACCGGCTCACGATCTTGCTTTCGTGGATCCCCAGCTTCTGGAAGTGGTGGTGGAGCGGCGCCATCAGGAAGATCCTTCGTCCTTCACCGAACCGCCTGCGGGTATACTTGAACCACGATACCTGGAGGACGACACTGAGGTTCTCCACCAGGAACACCCCACAGAGAACTGGGATGAGCAACTCCTTTCGCACGAGGATCGCGAGCGCGGCGATCATGCCTCCCAAAGCCAGGCTTCCGGTGTCCCCCATGAACACCTGTGCCGGGAACGCATTGTACCAGAGAAATCCGATACATGCCCCCAGCATCGCTCCGATGAACACGGCGAGTTCCCCGATGTCGGGGATGTACATGATGTCCAGATACTGGGAGAAGATGATATTACCGCTCACATAAGCAAGGATCCCCAGTGCGAGTACCATGATCGCGGAGGTGCCGGTAGCCAGCCCATCAAGCCCATCGGTCATGTTCGCTCCATTGCTGACGGCGGTCACGATGAAGATGACCACGCACACGTACAGCAGCCACGTGTAACCGCGAGCCTCACGGCCGAAGAGGCCAAGCACCGATGAATAGTTGAACTCGTTCCCCTTTACGAATGGGATGGTCGTGTTCGGCGACCGGCGATCAAGGAGATAATGGGCAACGCCATCATCGTCCACGAACGTGCTCAAGGCCGCAGGGTCCAATTGATCGGCCAGCACCTCTGGCACCTCCACCTTGGTCCGGATATCCGGATGGAAATAGACCGTCGCCCCGATCACGATGCCGATACCCACCTGACCGAACACCTTGAACTTGCCGGCAAGACCCTTCTTGTTCTTGCGGAATACCTTGATGTAGTCGTCCAGGAACCCGATGACACCCAGCCAGATCGTGGTGATGAGCATGAGTTGGATGTAGATATTATCCAGCTTGGCGAACAGCAGGGTGGGCACCAGAATGGCGGAAAGGATGATGAGGCCGCCCATCGTTGGTGTGCCCTGCTTGCTCAACTGACCTTCCAGGCCCAGGTCACGGACCGTTTCGCCGACCTGCATCCGTTGCAGGACCCGGATGATGCCTTTTCCGAACCACAGACTGATGACCAGCGAGAAGAACACGGCCATGGCGGCCCGGAAGGAGATGTAATTGAACGCACCCGATCCGGGAAGCGAGAAATCGATCGACTTGAACAGTTCGTAGAGCATCAGCTATGGAGCAGTTCAAGTGCCTGTTTCAGTACCTCGACATCATCAAAGGCGTGGCGTACACCGTGTATCTCCTGATAGGTCTCATGCCCTTTTCCCGCCACCAACACCACATCACCGGGGCCGGCAAGGGAACAGGCCTGTCGGATCGCCTCACGTCGGTCCACGTTCACGTAGGCCCGGGTGGCATCGGATGTGGATAGTCCGGTCCGCATCTCCTCGATGATGGACATCGGATCCTCTGATCGCGGATTGTCGCTGGTCAATACCACCAGATCACTGTTCTGCGCAGCGATACGGGCCATCTCAGGTCGCTTTTGGCGATCCCGGTCACCACCACATCCGACCACGGTGATGACACGCTCGCCCTGCGCACATACTTCCCTGAGCGTTGCGAGCACATTCTTCAGCGCATCAGGGGTGTGTGCATAGTCCACGATCCCCATCACCTCGCTCTTTGCAGGGACCAACTGGAACCGCCCCGGGGGTGGAGCGATATCACTCAGCGCCGTCAGGATGGTCAACGGTGCCTCCCCCAACAGTACCGCAGAGGAGTAGACGGCCAATAGATTGCTCGCATTGAACGCCCCCACCAACCGCGTATAAACGTCGTGTCCATCGATGTGCAAGTGGAGCCCGTTCAGCTGGTTCTCCACGACCCTCGCGCGATGGTCGGCCAGTTCATGCAGGGCGAAGGATCGCTTGGAAGCCTTCGTGTTCTGCACCATCACACGGCTGTTCGGATCGTCAGCGTTCACCAGGGCCATGGCCTCGCCCGACAGTTCGTCGAACAGTCGCTTCTTGGCCTTGATGTAATCGGCAAAGGAGCCGTGATAGTCCAGGTGATCGTGTGTGATGTTGGTGAACACAGCGAGATCGAACTCCAACCCGGTCACCCGATCCTGCACCAAGGCATGTGAACTGACCTCCATGAAGCAGTGCGTGCAGCGCTCTTCGACCATGGCCGCGAGCAGTTCGTTGAGCCGGATCGGATCGGGGGTGGTATGCGTACTGGGTTCCAAGCGCTGACCGACGCGCGTTTCAACCGTTCCGATCATGCCGGTCTTCCTGCCAAGGGCCCGATACAACCGGTGCAGCATCGTGACCACGCTGGTCTTGCCGTTCGTACCTGTAACCCCGACCAGCTTCAACTTCCTGGAAGGATGATCATGGAAATTGGCCGCCATGATGGCCAAGGCATGGGCACTATTGGAGACCTTGACATAGGTGACACCCTTGGCGGGCTCTTCAGGGATGCGTTCGCAGATCACAGCGGTCGCACCTCTACCTACCGCATCAGCGATATGCTCGTGACCATCCGTTCTGGTCCCTGGTATGGCGACGAAGGCGGTGAAGGGCACCACTTTCCGGCTGTCGAAGGCGATCTGCTCAATGGCCGTGTTGGTGGCTCCAACGACCTGGTCGATCCGTGTTCGATACAGGATGTCCTTGAGCAGCTTCATGTGGTCAGATCGAGCACAACGATGGAACCGGGTTGGAACCGATCACCTGGACGGAGGGACTGGCTCCGCACCATCCCCACGCCGTTCACATGCACGCGAAGACCGTGGTTCTCCAGGATGTACAGGGCATCACGCAGCCCCATGCCAAGCACATTCGGCACCGAACGCAGCCCAGCATCCGGCATAGTGCGGGGCAGGAGGATGACCACGCTGTCCGTGGCCTGGGTGGAGCACCAAAGCGAAGCGTCGCCTATCCGGTCCTGGTATCCCAATCTTTCGAGGGAGGCATGCAAGTCGGCTGTCAGTCCACTGAAGGAGATGGGCGATCGGAGGGTGTCGCCCAAATCCTCGGCGAGCTCGGTCTGCATCTCCAGGCGGTTCGCGTGGATCTTATCCGCGATCTCATTGAATATGGGTCCTGCCACCACGTTCCCGTAGTACACGCTCCGCGATGGCGAGCTCACCACCACAATGCACGAATAGCGTGGAGCATCCGCCGGGAAGTAGCCGACGAACGAAGCCTGATAGCTCAGCCCTTCGCTCTTGTAGCCGCGTTTCTCGTTCGCGATCTGCGCCGTACCTGTTTTCCCCGCGATCCTGAAATGTGCGTCCTTCAGGTTCGAGGCGGTACCGGAGTCGACCACCCCTTCAAGCATCCTCCGGATCTTATCCAGCGCATCGGGCGAGGCCATCCGCTTGTTCAACGTGACCGGCTCGAAGCGCTCCACTTCGACCCCGGCCCGCGTAACGGAGCGGACGAACTGGGGTTGCATCATCCTTCCATCGTTGGCAATGCCGTTGTAGAAGGTCAGTATCTGCAGGGGCGTCAAGCTGACCTCGTAGCCGATGCTCATCCAAGGCAGGCTCAGTCCGCTCCACAGTTTGTCCTCCGGTCCGCGCAGCGTGGGTACCGGCTCCCCGGGGATACGGACCCCGGTCGGCTTGTCGAGCCCCAACTCGCGCAAGCCATCGACGAAGCGGGTGGGATCATCCTGATAGGCTTGAACGACGGCCTGAGAAATGGCCGTGTTGCTGCTGACCTCCAATGCGCGATGCAGGGAAATGACACCGTGACCACCCTCATGGGAATCGGTCATGCGGCGACCGTAGTACTTCACCACACCACCTTTGGTGTCGAATCGGTCGTCGGGATCGAGAATGCCATCATCAAGACCGACAAGGAGGGCGGCGGTCTTGAACGTGGAACCCGGCTCCGTGCTGACACCCACGGCATAGTTCAGGTCAGCATGGTAGGTCTCGTCCTCGTGGCGTGTGAGGTTGGCAATGGCCTTCACGTAACCGGTGCTCACCTCCATCACCACCACACAACCATGATGAGCGCCATGCTTTCGTAGTTGGGCCTCCAACGCTGCATCAGCCACATCTTGGAGGTTGATATCGATCGTGGTATGCACATCGCTTCCAGGAACGGGGTCACTTCCGGTGCCGTCGTCGATGGGCATCCAGACACCACCCGTGAGCCGTCGTTCCAATCGCCTGCCAGTGACCCCCTGAAGCCACTCCCCGTATCCCCCTTCCAGCCCGATCGCACTGCTGTCCTTCAAGACGTACCCGACCGTCCTCGCAGCGAGGCGACCGAACGGTCGGATCCGTACGGTGCGTTTCTCAATGATCAGTCCGCTGGTATATCGACCACGCTTGAACAGTGGCAGCTGTTTGAGCAGCTGGAGCCGCTCATGATCGACATCGCGCTTCAAGAGGTGATAGCGCTCACCGCGGCTGCGCGCTTGAAGGAGCTCGGTGCGGTATTGCGCTGCCGATCGGTCACCGAACAAGTGGGCCAACCCATCACATAGGGGGTTCAATTCATTACGCAGCAGCTCGTCGGTAAGGCCATCCGCCAGGAGGTCCATGCGCACCTCATATTGCGGAATGCTTGTGCTCAAGAGGCGGCCATCCTCGCTGTATATATGCCCTCGGTCCGGATGGACCGTATGGTAGGCAGTGGCCACGTTCTCGGCCCGTCGCACCCAGCGCTCGCCCTCGATCAACTGGATGGTGAACAGCTTGACGGTTATCGCCAGGGCAAAGAGGACCACCCCCCCATAAACGAGGTAGGTGCGCGAACGGAGCTGTCGGCCGCGATCGCTCATTCGTTCAATGCCCTGTATTCGTCATTGTCCAAGGTGATCCTCAAGGGCGGGACCCGGCTCTCCCGCAAACCCATGTCAGCGATATCCGCAGCCACCTGGCTTTGCTGTTCGGTCTGGTCCAGGCGGGACCTCACGCTGATGTATTCACTGCGCAACTCCTTGAGCTCCGAATCGGTGCGGTGCAGCTCACGAACGGTGCGTTCCGTGTAGTAGCCGTAGCCGATGTACACGAGCATGAGAGCTGCTACAAAGAGGATGAAGGACATATTGGCCAACACCTGCTCCCGGGTCAGGAACGACCCGTTGAGCACTCCGGCGAGCGCACGAGGCAGACCCTTGCCGGCTTTTCCTTTCCGCTTTGCCGCTCCCTCCTGCACTTTCTGTTTGACGTTCGTCCTCAATTCCTTTCAGCGATCCGGAGTCGCGCACTGCGCGCTCTGGGGTTCTTCATCACTTCCTCTTCCGTGGGTACAATGACCTTTCGTGTCAATGGTGTAAAGGGCCTGACCGGATGTCCGAACACATCCTTGTGCTCCACGCCTTCCTCGGTCCCGGCACGCATCCAGTGCTTCACCAACCGATCCTCCAGGCTGTGGTAGCTGATGATCACGAGCCTGCCTCCCTGGCCCAATACGATCTCGCTTTGTCGAAGCAGTTCGCGCAAGGACCCCAGCTCATCGTTCACCACGATCCTCAAGGCCTGGAAGACCTTGGCGAGGAAGGTGTTCGCGTCCCTTTTCGGGGCCAGGGGACGAAGGACCTCGACAAGCCGCCCCGTCGTACGGATGGCCCCGACCTTACGCGCATCCACCAGGGCCCGCGCCACTCTGCGCGCTCCCTGGACCTCACCGAACCGCTTCAACAGGTCGCCCAATTCACCTTCGGTGAGATCGGCGACCAGGTCTGCTGCGGTGCGGGGCGCACGCTGGTCCATCCGCATATCCAAGGGCCCGTCGGACCGAATGCTGAACCCTCGAAGGGGGACATCGAACTGATGACCGCTCACCCCTAGATCCGCCAGGATGCCGTCCACCGGCAACGAATCGAGGTGGCGGAGATGGTTCTTCAGCCACCTGAAATCCGAACGGACCAACGTGAACCGCGGATCGTCAGGCACGTTGACGGCAGCGTCGGCATCCCTGTCGAAGGCGATCAACCGGCCATCGGGACCCAGTCTGTTCAGGATCTCCCTGCTATGCCCTCCACCTCCGAACGTGGCATCCACGTATCGTCCATCCATGCGGGCGATGAGGCCATTGACACTTTCACGTAAAAGAACGGGGTCGTGGTACTCATTCGCCATGGGAATTACCGAGGTTGCCCATCACATCCTCGCTCAAGGCGGTCAAGTCCACTGGCTCGCTCAACATGCGTGCATGGCCCTCCTTGCTCCATAGTTCGATGTGGTCCAACACCCCGAGCAGCTTGATGTCCTTGCCGATCCCGGCATGGTCCATCAATGGCTTGGGCAACAGCAGCCTGTCGCTCGCGTCGGGTTCCACATGCGTGGCCCCGTTGAGGAAGCGCCGTACGAACAGTCGGTTCTTCTCGACGAACTGGTTCAGCTGCCGGACCTTCGACTGGGTTCGTTCCCACTCGACCATCGGATAAAGCACAAGGCAAGGCTGAAAAACATCCCGGTTGATCACGAACCCGGCCGAGAGCTGCCCACCGAGCTGCTTCCTCAGCCCGCTCGGCAGCGACAATCGCCCTTTGGCATCCAGCCTTAGATCGTATTCCCCCAAGAGGTTCATCATGCAACATGCGTGCGCGAGATGGAGGCGAAAGTAGGAGCATTTTCCCACTTTCTACCACTTCACCCCACTTTTTTACTCAATGTGCATAACTCATCAACGACCAAGCTCGTCAAAAGTTGCGAATTGGGACAAATAGAGCCCAATATCGGAGGGTCTATCTGGTGGGGAAAAGTGGGAGAAATGGATCAATCCAAGCCGTATCAAGGACCACCTTCCCCGGGGCCGATGCTGGAGCCAAGGTCACCTGAACCAGTTCCCATCCGGCGTTTGCCGACCACTGGGATCCCACGATCGGATGTCGAAAGCTGACCATCGGACCAAGCTCCTACCTGGGCCCTGCCTTACATTTGGGCGACAGCCAGGGCCATGTTGGAGGGGTTGAAAGAGGAAGGGGAGTTCCGTTATGTGGAGCGCGGTGAAGGGCCGGTATTGCTCTTGCTGCACGGACTTTTCGGGGCGCTCAGCAACTTCGAGGAGACCTTCGGCTACTTCGCTGGCAAGTACAGGGTGGTCATACCGATGCTCCCGCTGTACAACCTTCCCTTGCTCTCCACGAACGTAAGCGAGCTGGCCAAGTTCCTGCACCGCTTCGTCGGTTTCAAGAGATGGGACCGGGTGAACTTGTTGGGAAACAGTCTGGGTGGCCACGTCGCCCTGGTCTATTGTGAACGACACCCATCAGTGGTCCGCTCCCTGATCCTGACCGGAAGCAGCGGCCTATACGAGAACGCCTTCGGTGGGGGCTTCCCGCGCAGAGAGGACTACGAGTTCATCAGGAAGAAGGTGGCGGTCACGTTCCACGATCCGAAGCATGCCACCAAAGAACTGGTGGATGAGTGCTACCAGACGGTCAACGACCGTTCCAAACTTGTCCGCATCCTATCGCTGGCAAAAAGCGCCATCCGGCACAACATGGCCAAGGAACTGCCCAAGATGCGGATCCCCACCCTGCTGGTCTGGGGGAGGCAGGACACGATAACCCCTCCTGAAGTGGCGGAGGAGTTCCATCAATTGATCCAGGGTAGCGAGCTCCGATGGATCGATCAGTGTGGTCATGCGGCCATGATGGAACAACCTCAGGCGTTCATCGATATCGTGGATCCCTGGCTCTCCAAGACGCTCACCCAAGCGGACAAGGAGTGATGAAGACCCTGCGTGCTGAACACGTAGGGAGCGGAAGGGACCAAGCCCAATGGCCGCGTCCGGACCTTCCCGAGTATGCATTCATAGGCCGCAGCAATGTGGGAAAGAGCTCGTTGATCAATATGCTCTGCGGAGCGGGTAAACTGGCGCGTGTCAGCAACACTCCCGGACGGACCCGGAATGTGGAGCATTTCCGTGTCTTCGGTGGGAACGGAAAGGCAAAGGGCTGCGACTGGTACCTGGCCGACCTGCCTGGTTATGGCTTCGCCAAGGTGAGCAAAGGGGAACGCTCCGCCTGGCAAAGCATGCTTAGGACCTACTTGTCCGAGCGGGAGAACCTGCAATGTGTGTTCCTGCTCATCGATGTACGGATCCCACCCCAACGCAATGACCAGGACATGATCCAGTGGCTCGGCGAGCAGGGCATACCGTTCGTCATCGTGTTCACCAAAAGCGACAAGCTGTCCGAGCGAAAGGTGGTCGAACACGTATCGCGCTACCGGATCGCCTTGAAGGGAACATGGAACGAACTTCCCATGATGATGATCACTTCAGCCACCACCGGCCGCGGGAGGGATGCCTTGATCGAGTTCATCGATGGTGTGAACAGGGATAGTCCCACAGCGGTCGGTTAGACCTATTTGCCTTCCAGGAGCTTTTCCGAGAAGTAGGCCCCGAAATCGCGCATTTGTTCGGCCATCTTCGTCTCTCCGGTCGCACGTTCGTAGGTATCAGCCATGGTCAGGATGTTCTGATGGAAGAAGCGGTTCATTTCCTCCACGGTCATCTTCTTGGTCCATAGATCGATGCGCAACGTATTGTTCTCGCGTTCATCCCAAATGCTCAGCAGAGCGGCCTTGCACGTGCTCTTCATTCCCCCATCCTCCGCCTGCCATTCGATCCGCTCCGGCACGTTGTTCACATCCAATTCAACGCGAAAGCGGATCTCCGAACCTTTGTTCTTCTTGCTCATCTCGGTTTATAGGTTCTCAGCACGGTGCGGGATTCCACCGATCCGAACAGTTCCTGAAAAGAGGGCCTTTCCTGGGCGACCAGATACGACCGCACCATGTTATAGCCCAGCCACTCCCCTAGGTTCCCCGGGCTTTCCCTGGGAAAGCCATGTGTGAACGGGCCATCGGAAAGGAGCCTTGCGATCTCCCGATCGTCCTTGGTATAGATCAGTTCCTTGCTGACAAGTTCACGCCAAATGTTCAACTCGTTGGCCTCGCACCATGCCAGCTGATCCGGTGAGTAACCGAACAAGAGGTGTCGCTCGGTGGTGGGCAGTAAAGCCTCCAACAACACCAGGACCTTGCCTCGGTGGACCATTCTTTCCAATAGGTCCATTCCCCGTTGATCGGCTTGATAGTGCACGAGCAACCATCCTTTGACCGCTGATGGAACAAGCATTGCGGGGACCATGCGCTCCTTCAGGTAGTGGGGGAACTGCTCCGGAGCAAGGGCCTGGACCACGGGGTGGTCGCGCCCGATGAACCACTCCACCCCGATCCCAAGGGAACTGTCCGTGGGAAAGATGCCGTAATTGAACCCGGCATTGTACAGCACGATCTGCGGGATGATGCTGTCCGGGAAAGCAGTATGCAAGCGCCCAAAGGCCTCTTCTAACCCTTCGATCTCCTCCTCCCAGTCGCCGAATACCTCCTCGATCCTTCGCTGTACTTCGATCCAGTCGGGCTCGTTCACGAAACGAGAAAGCCCGATGGCCAGGCGTGGATCGTCCACAGGCCCGATCGCAAGTACCTGTTCCACGTAGTAAGGGTACAAGTTCCTGGCTTCCGCTTGAGCCATGCGCGAAGCAGCGTTCAGGTCATCCGTATGGAAGAGGATGGAATCCAAGCGGACCACCTGCAAACGGATCGGGGCCGGATCCAAGGCAACAGCCTCCTCATGATCCCTGCACGCTTGGAACATGCTCACAAGGACCACGATGATGGTGACCGAAGGAAGGAAGCTCCGTCTAACTTTGCGTCCTCTCACCATGCACGGCAAAACTATGACCAAGGCTATCCTACCGATCTGCACGTTCCTCTTTTTGGCTGCTTCCACACAGGCTCAAAGCACTTCAGGTCAGCCTGTCAGGCTTGGGATCAAAGCAGCTCCGAACCTGGCTTGGGTGAAATCCGACACCAAGGAACTGGAAGGGGACGGAATGAAGTTCGGCTTCCTCTTTGGTCTGATGAGCGACTTCCGCCTGGGGAGCGATAACTACGCGCTTTCCACCGGTCTGTTCATGAACGTGACCGGCGCCAACATGCAAAGCAGGTCCTTTGATGGCGTTGATGGGAACGGTAATACGGTGAAGGTGGACCAGCCTCTTGCCTTCTCGTACAAGTACCAGTTCGTGGAAGTACCGATCACCATCAAATTGAAGACCAATGAGATCGGTTACATGACCTACTTCGGAACCCTCGGCTTTGGGAGTGCTTATAATGTCAGCGCCAAAGGTGATGAATACAGCTTCAACGATAGCCAAGGCATCGAGCGGGAGGAGGATGCGAACGTGCTCAAGGAAATGGCCGTGTTCCGCGCCTCGCTTATCGTCGGTGCCGGCTTGGAATACAACATCGCCGGGAACACCTCCATTATGGCCGGCATCAACTATAACAACAGCTTCACGGATGTCTTCGACAAGAGTGAAATGCTGGGCGTGGAACAACACGGCAAGCTTCACTACCTGGAATTGAACTTCGGCGTGTTCTTCTGAGCACGCACGATCTGGTCAACCTGGTGTCATGGACACGAGCAGGGTCGCCGAACACATCACCGATTGGCTGAAGGACTATGCGCAGCAGGCAGGTCAGAAGGGTTTTGTGGTCGGAGTAAGTGGGGGGATCGATAGTGCGGTAACGAGCGCCCTTTGCGCGCGATCAGGCCTGCCGACCTTGTGCGTGGAGATGCCGATCTACCAGCACATCGATCAAGTCCGGCGGGCGCAGGAGCATATTACCAGGCTCAGGGATGGACACCCGAACGTGCGGATGCATGTGGTCCAGCTGACGGGGGTGTTCGATTCGCTGATCGATGCCTTGCCCAAGGCGGAGGATGCCTCAGGGATGGAACTATCCCTGGCGAACACCCGGGCGCGTCTGCGCATGACCACCCTCTACTATTTCGCGGGCCTGCTCAGGTACCTGGTCGTGGGAACCGGGAACAAAGTGGAGGACTTCGGGGTCGGCTTCTTCACCAAATATGGCGACGGCGGAGTGGACCTTGCTCCCATCGCCGACCTTACCAAGACCGAGGTATATGCGGTCGGAAAGGAACTTGGCATCCAGGACAGCATCATGAACGCGCCCCCTACGGATGGCTTGTGGGGCGACGATCGTACGGATGCGGACCAGATCGGCGCCACCTACCCGGAATTGGAATGGGCGATGGAGGTCCGCCAAGCAGGTGTTGGACGCCGCATGGGGCACTTCACCGATCGACAACGCGAAGTGCTCGCCATCTTCGACCGGATGCATGCCGCCAACCGCCATAAAATGGAGCCCATCCCGGTGTGCATAATACCCGAGGATATTCGCGACCGGTGAGCCGGTATCATCTGGCCTGCCGCATGAGTGCTTTCACTTCAGGGATGCGGGGATGATCGGGTGCGACCGCGTCAAGCTCTGAGAGCCATTTACGGGCCTTCATGACGTCATGGGTGCGCAGATGCAGGAACACCATCTCGATCAGGAGTTCCGCACTTTCCGGAAAGCGGAGCAGACCCTGTTCCAAGACCCCGGCCGCATCCGTGTAACGTTCCTGTTGCTGAAGCAGTGCAGCGTGGTTCCTGTACAAGGATGTGCCGGCACCTCCATGCCCCTCCGATTCCTCGAACGCGGCAAGTGCCTCTGGGAATAGACCCATTTCGGCCAGAAGGAGAGCCATGTCGTAGTGCACTCGCGGGTTCCGGGGATCGATCCTTGCTGCATCACGTAGGATGCGCAATGCATCGTTGTTGCGGCCCTGCCTGTTCCCGATCGCTGCCAGTTGCAGCCGCGCCTGAGTGGCCTTGCCGTCCATGTCCAAGGTGGCCAGGTACCATTTGACAGCCTCATCCAACTCTCCTCTTCGGTGATGATGGTCCGCAAGCTGGATGCGACCCGAAGGGAAGTCCAATTGTCCTGTCAAGAAGCGCATGCGTTCCGCATCTGCGGAGGCGTATCCGGGAGCGGTGGCTGGATCAAGTCGGTCCTTGGGGAGTTCATCCATCAGGTCGATCGCAGCGATCCGTACCGCACGGACCGGGTCCTTCAACAGCGGGGCCACCGCGGCGGCCCAAAGGTCAGGAGGCGAACCATGCAAGGCCACCAGGGCCGAGTGCCTGACCATTGCCTGCTCATCGTCGAGCGCTCCCACGATGACCTCCACCGCTTCCATGGTGGGAAGATCCCCGAGATAGCGTATCGCTGTCGCGCGCTGGATGTCTGTGGCTCCCGTATCCGAAAACAAGCGGGATAGGTGTCCGAACGACCTATCGTTGCGCAATGAGCCGGGAAGCAGATCATCCACTGGGCGATGCTTCCGCTCGCTTCCATACCATCGATCCACGTGATCACTGGCCCATTGCGCAGTCCGGTCCGAGTGGCACTGGTTGCAGGTGTTCGGAACACCGAATCGCACGGAGAGGTCCGGTCGCGGGACCCGAAAACCGTGGTCGTGCCGCTCGTCGTTGCCCATATACGTGCGAGCAGGCATGTGGCAATTGACGCATGAAGGACCTGAACTGCCTTCCGCATGGAACGTGTGCGATGATGTGTTCAGCTCGGGCTCGTGGCATTGCATGCACAAAGCGTTCCCCTCGAACAACAATTGACCATTGTGCGGATCATGACAGTTCGTGCACGTGACCCCTCGCTTATGCATGACACTTTGGAGAAAGGATCCATACACATAAACCTCCTCCTTGATCTGTCCATCCGGGAAGTAGAGTTCGTCGTCGGGAAGCGCCGGCATGAAATGGTCCAGAGGCTCCAAACTGGCCCGGGCATCCGGGAACAGCTCCGCACGTCTGGAATGACAAGGCATGCACGTGCTTACGACCGCCTCCTTCGATGACCCGCTGAGGGGTGAGCGCCAGACCGGATAGGCTCGCCCAGCTTTGTCATCCTCGGAACGGCTCATGAAGGCCACGTGTTCCGATCCAGGTCCGTGACAGCTCTCACAGCTCACGTTGATGTGCGACCAGGTGGTCCGGTAGCTATCCGCCGTCACGTCATAATTGCGCTGCAAGTCCGTGCTGTGACAGGTGGCGCACATGCTGTTCCAGTTCTGCGCACCACGTGTCCAATGCATCCAATCGTTGGGTGGAATGGTATCCCCTTCATACTGGTGGAACCATCGCTCCTTGACCACATCGTATGATTCACGAGGGACCTGCAACCGCCCGTTGGGGAACTCGACGAGGTACTGCTGCAAGGGATAGTGGCCGAACACATATCTGACCGGGTGATCGCGGTAAGCTCCATCAGCTCCCTGGGTATGGATGATGAAAGCACCATCCTTCCTTAAAAACCTTGCTTCGATCCCGTTCGCTCGCAGCATAGCGTCATCGAAATCGCCGAGAACGGTGCTGTCGTTGGCCTCAAGCATGGCCCAATGGTGGTCCGACGTGGTCCATGCGCCGTGTTCCTCGCCATGACAGGACCCGCAAACCGTGGGACCAACGTATTCCGGAGCCTTGCTGGACCCATCACCGCTCGCCTCTCCTCCCCGATCGACACATCCAGTCAGCGATCCAACACCCGTGCCTACAACGACCAGGATCAGGCCCACGAGGATATGCCGCAACGGATGCATGGACCGCAAAGGTGCCGAACAGCAGGCTATGCTGTATGCCGGGGATCCGGATGTCCAGCTACCTTGGCGGACCGAAACCGGAACTCATGGCACCTTCCCTCCGATCGCTCATGCCGATGCTCCCGCTGCTGCTGCTCATAGCCTGTGGGTCCAATACGCATATCGTCCAGAGCTGGCGTGACCCCAACGTGACCATCGTGGATGGTAGCTACAACAAGGTCCTAGTGATCTGCCTGATCAAGGACGAAGGCACCCGCCGGGTCGGTGAGGACCGGATGGCCATGTTCATGAACGGTCGTGGTGTGGAGAGCTATCGCTATCTGGGTCCCGATGTGGACGCGATCAATGATGCCTCCACCGGGGAGCGGATGCGGAAGGATGGTATTGATGGCGTGGTGATCATGCGATTGGTCGATCGGACCAAGGAACAGACCTATGTGCCCGGCGCATCCTATCCCGCCTATTATGCAAGCCCCTATGGTTACTACGGTTATGCCTACCCCATGTATGCAACACCCGGTTATGTTCGCACGGACGTCAACTACTTCGTGGAGACGAACCTATACAGCACGAAGAAGGAGGGTCTCATTTGGACCAGCACCACCAGTACCCTGAACCCGACCGACCTCGGCAATTCCGTGGAGGAGGTGATGCAGGTGGTCTACGACAAGATGATCGCCGAAGGCTTCATCGTGAAGAGCGGACAATGAACCGCTCCATCGCTTTCCTGATGTTCGCTGGCGCAGCGATAGGCATGTCCGCTCAGGAAGGGACCGCTCCTGACCGCCACAACCTGATCAAGATCGGATTAAGCTCCGGGGTCTTCAATATCGTTTCGTTGAACTATGAACGTGTGCTTCACCCGGATTGGAGCGTCGGTCTCACAGCCAGCTACATGGTGCCCCGTGCACCCTCCTCCTTGTTCAGTTTGAACACCGAGGAGATCACGATCGACGCTTCCCACCAGCTGAGTGGCTACTATTTGACCCCGGAGGTGAAATGGTTCTTCGAATCAAGTGATACCCGCTCCGCTCCGCGAGGATTATATGCGGATGGCTACCTCCGTTGGAGCGACACACGCTACACCGGCATGTTCGAGGCCGAAGGTAGCGGCATAGATGCCGAGGGTCAAGTGAGCGGCGCATTGGAGCTCTCCTTCCAGGAATTCGGCATCGGAATTGGGCTGGGATATCAACTGCTGGCTTTGTGGGATCGCCTGGTATTCGACTTCATCTTCCTGGCGCCGCGTTATGCCTTGTACCGGATCAAAGTGGACGCGGCGCTCAACGGTGATGGGCAACTGGCGGAGGACCTGGGCGAAGCGATCGAGGACGTGTTGGGACGCGATATCGTTCCGGTCGACCTGGAGATCGATTCCCAGGGTACCACGGTCGTGGATCGGAACAGCCTCGGGTATCGCTTCGGCATCAAGGTGGGCTATGCCTTCTGAGCAGGCGGACACCAACGCATGGTCGATATAAAAAAAGTAGGCCCCGCCCTTTCCGAGCGAGGCCTCTTAAGCTACTGGTCAGGACTTATTTCGATGCAGGCATCAAGGGCAATTCCGAGGCCAACTGCAGCGATATCAGGTTCTGAAGCCGGTTCACGATCATATTGAACCGGGCCACCCGGGAAGCGGGAAGCACCTTCATCATCTTCTTGGACGTGTTCTCCAACAAGGCATGCAGTTCCTTGTCAGAAGCCCATGCCCGTGCAAGCAGGTCCTGGGCGACCTCATCGGTCATGCTTTCATAGCTCCCAGCATAGTCACTGATGATCCCCAAGCGGGAATCCCAAAGTTTCTTGTTGGCTAGTGCATATTCGTCATACATCGGCCAGAAGGCCTTGCTCTCCTCCTCGCTCATTTCCATGTTGGCTGCTACAATGGCCTGCATGTCCGCGCGAATGTCACTCCGGACAAGTTCCACCAGGTCGTTCTCGGATTGCGCCAGCCCGGGAACCGCGGTCAAAGCCAGCGCAGTGAGTAGGATGTTCTTCATGGTCTCTGGGTCGTTTCAATGGTTCGGATGGAAAATTAGCTGTTGTTCACCAAAGTTCAAGATGACAACGGACGGCCATCCTGTGGCAAAGTGGTCGTACTTTCGGCGCACCCTCTAGCTTGTGCAGCAATGGCTATCTCCACGAAACAGCTCTTGGTCGTCAGCGCCTTGGCGCTCCTTTGTGTTGAATCGAGCGCACAGTTCCGATTCAATGCATTCGGCGGATACACGTTTCAGGATCGCTTCAACCTGGGCGGCTCATATCTGGGGTATCAGTACCAGGAAGGACGTGTAAAGGACGCACCACACTTCGGAGGAGGGTTCGAGTTCATGACCGGCAAGAACACCGCCATCGAACTGTATGGCCAGTATCAACCCACCGAAGGCTATCTGCGGACCACGTTTCTGGAGTACGGTCCGTACGAAGTGAACGCCACGTACATCATGCTTGGTGGTATGCGGTACCAACCCTTCAGTCCTGCGGTAAGCGGATACGGGGGGCTCAGCATCGGGATGGCCATCATGGGAGGCGATGGAAGCAGTACCAAACTGGCCTGGGGAGGGAAGCTCGGCATCATGGTGAATGCTTCCGAAACGGTGGGGATCAAACTTGGCGGGCAGCTCCTGAGCCCGATCCAAGGTGCCGGTGGGGGTCTGTACTTCGGCACCGGCGGTGCCAGTGCAGGGGTAAGCACCTATTCCACGATCTATCAATTCGGCTTCACGGGTGGCCTGAGCATTGCCTTTGGCGGAAAAGCACCAGGTGGGCGCCCTGGACCTCCACCACCACCAGCCCCGCCGGGTGGAGGCATGAATTGATCGCGGCGCCGCGTGGCGCTTTCCCATGCGAGAACGGCATCCAGCCTTCCTCTGGTCCGATCGGCGTTCGTTGAAGTGGACATGGTGGTTCCTTCTGTGGACCACCATGGGAACTGCGTTCGGTCAAAAGAACGACACCATCCGACTCTTCAATGGTGACCGGGTGGTAGGCGAGATCAAGGACCTGGAGCTCGGTCTCTTGCGCGTCAAGACCGACCACATGGGCGAACTATTCATCGAATGGGACCAGGTCGCATCATTCCGAAGTACCAAGCAATGGGACCTGCGGACCCGTTCCGGCATGCATCTGATCGGATACGTGGTCCCCTCGCCTTTGATGGACCATCAGTACATTCTCTCGGGACAGGACAGCATCCACATCGCGCGATTGAACATCGTTCAATTCACGCGTGTCCAGAAAGGGCTGTGGGCGCGAATGGACGGGAGCATCAGTCTGGGGTTCAGTTACCAGCAGGCGAACAACCTGGTCCAGATCACCGCCGGGGCTTCCGTTTCGTACACGTATAGAAAAGGCTCCATCCATCTGTCCGGCAATAGCATCAGCTCCGAACAAAAGGATGTTTCGGACAACATCAAACAGGACCTGAGCTTCAGTTGGGATCGAAATCTGAGAGGGCGCTGGGTGGCGGGCGTCGGGGTCGGGGCGGAAAGGAACACGGAATTGGGCCTGGATCTCCGTCAGAAGGGGAACATCTATGGCGGCAACCTGCTCATCCAGACCACCCACACCAACGATCTGCTCAGCGGTGGTGTGCAGCAGAACCGCGAAGACAACCAAGCCGGTATCAGCACGGACAATACGGAGGTGTTCCTGAACAACCGGCTGCGGATCCGGACCTACAAGTTCCCGAAAACGGACATCACCATCGACCTGTACGGGTATTATGGCCTCACCATAGCCGACCGTTTCAGGGCACAAGCTGACATCAAGCTGCGCTACGAGGTCGTAAAAGATCTCTTTCTGGGTCTCGAATTCTACGATCAGTACGATAGCAGGCCTCTGGATGGCGGTCCGGCACTGAACGACTACCGCATTTCCACCACGGCGAGCTATACCTTTTAGTCCGTGGCGAATATCAGGCCCAGGTTGATGGAGGCATAGGACTGTCCATCGAGCCGCTTGGACTTGAATCCGGAGAAATAGTTCGCCGAAAGGTTCAATGCCGTACCGTTGCTCAGGTACATGCTCACACCGAACTCCGGCTGGACCACGAACTGCCAATCATCCGTTTCGAAGCGGTAGAGCCCCACATCGAAGACCCGCCGGATGTACATGGCCCCGGCACCCACGCCCAGGTACGGTCGCAGATCGCCACCCTCGTTGAACACATAGTCCCACTGAGCGGTCATCGCAAAGTTGTTGTTGTACCGGTACTGCGTACCTGTGAAGGTGGCGGTCTCCAAAGTGAAGGAGGCCTGGTCCTTGCGTTCGAAGAAATGATGCCAATCCAGGTCGATGCCCACGGCCATGTTATCATCCGCCATGTACCGGTAACCAGCGGCGAAACCACGCCATGTGTTCTTGGCGATATACTCCTCCAAGCCTCCGAGCGGGAAGGCCATGGAATAATCCACCATGATCAAATTCTGCTGGGCCGCGGCATTGCGGACTTGCGCAAGCATGAGCAGCGCCAGGGTCGCGGATAGGGCAAGGTTGCTTCTCATAACTGCTGCAGATAAGGTGATTGACGGAAGGCCTGGTCGATCTGGGAGTCGATACGACCCAGCACACTATTGGTCGAGCCTTCCAGCAGACCGTTGAAGGCACCCAACCAGACCACGGGCATGTTCTCATCCGGTCCGATGTCCTTGGGGGCGGTCATTTGGAACAACACGGATCCCGTACGATAGGAACTCACCGTGGTACCATACCCTGGGTAGCCCGGATAACCCCACCCCCAACCCGGATAGTATCCGGGATAATACCAACCCCAATACCCCCAGCTGTACTGCAGGTTCAGCGTGCTTCCCGCCGAAGGCAGGATGATCATGTCCGGGTCCTCCGTCTCGTCGACCAGGGTCCAACCGTAAACCGACATGTTCCGCTTGATGGCATTGATGATGCGATCGCCATACTGGGCCCCAATGAACTCCGGGTCCTGGGGATCGCTGTTGACGTCGATCCGCACAACGCTGTCCGGAATGGCGTAGGTGCTCCTGCTCTGGAAATCGTAGGTCGGGCTATAGTTGGTCACCAGCAGGTCGTACTCATCGATGTACGTCGGCGTCTGGGGATAACAACCCATCAGAAGTATGCCGGCTGCAAGCGCGGCCCATGAGGTGGCTTGTGGGATCTGCATCGGTTCGTGGTTCAGCGTCAAAGATATTCGTTGACACGCGCTGATCCAGGTCCCACCGGACCGAAACACCCATCAGGAGGATCCGAACAATATGGCGGGAAGCTCCTTTCTTTGAGGGCCCAACCAGCGATCCATGCGTGCTTTCCACTTCGCGTTGTTCCTCCTACCCTTGGTCACCTTCGGACAGGAAAAGAAATGGTATGTCACCTCCGGTGGCGAATGGATCTTCTCCGTTCCGATCCTGGACGTTGCCGGGAACGACCAGGGGGGGATCGTTCGTTTCTCTCCAGTGGTGAACGCCCAGTTCAATTTCAATTATGACTTCGGGAAGAGCGCAGGGCTCTTTACGGGCCTTGCCGTGCGGAACGTGGGCTTCATCTACCAGGTCCCCGACACCACCATCCGCAAGAAGTTCCGGACCTACAATTTGGGCGTCCCTGTCGGCCTGAAATTCGGCAACATGAACTCGACCCTGTTCTTCCTCGGCTATGAACTCGAACTACCCATCAACTACAAGGAAAAGACCTTCGAGAACGAGCGGAAGACCGATAAGTTCAATGTGTGGTTCAGCGACCGCAACGAATCTTTCATGCAAGCGGTGTTCGCCGGCGTCCAATTCAAATATGGCACGGCGCTGAAGTTCAAGTATTACCTGAGCAATTTCCACAACAAGGAATTCAGTGAGAATGTGGATGGTGTCAACAGCAAGCCCTATGCAGCGCTCAATGCGAACGTGTTCTACGTCTCGCTGAGCTATGCCCTGTTCCGCAATTCCAAGTTCACCTACAGTACAGGTGGAACTCCAGCAAGCCCCCAGGCCATGCTTTGGTGAGGGTTAGTGGGAGTAGGATCGCCCGCGCCACCAGATCTTAATGTTGTTGGTGCCCAACACAGCGGTCACCAGACCCCGATGCATCCTGAGTTCTCTGACCGGTTGTCCCCGATCGATCACTCCTTCAACCTCATTGCGCCATACACGGATCGCATTGTTGTTGTCAAGGTACGCGATGGAACCCCAGGATGCTTCCCACAAACTGGGAATGAACTGCCCCCCCAGCGTATGTAGTTTTCCCTCACTGAACACGCGGAACTGGCCCAGGTCCTCGATGATGACCAGGCTGTCCACGATCTGCCAGGAATCAGGTTCGAAATCCCGGGCGGTGTAGATCATCCCTTCCTGAAAGACCTTCAGCGCACCGGTCAGGTCAAGGTAAGCCAGGGTGCCTTTTCCCACCTCGTAGCGTACAGGCATCTGTCCTTCCAGATCGTAGACCACCCCTTTGTGAAACACCTTGAAGCCTTGATCGTACGGATCCTGGAAAGCGACGATGTCCAAGCCGCATTTGAAATCCATGCTGCTCACCAGGTCACCGAGCACCTGTGTCTCTCCGCGGTAGAACACCTTGAAATTCCGCTCTCGCGCAGAGACCCAGGCGATCACGTTGTCCCCCGCTTTCCAAGCGTTCACCACATCTCCGGCAAGCACATCCTCCAATTGGATGATCCGTCCTTTATAGTACGCGTTGAGGGTCTGCCTTACACCATCGCGGAATGCCGCCACGCTGTCCTCCACCACATAGCCCGCTGTGTTTCCACAAAGCGTGTGGATCTCTCCATCGAAGACCTTGAGCACCCCAGCGGTCTCAAAACCTAGGAAATGATCGGTGACCGTGGGCACCCCCAGCACGGTACGGTCGATCACCCGGTCCCGGCCGTCCACATAAACTTTCAGATCTCCTCGCGCATCGGCGTAGGCCACATAGTCTCCACCGACGGCGAAGGACTTGGGGCGGATGCCTTCGATCTGTTTGATGACGCCCCGGTCGAACACGTAGAGGCGTCCCATGTAATCGAGAAAGGCGGACACATCCTGTGCGAAGGTCGCCAGGGGCAGGCCTAGGACCAGCAGGGTCAACAAGCGCATCATGCCGTCCAAAGTAGCAAGAACGGGGCCAAGCGGAAAAGTCGGTCGCTTAGGAGATCTCCCAGGTGCGCCCACCTTGAAGAATTGCATCCAAAGACCATACCCCTTTGGCCTTCTTCGCAGCATCCACCTGGGCGTTCATCTTTTCCTCATGGGTGGGCCGGTCCGCCACATAGATCACCCCGAATGGTCTTGGTAAGGCGCCTTCTTTAGCCGGATCATCGAACAAGCGGACCAAAAGGGAGGCCTTGAATTGGTCGCGCTCATCATGCACCCATAGGTCATCAGCGGACACCGATCCGTCCTCCAGGCTCACCACCATCGGTGTCATGCCGTCCAGGCGGATGCCCTTTCTTCCTTCGTCGAAGATCAGCGGCTTGCCATGCTCGACGAAGAGCGTATGCGCCGCCTTGCTCTTCTTGTCGGTGAATACCTCGAAGGCACCGTCATTGAACACGTTGCAGTTCTGATAGATCTCGATCAAACTTGCCCCGCGGTGCGCATCCGCACGTACGAGGATCTCCCGCATGTGTTTCGGGTCGCGGTCCATACTACGTGCAATAAAGGTGCCGTCGGCTCCTTTGCACAGTGCCAAGGGGTTGAAGGGGTGGTCCGTGCTGCCCATGGGCGTGCTGCGCGTCACTGCTCCCTCCGGGCTGGTCGGTGAGTACTGTCCCTTTGTGAGCCCGTAGATCTCGTTGTTGAAGAGCAGAATGTTCACATCCACGTTCCGGCGCAACAAATGGATGATGTGGTTGCCGCCGATGCTCAAGGCATCACCATCGCCGGTGATCATCCACACGCTCAGGTCCGGACGCACACTGCGGAGCCCGCTCACAATGGCCGGCGCGCGACCATGGATGCTGTGCATACCATAGGTGTCCAGATAATACGGGAAGCGCGAACTGCAACCGATACCGCTGATGAACACGATCTCCTCCTTGGGCCTCCCCTGCTCCTTCAATACGGTCTCCACCTGCTTCAGGATGGAATAGTCCCCACAACCCGGACACCAGCGGACCTCCTGGTCGCTGGCGTACGAGGGCTTTGCCTCGGCCATGGTCCCGTTCGTGGTGCTCATGCGTTCAGCAATTGAAGGGCCGCAGCCCGGACCTCTTCGGCCATGAAGGGCATTCCTTGGACCTTGTTACATCCCTTGGCATCCACCAAGTACTCAGCTCGCAGCAATTGGCGCAGTTGACCACTGTTCAGTTCGGGCACCAGGATGTGACGATACTTCTTCATCAGCGGACCGAGCCCCCTATTGAAGGGGAACATGTGCCGCAAGTGTACATGCGACACGGCATATCCTTCCTGCTGCAGGGCCATCGCTGCCGTATGGATCGCCCCATAGGTGGAACCCCATCCCACGATCAGCAGATCCCCTTCAGCGGGTCCGCTTGCCAGCCGCATGGGACGGAACGTATCTGCGATACGCGCAACCTTATCGGAACGCAAGCGCACCATCTTTTCGTGGTTCACGGGGTCGTAGCTCACGTTGCCCGTACCATCCTCCTTCTCCAGGCCGCCGATCCTGTGCTGAAGCCCGGGAACGCCCGGCATTGCCCACGGTCTAACCCCGCGATCATCCCGTTGGTAAGGAAGGAAGATCTCCCCATCCGCATGCTTCGGTGCAAAGGGGGGATGTATGGAGGACAGATCGCTGGCCTGCGGAAAGCGCCACGGCTCCGAGCCGTTGGCGATGTACCCATCGCTAAGCAGGATCACCGGGGTCATGTGCTCGATGGCAAGCTTGGCGGCCTCAAAGGCCATCTCGAAGCAGTCCACCGGTGTGCTGGCTGCGATCACCGGGATCGGCGCTTCGCCGTTGCGCCCATGGATGGCCTGCCAAAGGTCGGCCTGTTCGGTCTTGGTGGGCAGCCCGGTGCTGGGTCCACCGCGTTGCACGTTCACCACCACCAAGGGGATCTCCAGCATCATGGCCAGGCCCAGGGCCTCGGTCTTCAGAGCTATGCCCGGACCACTGCTCGCCGTGACACCAAGGGCCCCACCGTAGCTGGCCCCGATGGCGGAGCAGATCGCAGCGATCTCATCCTCGGCCTGAAAGGTGCGCACGCCGAACTGCTTGTGTTTGGCCAGTTCGTGCAGGATGTCACTGGCGGGTGTGATCGGATAGCTGCCGTAGAACAGGTCCAACCCGGCCTTTTCCGCTGCGGCCACCAGACCGAGCGCAATGCCCTGATTCCCGCTGATGGCCCGGTAGCGTCCTTTGGGCATCGGAGCCGGCTTCACCTCGAAGCGTGTGGTGAAGGTCTCGCTGGTCTCGCCGTAATTGTATCCTGCGAGCAGGACCTTCCGATTGGCCTCCAACACCTCGGGCTTCTTCGCGAACTTCTGCTGCAGGAAGCGTTCGCTGTTGGCCAGGTCGCGGCTGTACATCCAGTTCACAAAGCCCAGCACGAACATGTTCTTGCAGCGGTCCTTCTCCTTCATGCCCAGGCTGGTATCCTCCAGCGCGGCACGGGTCATCTTGGTCACATCCATGGCGTGCACCGTGTAGTGCGCCAGGGAGCCATCGTTCAGCGGGTCGGCGCCTTCGGGATAGCCACACAGGCGCAGGTTCCTGGCATCGAAGCCGTCGCTGTTGGCGATGATGATGCCGCTCTTCTTCAACTTGCCCAGGTTGGCCTTCAAGGCGGCGGCGTTCATCACCACCAGCACATCGGCCTGGTCACCGGCGGTGAAGACCTCCACGCTCCCGAAATGCAATTGGTAACCGCTTACACCAGCTAGTGTTCCTTGCGGTGCGCGGATCTCGGCCGGGAAATTGGGAAAGGTGCTGACGTCGTTGCCGAAGAGCGCGTTGGTATCGGTGAACTGGCTGCCGGTCAACTGGATCCCGTCCCCGGAATCGCCGGCGAACAGGATCACCACGTTCTGCCGTTGCTCGATGGTACGGGTCGGGGTTTCCATGAAAAGCGTGACAAAGGTAAGGAGGTGCTGCGGCCGCAGCGGCGCTAGGGCTGTGGTGGAAAGAACACCGGAAAGCGCAATTCGTTCAGGGAACGAGCGACCATTTCTTACTCCGATCCGGTCTCCGCCTGGGGACCCTGCTGCGCGGGGGTTTCCCCGGCGCCAAGAGCTGTTCCAGCGATCAGCTTACGGCTTACCGACCACCACCGGCAAGCCCCCGCTCTGCTTGCCATCGGACCAGTGCAGGTAGACCACCCCTTGCACCGCACCCGGCAGGGTACACGTGTAAACGTAGCCGTTCCTATCCACCTCCATCGGAAGCTGACGACCCTGCGCATCATAGGCCGCAAACTGCACCTCCGGGCCTAGCCCGGCAGGCAACCGTAAAGTGAACTGCCCGTTGTTCGGGTTGGGGAACACCTGCGCGGCCCGTGGCTCCCCAGGGCCTTCTGCTAAGCTTTGGGCAATGGTGAAGCAGGTATCCGGCGGGTGGTCCATCGGCAGTTTCATGATGTAGCGGATCATCGGTGAGCTGCTGGTGCAATCCTGATAGAGACAGGTGGTGGCGTAGAGCGTATCGGCCGAACCCACCAGCTTGTCCACCCAGATCTGGTTCCCACCGATGATACACAGTTGCTCGCCATCATAGCGGCCGATGAAATAGGTGCCCTGAAGGCCATTGACCACGAACGGCCCGTTGAAATACAGGTCGCCATTGATGATGGCCAGGTCGCGCCCCATGCCCGTAAAGGCGATATCCGGGAAGGGGTCCAGCCATTGGTTGCCGTCCCAGGCCATCAGGCCGCTGGCCACGTTGCCCCAACTGGCGGCGAACTCGCCGATCACCCAGAGCAGGCCATCGTACACTTCCAGGTCGTTCACCCAGGGGTCGCCATTGATCCCGGGCCCCAGCTCCTCGTAGCCGTTGGCGGTCTTGCGCACCAGGTCGTTCAAGCCACCGGCCGTGGTGAAATTGCCCCCGATGTGCAGCAGGCCCTGGTATTCCCGGATCGAACCAGTGGCGAAGTAGAAGTCCTCCGAAGCATCCCCTGCACGCCATGTGGTGCCATCGAATATGGCCCAGTTCGTTGCGGTATCCCCATCAAGCACAATGGAGCAATTGCCGAGCAAGTGAAGTTCTCCCTGCGCGATCTCCAGGACACCCGTACCGCTAAGCAGGAACTGGCTGGAGTCCAAGCCAACAGAATGGAATGCGCTGCCATCCCATTTCGCAACCTTGTACGTGTTGGGCACCGAGGTGACCTGCTCGAACCAACCGGCCAGGTACAATTCATCCTGGAACAGCTCCAGGTCCATCCCTTGATGGTAGGGTTGGCCCAAGGCATTCCCCAAAAATCCATCGCCCATGGGAGCCCAGTCGCTTCCGTCCCATTGTGCCAACCCGCGCAAGGGAACACTGTCCGGGTAGGTGCAACACATATCACCAATTAGGTACAAAGTCTCAGAGCTGCTATCCCAAAGTGACCCACGTGGATTCCCCATAACGAAGCCATCACCCACCGTGGTCCATTGCGCCGACCCAAGAAGCGCCGCAAGCAGCGGTACCAGTATGACCAAGCGGTACATGGCTCAGCGGATCAAGGTGCCGGAGGCTTTGCGCTGCCCATCGTTGCCCAGCACGTGCACCGTATAACTGCCATGTGCCAGTCGCTGGACCCGGATCTCGGCACGCCCCGAAGCGGTGATCTCAAATGGAACAACGACCGATCGCCCAAGGCCGTCCAGCAGGAGGATGCGGTCGGTAAGTTGGATCGCTGGATGGCTGACGAATACCAGATCGACGGCAGGGTTCGGAAAGAGCTTCAAGGTTCCTACTTCAGACGCGCCCGTTCCATCCGTTCCCGTGAATGGAAAGATGTCCACTGGAACGCACCAGGTATCCTGGCCGCAATCGTTGTAAGCGGTAATGCAGACCAGGTATTGTCCCATATCGGGGAAGTCGTGCGAAACACTATCACCGGTCAGGACCAATGCCGAGAATGTCCATGAGATGCTATCCGCGAATAGGGAGGTACTTTGGAACCAGGCATGCAGGGATCCTGGTGGATCCTGGGCCCAGATGAAGCTGGCGATCGGCAGCTGATCGAGCGCGACCCATACACTGTCACGCTTGGTACAACAATCCACCGTCACATCCACCCAGTACACCCCGGTGTCCGCGACCGAAAGGGTCCGATCGGTGGAGCCATCGGACCAGAGGTAACTGGCACCGGGATTCCCTGCGTCCAGCAACACCGTGTCGCAGGAAAGCGTGTCCGGACCCAGATCGACCTGTAAGTTGCACGAACCCGGCAAGAGCACATTGTTCGCCGATGCCGCCGGTTGCATGGCGATGGTGTGCGGCGTGGAAAAGCTGGAATGTGGAAAGGTGTTCGTAGGCAGATCTTGGACCACGACCTGGAAGTCTTCGGGTGGGGAACAAGCGATCGAACCATCGGCCGTGGTGCGCATCAGAAAGAGGTCCTCAGGCCCTCCGCCGTTAGCCGTGCGCGCGCACAAATAGATGGCATTGTCCACTGCACACACATGCTCTCCGGAAGCATACAAAAGGTCTATTTCCGACCCAGGAGCTCCATAGCTTCTTGACCAAAGCGGGTCACCATTCCGATCCACCTCGATCAGAAAAGGCTCTTCTGAGCCTGTATCCAAGGTGTAACCACTGATCACGTAACCGTTCGGGGTAACATCGATCGAGGTCGCCACTTCGGAAACATGGCCTGGAACGTCATAGAGCTTCGCCCACGCCACATTTCCGAGGGTATCCAAGCGAAGCAGACCAGGTTGGTATACCGCCGAGGATCCGCTCACATTGCCAAAAAAACTGATGGTCAACGAATCATCCGATGCATGGATACCCGTCCCGTACATCCTCACGTTCTGTGCGTTCCCGTATAGTAGATACGCTGTGCCCAGGTGGGTGCCGCTGGTATCGAACCGGCTCAAATGGACCCGGCAAGTGGACTGTGGTGAGCCGTTGGTGAAGATCCGACCGGTCGCATAGAAGGTGTTCCCGATCCGACTGACCGAAACCAGATCATCGATGTAAGGGACCGGGCCATAGAGGTTGACCTTCTCGCTCCATGTGATCAGATCACCCGTATTGCCGTTGATACGTGCCGTGAACACATCTGGAAAGCTGTTGGCCCCCATATCGTAGACCGTCCCGAACAGCAACAGTTGTTCTGTAGAAACCTCCGTGATCCATTTCGTTTGCATGATCCCGGACGGGTCGGAGAACGACCTGATCCAATGGAAGTTGCCATTCACATCCATGGAGAAAATGAACCCACTGCGGAACCATCCCGGACTTCCGGCATCGTATGCATTTCCACTTCCGATGATCGTGCCATCGCTGGTCTCCTCCATGTGCATCACCAGCTGGGTCTGTCCCGGAAGTACAGAGAAGCTGCGGCTCCAGAGGACCAGCCCAGTGGAATCCACACGCATTACAAACGCGCTGTCTGCCACCGCACCACCCACGAACAAGCCACCGTTCTCGGCTTCCAGGACCACCTGGCCAAGCTCTGAACTGCTCACCGATCCATAGGACCGCTTCCAGCCCTGCGCCGAAATGACCATGGTCGAGGTGAACGCGAGGACCACCCATGCCGAGCGAAGGACGTGCAACATGTACCGAAATTAAGCGGCCCGGTCACAAGCCGACAAGCGGAGAATGGAATGTATAGGCCGGCATGGTCGCTCGTTCTTCAACCATCCAGAAAACGCATGCGCCCTGTTCGAACCGGCCAGGCACCTATGCCGGTTCCACCTCCCCTACCGCTTCCACGGCCTTGATCCGTGGCAACACGCGGCGGATGGCCTCCTCGACCCCCGCCTTCAGGGTCATAGGGCTCATGGAGCAATCGCGACAGGCCCCGTGCAGGCGCACCTTGGCGATACCATCCGGTGTGATCCGTTCCAAGGAGATATCCCCGCCATCCGCGTGAAAGAAGGGCTGCATTTCCGCAAGCACCTCACGCACGCGCTTTTCGGCTCGTGCTATTTCCTCTCGTGTCAGACGGGCCATGGGTCCTTGATCGTTCCGACCAATTCGGTCATGCGGTCACACAGGTCAGTGAAGGCCTTGGACGCAGCAGTCCCTTCCTGCAATACGGCGGGGCGGCCCACATCACCAGCCTCCCGGATGCTCTGTACCAGCGGTACCTCTCCCAGGAAGGGCACGTTCAATTCCTCAGCGAGCGCCTTTGCACCTCCTTGACCGAAAATGTAGTACTTGTTCTCCGGCAGCTCCTCCGGGGTGAACCAAGCCATGTTCTCCACCATGCCCAGTACCGGAACATTGACGCTGGGAAGACGGAACAACCCGACCCCTTTGCGGGCGTCGGCCAAGGCGACGGGTTGGGGAGTGCTCACAATGATGGCCCCGGTAAGCGGTACGGCCTGCACCAAGCTCAGATGGATGTCGCCGGTCCCGGGCGGAAGGTCCACGAGCAGCACGTCCAATGCACCCCAGTCCGCATCCTTGAACATCTGCTCCAAGGCCTTACTGGCCATGGGTCCGCGCCAGGCGATGGCCTGGTCCGGGGCCGCAAAAAAACCGATGCTCAGGAGGTCCACACCGTAGTTGCGCACCGGAACGATCCAGTTCTTCCCATCGCGCTCCTTGGTGCGCGGCTTGTCCTGCACCACATCGAACATCAACGGCATGCTGGGTCCATGGATGTCCGCATCCACCAATCCCACTTTCAGGCCGCGTGCAGCAAGCCCGGCAGCAAGATTCGCCGTGATGGTGCTCTTGCCCACCCCCCCCTTTCCGCTTGCCACGGCAATGATGTGCTTCACCTCGGGAAGCAGCTTGCGCAGGTTGCCGCGCTCACCACTGAGCGGGGCGACCAGGACGGAGACCCCAAGGTCCTTGCCAAAAGCCTGTCGCATCTGGAACGTGACCGCTTCTTCCATGCGCTTTCGGCTATGGAGCGCAGGATTGCTCACCTCGACCTGCACGGTGATCGATCCCTCCTTGATCTCGACCTGTCGGACCAGATCCAAGGACACGATATCCTTTTTCAGGTCAGGCTCGGTGATGCGACCGAGCACCTCGATGATCTGTTGCTTGGTTGGGAGCATACGGACTGGAGCCCAAGGGCCCATTATTCAACCCACTACCCGCATCGTTCGTTCGCGCAGAAGCCAGGTTTCGGCATCCTGCAACGTGTCGAAGAAGGCGATCTCATAGGGCACATCGGGAGGTGCTTCGGCGACCATCCGCTGGGCAGCCATCTGATGGATGAAATCAGTGCTGTTCACGACCGCGACCCGGCGCAGGCCGGTACGTATCAGGCGCGGGCTGAAGACCTCGTTGGTCCATTGGGTCTCTTCGTGCAGAATGGCCCCCATCTGCCGCGAGTCACTGAGCCAGTAGTGCAGTCCGTTCAACGTGATGGTATCCAGCACTTGAAGGAGCACCTCCCGGTATACTGCGCCCGGCACCATGCCTTTCCATGTCAAACGCACAAGGCGCTGGTCCTGGTCCACGACCAATGAACACACAGCGTCATCGCGCAATATCCCGTTCTGAGCAACGATCATCCGCACAAAATTAGTGGCTCTGCGAGCGTTGACAAGGCTGAATGAAACTATTCCTGGAAGTCCAACTCGACCATGGGGTCCCACAGAAGCTCATGGAACCGCTCGACCTGGTCCTTCACGACATGCACACCTTCAGCCTCCAACAACTTCTGCATGGGAGCGTTGTCGGGGAAATGATGCTTGCCGGTCAGTACACCATTCCTGTTGACCACCCGGTGGGCAGGGACCGGTGGCCGCACCGCGTGGCTGCTGTTCATGCAATAGCCGATGATGCGCGCACTTCGCGCCGCGCCGAGGTACCGGGCAATGGCGCCATACGTGGTCACCCGGCCCTTCGGCACCAAGCGGACCACATCCATTACATCCTGAAAGAAATCGCGTTCCTGAACAGCGCCCTCACGTACCTGTTTGCGAGCCATGCTCAACGAAGCTCGAACTGGACAAAGTGGATCTTCCTGCCCTCCTGCAGCCACATGGACTCGTAAAAGGTTCGGATGTTCAACATGTCCCGTATCTGTTCAGGGACCCGTGGCACGAGCTCGGCATATACATCCCTGCTATGTTCCAATAGGAGCAGGCCGTGGCGCTCCACCTGCTCCATGGTAAATTCGTAAAGGACCGGGCTATCGGTCTTCAGATGGATCGATCCACCGGGGCGAAGGATGGCCATGTACCTCTCCAGGAAGAGGTCGCTGGTCAGGCGTTTGCGTGCCTTTCGAAGCTGCGGATCGCTGAAGGTGAGCCATATGGCGTCCACTTCGTCCTTCGAAAAACATGATGTGATATGGTCCACATGCGTACGCAGGAAGGCGACGTTCGTCAGGCCTTGCTCCATGGCGGTTCGCGCCCCTCGCCAGATGCGCGCGCCCTTGATGTCCACTCCGATGTAATTCCGTGAGGGGTCCAGCCGGGCCAGACCGGTGGTGTATTCCCCTTTGCCGCAACCGAGCTCCAGCACGATGGGAGCGTCGCGTTCGAAGTGGATCTCCTTCCAGCGACCCTTCAAGGGGAACCTATCTTCCCGGAGCTCCTGATAACCCGGCTGAACCACATGATCGAAGGTGGCGTTCTGCGTGAAGCGGAATTGTTTGTTCTTGCCCATGCTCGCAGCAGGAAAAGGCCCGCGAAAATAGGGCCGCAGCAGCGAGGACCACTGCTCCGTGCAGACCTTTGGTCCGCGTGCTGAAGGGGAAACGCATACTGGTCGCACCGTTGGATTGGGGCTTGGGCCATGCCGCGCGGTGTGTTCCGATCATCCGAGCGCTGAACGAACGAGAAGCAACTGTGGTGCTCGCTGCGGATGGTGGTCCGAGCGCATTGTTGCGCGGCGAGTTCCCCGAACTGGAGCATCACCGGCTCCCTGGTCACCACGTGAGCTATGCATCAGGTGGGCTCATGATGTGGCATATGGCGCTGCAGTTCCCCGGTTTTCTCCGATCGATCCGGCGAGAGGGCAGCATCCTGCGGGAGATGATCCCGCGGCTAAGGCTCGACGCCGTGATCAGCGATCAGCGCCTTGGCTTAAGCACCGAACAGATACCCACCGTGCTCATCACGCATCAGCTTTTCCCTGTTGCACCCTTTGCCCAGGGGCTCCTGCGATGGATGCATCGTCGCTATACCGATCGTTTCTCCCGTTGTTGGGTGCCGGATGGTCCTGACGCGCCAGGACTGGCAGGTGAGCTGTCCCATGGTGGTATCATCGCCGATCATGTCCGGTTCATCGGTATCCAGAGCAGGTTCAAGCCATGCACGGACAATGGGCCGGATCCCAACTACGATGTGGTGGCCGTGATCAGCGGCCCGGAGCCACATCGTACGTTGTTCGAACGGTCGATCTTCGAACAACTGGAAGCCATTTCCGGACGCCATCTCATCATCCTGGGTCAGCCGGGATCCGGAAAACCTGTAAGAACCGATCGGATCACCATGTGCGGGCATCTTCCGACGGAGGCCCTGCGATCCGCCATATGCAGTGCGCGGCTCGTGGTATGCCGTAGTGGCTACAGTTCGCTCATGGACCTCGCTCGTTCGGGCCGACGGGCCCTGCTTGTCCCGACCCCGGGCCAGCCCGAGCAGGAATACCTGGCCGGACTATGCGCCGAACAGGGATCGCATCTGGTACAGCCGCAGCGCGAGCTGAACATCGGCCAAGTCCTGTCGGAATGGACGACCAGAGCTGAAGTTCGATCCGGGCACGCCCGGTTGCTCGGCGACGCACTGGATGAACTTGGCATGATGCTGGCGTAGCAGGCTATCTCTACTTTTGAAGAACGATGGAACACGTTGCGAAGGCCCTGCTGGTCGCACTTCTTTTCCCGGCTGTTCAGGCCATTGGTCAGGACCGACTGGACAAGCGTTCGGACTCGCTCGCGGCAGCACTGGAGCGTGTGGATGCCGATCGCATGGCCCTGCTTTCCCACTTGGAGAACACCAAATTGGCGATCCTGCGACGCGACCTTTATGCGATGGGCCTTCCGGCCATGGGACAGGGAGAAAAGCGGATCGATCACCCCGGCCATAGCCTGGTCTATGATCCTTCGCATCATGTTCCGCGCTGGACCGCTCACATCGTTACACCCGATATCGTCACCGGGAACCTGGCGCGGATAGACACCTTCAAGGCGGACCCCAAAGCGACCGGCAGTATCGACCTGTTCAAGGAATATTGGTATAGCGGCTACGACCGTGGCCACATGGTGCCCAGTGCCGACATGCGGTGGAGCCAACAAGCTTTGGAGGCCACGTATTATTACAGCAACATTGCTCCACAGGCCGCCGACCTGAACCGTGGGGTGTGGGCGGAGCTGGAGGATTGGGTACGTCGATCGGTGCGCTATGGTAATGAACGGGTCTTTGTGGTCACCGGACCCGTCTTGAGCGAGGGCATGGATCGGCTCAGCACCCCGGACGCCCAAGCCACGGTTCGGATCCCTCGTCGCTACTTCAAGGCGATCGCCGATCTGGATGGTCCGGAGAAGAAGGGCATCGCGTTCCTGCTCGAGAACGGGCCGAACACGGAGGCGCCCATGAGCTATGCGGTGACCATCGACTCGATCGAAGCACTGACCGGGCTGGACCTGTTCCATTCCGTTCCCGACGACATTGAAGGCGCCATAGAGGCACAGAACGACCCAAAGCCGTGGTACCACGAGGGCGATCCGTTCTTCGGCGAAGTACCCCCGATCAAGCCCCCGCTTCCCAAGGGCATGTTCAATACGGCTCAGGCCAAATTCCACATAGGCAATGAAGTGACCATCTGCGGGACGGTGGTATCCACGCGCCGTACCGTAAAGGCGAACGCCATCTATCTGAACATGGATCGGCTGCATCCTCACCAGGATTTCTATGCAACGGTGTGGGACTACAATGGGCCCAACTTCAGCTATGATCCGGAGACCTATCTGCTGAATAGGAAGGTCTGTGTGTCCGGCAAGGTGACCACATGGCAGGATGTGGCGCGGATCAGCGTGAACAACGAGAAGGAGATCCAGTTCTGGGAGGAGATCCAGCGTTAGACCCCGACCGTCAGCCCTTGTACCGGTCTCCATACAGTCGTACTTTGCCCATGTCCGGGGTGCGTATGCGCCTTGGGAACTATAACAGGACCGCCATGTTGCGCACTTCCATTCCCTTGAGCTTCGTCTGCTTGCTCCTGTCCTGCTCGGACACACCCGAGGAGGTTCCCACCGGCTCCCACGCTACGCCGCAGCAAGCACTGGAAGGCTTGTTCCTGGCCCGCCCATCGGAGGATACGGGCATTGACTTCCTAAACTCCGTTCCGGAGAACAACGAACAGAACTACTATATCTACGAGTATTTCTATAATGGAGGGGGCGTGGCCATTGGTGATGTGAACAACGATGGACTACCTGACATCTACTTCACCAGCAACCTGACGCGCGACAAGCTTTATCTGAACAAGGGTGGATTGCGGTTCGAGGACGTCACCGAGAATGCGCTCCCAAAGGAGGAGAAACATGGATGGCATTCCGGCGCATCGATGGCCGATGTGAACGGCGACGGCTGGCTGGATATATATGTGTGCCGGGCCGGCTGGTATCCGGAACCAGCGATGCGGACCAACCTGCTGTACATCAATGAACAGGATGGCACGTTCAAGGAGGTCGCTGAAGCCTGGGGAGTGGCCGACACTACGCGTAGCACACAGGGCATTTTCTTCGACCAGGACAGGGACGGTGACCTGGACCTGTACGTCATCAATGCTCCGTTACAAAGCGGTTCGAAGCTCTTCAACGACGATATCGCACGATTGATCGTCCAACGGAAGAGCCCCAGCGACCGCCTCTACCGGAACGAAGGGGGCAAATTCAAGGACATCACAGCGGAAAGCGGTCTTTGGAACATGGGCTACGCACTCGGAGTATGTGTCAGCGATTTAGACGGGAATGGGATCCAGGACATATACGTGGCCAATGATTACATGGAGCGGGATTTCATGTACATGGGTCAACCGAACGGCAAGTATGCCGAGGAGGTGAGGCAGCGGACCGGTCACATCACGAACAATGGCATGGGATGCGATATCGCAGACTACAACAACGATGGATTGCCGGACATCGTCGTGCTGGATATGGTGAGCGAGGACCATGTGCGTTCGAAAATGAACATGGGGGCCATGAGCACCGAAGAGTTCTGGAATTCGGTGCAATTCGGCTACCATTTCCAATACATGTTCAACACGCTGCAACTGAACAATGGGAACGGTACGTTCAGCGAAGTGGGACAACTGGCAGGCATTTCGAAGACGGATTGGAGCTGGGCTCCGCTGTTGGCCGATCTGGACAACGATGGTTGGAAGGACCTGCTGGTGACCAATGGCTTCAAACGGGATACACGGGACAATGACTATACCATTGCCGCAGAGAAGATCGCCAAGGAACAACAGAAAGTGACCTATGAGGATATGCTGAGCCTCATCCCTGCCACCAAGATCAGGAACTACCTGTTCCGGAACAACGGGGACCTGACATTCTCCAATGTATCGGAGGAATGGGGGTTCACTTCGGCTGTCAACTCGAACGGGGCAGCATATGCCGACCTGGATGCGGATGGTGACCTCGATCTGGTGATCAACAACATGGAAGCACCGAGCCAGGTGTATGAGAATCGCTCAGAACGGAGCGGGAACCATTGGTTGCGGGTGCGGCCCGAAGGAGCAGGTGGGGCCTTGGCCATGGGTTGTCAGGTGACGCTGACCACCAGCGCCGGCATTCAATTCCAGGAACTGCAACCCTGCCGGGGGTTCCAGAGCAGTGTGGAACCCATCCTCCACTTCGGACTGGGGCCGGAGACCCGTGTACAAGAACTGGTCATGACATGGCCGGACGGAACGGAGAGCCTGTTGAACGACATTCCTGTTGACCAGGTGGTGACCATCGAGCGATCAAGTGCCAAGCCTGCCAGAAAGAAAAAGGTCGTTCAACCCATGTTTGTGGAGGACCGTACATCGGCACCCGCGTTCAAACACGTGGAGAACGGCTGGGACGATTTCGCCATCCAGGTCCTTATCCCGCATAAACGATCCGAGGATGGACCGCTGCTGTGTGTGGCCGACGTGAACTCGGATGGCCACGACGACGTATTCGTCGGCGGGGCCCGGCAACAAAGCGGAGAGTTGTTCCTGGGCAACGCGTCCGGGAGTTTCACCCGATCCGCTTCGCGACCGTGGGCGGATCATGCCGATCGTGAGGATATGGGCGGCCAGTTCTTCGACGCGGATGGTGACGGGGACATGGACCTGCTGGTGATGAGCGGCAGCAACGAAACGAACCAGTATGAACACCATTTCCAACCGCGCTTGTACCTCAACGATGGAAAGGGTCGATTCGCATTTCGCTCGGATGCTTTCCCCCTCCTGATGACCAGCGCGATGCGGTGTGCTGTTGGCGACGTGGATGGCGATGGCGACGAGGACCTCTTCGTGGGAGGGCGTGTGATCCCTGGACAATATCCAAGGTCACCGAGAAGCTACCTGCTTGTGAACGATGGTACCGGCCAGTTCTCGGATGTGACCATGGAACGTGCTGCACATCTGGCAGAGCCCGGCATGGTCACCGATGCCTTGTTCATGGACCATGACGCGGACGGGGACCTGGACCTGGTGACCATGGGCGAATGGATGCCCATTGCCCTGCATCGCAACGATGGCGGGTCCTTTCGACCCTGGTCCGAAAGGACCGGTCTCGAAGGCAGTGAAGGATGGTGGGAAAGGATGGTGCCGAGCGACCTGGACAAGGACGGCGACATGGACCTGGTCTGTGGGAACCTAGGCTGGAACAGCAAGTTCCATGGGACCGCCGATCATCCCTTGCATGTTTACTTCAACGATTTTGATGATAATGGCAAGCCTGATGTGGTTCTGGCAAAGGAGCAGGGCGATGTGCTGTACCCGGTACGCGGAAGGGAGTGTTCATCCCAGCAGTGTCCGGACATCCTCGAGAAGTTTCCGAGCTACAAGGCATTCGCACATGCCAGCGTGGAGCAGATCTACTCGCCGGAGAAGATCGCTTCTTCCATCCACCTGAAGGCCCACAGGATGCGCTCGGCGATCGCATGGAACAACGGAGATGGGACCTTCACCCTCAGCGATCTGCCCAACATCGTTCAGACCGCGCCCATGAAAGGGATCGTCGTATTCGACGTCAACGGGGACGATAACCTGGACCTGATCTGCGCCGGGAACCACTGGGGTGCCGAAGTGGAGACCGTCCGCTACGATGCAGGCACGGGAAGGGTGCTGCTTGGAGATGGCAAGGGCGGGTTCGCCCCTATGAGCATCCAAGAAAGTGGCTTCTTCGTCTGGTCGAACGTCCGCGACCTTGCCGTCGTCAGGAACGGGGTCGGGAACAAGCCCCGGATCCTTGTGGCAAGCAACAACTATCCGCTGCAACTCTTTGGCTTCAACACGAAGAGCGATATGCTATCCATGCGCTGAACAGCGCTTCAGGTGGGTCTATCTTCGCTGACATGAGGTCCCGCATTCTATTCCTGATGGCAGGGATAAGTCTGTTCCATGCCTGTTCTGATGCGGACACCGAGGTGGTCGATGGATCATCCAGCGAGTTCGATGGTTCGCTCTTCCGTAAAATACCGGGTTCCGAAAGCGGCCTGGATTTCACCAATCAGCTCCAGGAATCCCCGGATATGAACTACTTCACTTACGTCTACGCGTACAATGGTGGCGGGGTGGCCATAGGCGATATCGATGGGGATGGGTTGTCGGACGTATATCTGACCGGGAACCAGGTTCGCGATCGCCTCTACCGGAACCTGGGGGAATTGCGCTTCGAAGACATCACAGAGAGCGCCTTGGGGCCGGACCCGGGAGGATGGAGCAGCGGTGTGACCATGGCCGATGTGAACGGCGATGGTCACTTGGATATCTATGTCTGCCGCAGTGGGCCTGTGCAGGACCCCACGCTGACCCGGAACCTGCTGTACCTGAACAACGGGGATCTGACCTTCTCTGAACAGGGGCGGGAGTTCGGCATCGCGGATACGACGAATTCCACCCAGGCGGCCTTCTTCGACCTGGAGAACGACGGAGACCTCGACCTGTTCGTGGCCAACCATCCGCGCAGCCGAATGCGAGGGGTGAAGACCAGTGAGTTCAAAGCCCTGATACGCGATGGGTTAGGCCCTTCATGTCGCCTGTTCCGGAACGAAGGAGGGCGGTTCACGGACATCACGCGCGAGGCCGGGGTGCAGGACCTGAGCTACACGCTCGGACTTTCCATAGCGGACATCGACAGGGATGGCCTTTCAGACCTCTATCTGGCCAATGACTTTGATGTGGCCGACGCGCTCTGGATGGCGCAGCCGGATGGCCGGTTCCGCAATGAGATCATTGAACGGACCCGGCATATTTCCAATTTCGGGATGGGATGTGACATCGCCGATCTCAACAACGACGGCCATCAGGACATCATGGTGTTGGACATGACCGCCTCGGACCACTTCCGAAGCAAGTCGAACATGGGCAGCATGGCTCCCATGGTCTTCTGGGCCATTGTCGCATCAGGCAATCATTTCCAGTACATGGTGAACACGCTTCAACTGAACAACGGGAACGGCACTTTCAGCGAGATCGCCCAGTTGGCCGGTGTGGCGCGCACGGACTGGAGCTGGGGACCGCTCTTTGCCGATCTGGACAATGACGGATGGAAGGACCTGCTGATCACCAATGGCTTCAAACGGGACATCCGCAACAACGACTATCAGGAGCGTGTGTACGACCAGCTCCGGTCAGGCAGCGAATTCTTTGAGAAGCTGGACCTGGTCCCCTCCACGCGCATCCGCAATTATCTCTTCCGAAATGATGGAGCCGGACCCGATGGTCGCGCACGGCTCACCTTTTCGGATAGTTCCGAGACCTGGGGTTTCCGCGACGCAGTGAACAGCAATGGCGCCGCATATGGGGACCTGGACAATGATGGTGACCTGGACCTGATCATCAATGATCTCGACGCACCGGTATCCCTATACGAGAATCGTGCAGACCGCCTGCGCCGGAACCACTACCTCCGGCTGGACCTCCGCGCAGGTGAGGCACATGCGCTGGGGGCGTTCGTGGAGATCCGAACGCAGGGATCGCGACAAGTGGCGGAACTACGACCCACCAGAGGTTATCAAAGCGCTGTGGAGCCGTTGTTACATTTTGGTCTGGGCGAAGGGCAGCATGTGGACACGCTCATCGTGGATTGGCCGAATGGAAAGCGTACTCTGCTGGCAGGAATAGCTGCCGATCAAGTGATCCGATTGCACCAGGAAGAGGCTACTGCTGGACCTGAGCCGCTCCCCGGACCCGAGCCTTACTTCATCGAGCGGCACGTTCCCGGCCTCAGTGACCATCGGCACGAAGAGAACGTGTACAACGACTTTGAAAAGGAGGTGCTCCTCCCTCATCAGCTCAGTACACTTGGGCCGCAACTTGCCGTGGGCGATGCGAACGGCGATGGCCTGGAGGATGTCTTCACGGGAAGCGCCCATGGCAGGTCGAGCGCCTTGCTATTACAGGGTTCGGATGGCTCCTTCCAGCGGCTGGCCGGACCCTGGGAAGGGCATGCCGACCAGGAGCACCTGGGGTCCAAGTTCTTCGATGCGGACGGGGATGGCGATCAGGACCTGCTTGTGCTTTCGGGATCGAACGAGCACGACATCCGGAGCCGCGTCTTCGAACAGCGCTTCTATCGGAACCAAGGCCGGGGCCGCTTCCTTCATGATGAAAGTGCCCTGCCATCCATGACCACCAGCGCTCAGCGCCTTGCGGTGGCTGATGTCGATGCGGATGGGGACCTGGACGTGTTTATCGGCGGAAGGCTCACCCCGGCCCACTATCCGTTCGCGCCTCGTTCCTATCTATTGATCAACGATGGCTCAGGTGTCTTCTCCGACCGGACCAAGGACCTCGCCCCGCAGGCCATGGGCCCGGGTATGATCACAGCGCTTGAGTTCGCGGATCTCGATACCGATGGGGACCCGGACCTTGTGCTCGCGGGCGAGTGGATGCCACTGGAACTGTTGACGAACCAAGGCGGGCACTTCGCGCGGGTGCCCGGACAGGGTCCTCCTGCGGGAACAGAGGGGTGGTGGCACGCGCTGGCCATGGCCGATCTGGACGGGGACGGTGATCTGGACATCGTAGCCGGCAACCAAGGCTGGAACAGCAAGTTCCAAGCCGACGGGGAGCACCCACTGCACATCTATTGGGGGGATATGGACGACAACGGTCGGAGCGATATCGTTCTGGCCAAGGAGAAGGGAGGGACGCAATTGCCGGTCCGGGGTCGGGAATGCTCATCGCAGCAATGTCAGATGATCCTGGAGCGGTTCAAGACGTACGATGAATTCGCACGAGCTGACCTGGATGCCATCTATACCCCTGAAAAACTGCGCGAGGCATTGCACCTGCAGGCCACCCATATGCGATCCTCGGTCTATCTGAACGATGGTACAGGGCGCTTCACGGTCCAAGACCTGCCGGTGGAAGCGCAGTTCGCCCCGATCAACGGGATCGTGGTCCTGGACGTGAACGCGGACGGTATCCCGGACATGGTGACGGCAGGGAACGACTGGGGCGCGGAAGTGGAAACGGTTCGTTACGATGGCGGTCATGGTCTTGTCCTATTGGGTGACGGACACGGCGGCTTCCGGCCCCTGGACCTGGCTCGTTCGGGTTTCTTCGCATGGGGCCATGTCAAGGACCTGGCGATGATCCATTTGGGTAGGGAACGCACCCCCGCGATCGTGGTGGCCAACAATAACGACCTCCTCCAGGTCTTTTCCCTGAAAGGCCCGATCAGCGCGATCGCTTCAAATTGAAGACGAAGGTCGTTCCGGCACCTTCCTCGCTTTTGACCGTGATGGTGGACCCATGCGCATCGATGATGTGCTTCACGATGGCCAAACCAAGGCCCGACCCCCCCTCATTGCGGGAGCGACTCGAACCTACGCGATAGAAGCGTTCGAACAGCCTGGGCAGGTGCTCGGGGCCGATGCCGATACCGTCATCGCTCACCTCCACCAGCACTTCATCATCGATATCCTCCACCGCGACCCGACAATAGCCCCCCTCCCTTCCGTAGTTGATGGCGTTCTGGAAGAGGTTCATGAAGACATGCATCAACCGGTCCTCATCCGCCTTTACCAGCTTTCCAGGCGGCACCAAGTTCATCACACGCACACCTTTTTCCTTGGCCCGGATCTCAATGCTCTTGATGGCTTCATCGATCAGGGCATGCAGGTCCGTGCGCCTGATGTTCAAGTCCATGATCCCGCTTTCCAGTTTGGTGATCATGTCCAGGTCCTCCACGATCTTATTCAAGCGCTCCACACCGGCAGAAGCCCGCTGCAGAAAGTCACGGTTCACTTTCTCGTCCTCCAAACCACCCTCCAACAACGTGAGGATATACCCTTGGATGTTGAAGATCGGCGTCTTCAGTTCATGTGCCAGGTTTCCGATGAACTCCCTACGGAAACGCTCCCGTTCGCGGAGCCCCTTGATCTCGTTCCGTCGCTCCGAAGCCCAATCCAGCATCTCACGGTTCACCTCCCCGAGCACATCTTCATCCATTCGCAGCTTCTCCGGTGAACCCAAGGATCCCGCGCGTCCTCCTTGCACCGCCTTGTAAATGGCGCGTATCCTGTCTTGAACGAACCGTTGTAGGAAGTACCACAGCACACCGAAGGAGATGCCGAAGGCTCCGATCGCAAGAAGCCCCGTGGAGATCGGATCCACCGCCCCGTCCAAGAGGAACTGGGAACTTGCAGCGAGCAGACCGATCAGGGCCGCCACCAATGCCGCAGCCCACAGGGATACCTGGCGAGGCGTTAGTGGTCTCATACCGATGTCAAAGATATCAGCGCCCGGATGCAGGCCTTGGAATGCACGGCACCCTTCAGGGGACCAGGATGGTGCCCGTATACACCTTGTTGCTTTCGTTCAGGGCACGGTCGAACAGGCGGATACCATAACGAATGGTATCGGCATCAGGCTGATGGAACAATACGAACGGTTGAAGCCGTATAGCGATCTCCCCCTCCAAGGTCTTGTTCTGACCTGTGGGTGTGATAACCGGGATCCGATATCCGATCAGGCTTGACACACCAAGCTGGACAGGCACCCATGCGCCCTCCTCAAATTCCTCGTATTCCAGGTAGAGATTCTTGTCGTACGGAGGTTCATCATAGGGCGGAAAGGTGTCCCCTTCGGCGAGACCGATATCCCCATCACCGTCCGTGAACGAAATGGTCACCACTGCTGAATCACCGGTTCGTTCGAACGACAGGAACTCGATCCGGGGTTCGTTCGGGAATTCCTCCGACTTCAGGCAGCCACTGAGCAAAACGACCAGTATCGCGAGGGCGAGGACTAATTTTGAACGGTCCGCCATTGCTGCAAAAGTAAGGTGCTCACTCCCTTTCCATGGACCTTTCCTCCGATCCGACATCGATGCTTCAGGCACCCTTTCGCATCCGGAGCGAACAGGGATTCAACGCATGGGCGCTTCGCTTATTTCAGCTGCATGCTTCGGAGAACTCCGTATACAAGGAATTCCTGAAGTGCCTGGGGATCCGGTGCTCCGAGATCTGCGACATCACGGATATCCCCTGCCTGCCGATCACCTTGTTCAAACAGCGGGAGATCCGCCTGGACGGGACACCACAGGGGATCACCTTTTTAAGCAGTGGCACAACCGCTTCGGTCCCGTCCAAACACCACCTGCCGTGGCCCGAACTCTACGAAAGGGCCTTCATGAGCGGGTTTGAACGCACCTATGGCGCACCGTCACACTGGCGGATACTTGCCTTGCTTCCGTCGTACCTGGAACGGGGCGACAGTTCCCTGGTGTTCATGGTCGACCGGCTGATACAGGCCACCGGTGATCCGCTGAGCGGGACCTACC
>JAGQVN010000140.1 GCA_020437905.1 Flavobacteriales bacterium
ACGGCGTCCCGGGCGTGCAGTACCTCAGTGGGGAGTATCGCCTGTGGCGCGGAAGAAGCCAGTTGAACTACGGCAAGAACTACGGCAACTTCACGATCAAGGGCATCCAGCCGGAATACCAGATGCTAGAATCCCAGGTGATCACCCGGGGAAGATTCATCAATGAGGTGGACCAGAAGGAGGCCCGCAAGGTCATCGTGATCGCCCAGGATGCCAAGGAGGCGCTGTTCAAGGAGGAAGAGGCACTGGACCATTGGGTGCAGGTGAACGGCATCCCGTTCGAAGTGGTCGGCATGTATGCCTTCGAGTCCGGTGGACGTGGTCAGAACCAGAGCAGCGCGGTGTTCATTCCGCTCAGCGCCGCGCAGCGGGTGTTCAATGCGCAGAACCTGGTCGACCGCATCGTGTTCAGCTTCGCGGAGAATACCCTGGTGGGTTCGAAGATGGCCGAGGAACGGGCGGTGAACATCCTGTCGCGGCGTCATTCCTTCGACCCTGCCGATGAACGGGCGCTGTGGTTGAACAACAACGTGGAGAACGCCTCCACCTTCAACAAGGTCTTTGCGGGGATCAGCGGGTTCCTGTGGATCATCGGGATCGGAACGATCATCGCGGGCATTGTCGGTGTGAGCAACATCATGCTCATCGTGGTGAAGGAACGCACGCGGGAGATCGGGGTCCGCAAGGCCCTGGGGGCCACACCGGCCAATGTGATCGGTCAGGTCCTGCTGGAAGCGATCTTCGTGACCTCCGTGGCAGGCTATATGGGTCTGGTCTGCGGTGTGGGCCTGCTGGAATGGATCGGCGGGAAGATCCCCGGATCGGAGATGTTCCGCGACCAGGAGGTGGATCTGTCCATCGCCGTATACGCCACCCTTATCCTGGTAGCAGCAGGCACCTTCGCCGGGCTGATACCCGCACGCCGGGCCGCCGCCATCCGCCCCATAGAAGCGCTCAGGGACGAATAGACCATGTTCGACAGGGACCGTTGGGACGAGATCTGGATGACCATCAGCAGGAACAAGCTGAGGAGCTTCCTGACCATGTTCGGTGTGTCTTGGGGCATCTTCATGCTCATCGTCATGCTCGGCATGGGGAACGGCCTGCGAAGCGGGGTACTGGGATCGTTCGAAGGCTGGGCCACCAACAGCTGCTTCATCTGGACCATGCGCACCTCCATGCCTTTTGAAGGCTTCCAACGGGGGCGTCGGTTCAACTTCGAGAACAGTGATATCGATGCCATCCGGACCGGTGTGGAAGGTGTGGATGTGGTGGCACCTCGCTTGCAACTGGGTGGATGGCGCGATGCGAACAATGTGAGCTACAAGGGCAGCACCGGAGCCTTCAATGTCTACGGGGATATTCCCGACGTGATCAAGATCCAGGCAACACGGATCCTGCAAGGCCGCTTCCTGAACGAAAAGGACATCCGCGACGAGCGCAAGGTGTGCGTCATCGGCAGTAAGGTGGCACGCATGCTCTTCAAGGATGTGGACCCCATGGGTGAATACCTGAAGATCAAGGGGGTCTACTTCCGCGTGGTGGGTGTCCACCATCCCCGGGCCAGCGCCGAGATGGGCGAGGACAAGTCAGGTGACATCCACATTCCCTTTTCCACCTTCCAAAAGGCCTTCAACTCGATCAATATGGTCCATTGGTTCAGCGTTACAGGAAAGCCCGGTGTGGAGGTCGCTCAGATCGAAAAGGAGGTGAAATTGCTGATGGCGAAACGGCACAAGGTGCATCCTGAGGACCCGCTCGCCTTTGGGAGCTGGAACATGCAACAGATGTTCAACATGATGAGCATGCTGTTCATCGGTATCGGTGCGCTGAGTTGGACCGTGGGCATCCTCACGTTGATCGCAGGTGTGATCGGCATCAGCAACATCATGCTGGTCATCATCAAGGAACGCACCAAGGAGATCGGTATCCGGCGCAGCATCGGTGCGTCGCCGGCAAGCATCACCGTGCAGATCATCCTGGAGGCCATCAGCCTCACCTTCATCGCCGGCTACATCGGACTTGTCGGTGGGGTGGCGTTGCTGGAGGCCATCGGTGCGATCGGCATTGAAAGTGATTTCTTCGCTTCCCCCGAAGTGGACCTGAGCGTGGCCCTTGTCGCCTTGACCGTACTCCTGGTCAGTGGGCTCCTGGCCGGTCTCTTCCCTTCCCGTCGCGCATTGCGCATCAAAGCCATCGACGCCTTGCGCGCAGAATAGCATCCTTGTTCGATCCGAAAGACCCATGAGACGTATCCTTCGCATCACCCTATTGATCCTGCTTGCCGGCCTCTTCCTGTGGACGCTCTGGTTCCTCTACCAGAAGTCGGTGGAAGCCCCCGCTGAGTACGAGATCCAGCGCGCTGAAAAGCGCAACATCATCAAGAAGACCGTGGCCAACGGAAGCGTGATACCGCGCAAGGAGATCCTGATCAAGCCCCAGGTCTCCGGGATCATCAAGGAGCTGTATGTCGAAGCTGGCGACGCCGTCAAGAAAGGCGATGTCCTGGCCAAGATCCAGATCATCCCGGACATGGTGAGCCTGACCAATGCGGAGAACCGCGTGCGGCGCGCCATGATCGGCATGGAGGACGCACAGCGCACCTTCGAGCGCAACGAACCCCTGGTGAAAAAGGGCGTCATCTCCGAGGCGGAGTTCCAGACCTATCAGATCGCGTTGAACAATGCGCGGGAAGAAGTCCGGGGAGCCGAGGACAATCTGGAGATCGTTCGGGAAGGGGTGACCAAGAGCGCGGCCGGGGCCACCCTCACATTGGTCCGCAGCACCATCGAAGGCATGGTGCTCGATGTACCGGTGAAGGAAGGCAACAGCGTGATCGAAGCGAACAAC
>JAGQVN010000141.1 GCA_020437905.1 Flavobacteriales bacterium
CGATGCCACAGCCGCTCAATTCCTTGAACGGATAGGGGCAGTCATCCCGCTTGGGATCAAGCACCGCACAAGCCTTCGGCAGTTCCGAACCCGGCCGGTGATGATCGCAAATGATCATGTCGATGCCGTGACCGTTGGCCCGCTCCACCTTGTCGATGGCCTTGATGCCGCAATCAAGGGCGATGATCAGCGACACGCCTTCCTCACGGGCATGTTCGATCCCTTCGAAAGAGATACCATAACCTTCGGCATAGCGGTCAGGGATATAGAAGGACAACTTGCCGGTGAAGCGGGCCAGGAACGAATACATCAAAGCCACGGCTGTGGTGCCGTCCACATCGTAATCACCATAGACCATGATGCGCTCACCGTCCCCCAGCGCACGTTCGATCCGTTCCACGGCCTTGTCCATATCGGCCATTTCCATGGGATCGTGGAGTTGCTCCACTGTCGGACGGAAGAACAAGGAAGCCTGTTCAGGAGCCGTGATCCCCCGTTGGACCAAGAGGCGTGCCAGTGGTTCAGGGCATCGGTCGTGGGTCAGCGCCGCTACTGCGGCTGCATCCGGATCGGGTCGCATCCTCCATCTCTTCATCTTCAACTGTCTTGGGGTATAAATCTAACCGCTGAGCAAGTCCTGCTCACTCCTCCATCAGACGGCGCTCCCCTTCAGCCAGTTCAACCTGCAGCTTCTCGGAAAGGGTCGGGTATTGCGGGTCCATTTCCTCCATTTGCTCGCGGATCAACCGGGCCACAATGGCCCTGCTCTCCCATTGCTCATCGGCCGGTACGATGAACCAGGGGGCATGTGCAGCAGCCGTGGACCCGATGGCCTCTTCATAAGCGCTCATATAGCGATCCCAATGGGTCCGCTCCTCGACATCCCCGATACTGAACTTCCAGTTCTTGGAGGGATCCTTGATGCGCTCCAGCAGCCGTTCCTTCTGGATCTCCGGACGCATGTGCAGGAAGAACTTCATGATGACCACCCCTTGTCGGGCCAAGTGCGATTCCATGGAACGAATACTCTCGTAGCGCGCTTCCCAGAGATCAGCATTCACATCGGATACCTGATCGATCCCGGGTAGCCTTTGACCGAGCAAGTATTCCGGATGCACTTTCACCACCAGGACTTCCTCGTAGTGGCTGCGGTCGTGGATGCCGATCCGTCCCCGTTCCGGTAAAGCCCGCATGTGGCGCCAGAGGAAGTCGTGGTCCAGTTCTTCCTTGCTCGGGGCCTTGAAGCTCCACACCTGACAGCCTTGCGGGTTGATACCGCTCATCACATGCCTGATGCAACTCCCTTTGCCCGCGGCGTCCATTGCCTGGAAGATGAGTAGCAGCGAGCGCTTGTCCTCCGCAAAAAGCCTTCGCTGCAATTCGGCAATGCGCTCCACGTCATCCTGGACCAGATCCTTCAGTTCTTTCTTGCCGAGTTCCAGTGGCAGATCCGTGAAGTGCCGGTCAAGCGAAACCGGACCGGGAGCCTCGACGCAGAGGCGTTCCAGATGAAGGTACTTGCGCATGTGCCCAAATTAGTCGGCGGCCCCCTGAAGCAGAAAGGCCCGGTCGCCCGAGCCTTTCCGTTACGTTGTCCGGATCGTTCAGCGAACGATCACGAAAGACCGCGCTGGCGAAGCCGAAGCGTCCACGACCATCCGATAGCTGTACGATCCGGGAGCAAGGCCCGTCACATCCAGGACCACGAAGTCCGATCCATTGACACGGTCTTGCATGACCACGCGTCCCAAGGCGTCATGCACCTCAATGGCACCCTCCGAGCGGGCGTCAAAGAATCGGATGGTCAGGTGGTCGTTCGCTGGAACGGGGAACGCGCTTCCCATGAACGCAGCGTCCAGCTCCTCCACGCTCACCAGTCCATAGAACCAATCGTGGCTCAGTTCGATCATCTGTCCGGCCACCCCCACATCGCTCATCTGTTCCGGGCCCACTCCAAAATACACCAGCTTGTAATTCGATGTTTGCACGCGCAGGCCGCCGATCTTGTTCGCGTTCCCATTGTAGTTGAAGATGGCCTCGGCCGGTGCGATCGGGCTGATCTCCTCCGGATAGCTGTTCGACCCGAAGACGCTGTTGATGCCCGAGTTGGGTACAGTACCGAAAACAGCATCGTTATCCAGGAAGTCCACTGAGCTATTGGCGGTCGAGCCGTCGGCCACATAGGTGGCATGCATGTAATCCTCGTAGAAGGCCTCCGTGATCGGGGTGCCATTCGACGAGGCCGCTCCGCTTTGATCCCAGCCGATGTCCTGCCCGGCGATCATCAGGTTGCCTCCGTTGTCCAGGTGGTCCTGCAGCACGGCCACCATGGGATCGGTGAGCGCCGGGAAGGTCCAGCTTACGTTACAGTACAGATTGAGCACACCGTCCAGCGCATTGTGCTCACCGAAACCGATGAAGTGGTTCCGTGTCGTCTTACCGCGACCGGCCTGCCCGGCTGCCACCAGCGCATCCACATAGATCGGTTCGTGCGGTTCGGCCTCCGGATTGGTCACGATCAGGTCGGAAACGCCGCTGATCACATGGAACTCTTCGCTCAGCACCGGTGCGTTCGGATCGTTCACGGCAGCGACCGTGACCGTATAGGTGGCTACCCCTGCCGTAGGCCCCGGGATCGCCACCGCGCTCAGTGTTTGCAGGTCATTGTCGGCCAGGGTCAAGGTCGCCGATCCGGCATAGGTGTTCCCCAGTATGGTGAACTCACTGGACCAGTCAGCCGGTGCATCCATGCTGCTCAGCGTGATCTCGAAATCCTGGTCCACGCCCGAGTAGTTGATCACCGAAAAGGCCGAACCTGCGGGGGCCTGCTGCACGGACTGCGCATAGACATCGGCGCTGGGGACCATGTCACTGATCACCAGGGTCTCGCCACCGTCAGCCGCCACCTCACGTGACTGGTACACATCGCTCTGGTACTCACCCAGGAAGGCCACGACCTCGCAATTGGCGATGTCGAAGTCCAACGGGACGTTGTAAGTGAAGGTGCGCGTTTCACTGGAGCCGGCGGTCGTATTGGTCACTTCATCACCCCAGGTCTGGGTGAAACAGGCCCTGAACACGTTCGTGTGATCATAGTTCGGGTTGTTGCCGTTCCCATAATCGGTCTGCCAACCAATGATGTGGTCCTCTTTCAGCAACACAGTCACATAGTCACTACCTCCGGGGCTATCCGCGGTATAGTGCCACTCCACTTCAACGGTGAGGTCGCGGGTGTTCGGATCGAAGGTGCTGCGCATGCCCAGGTTCACAGGCGAGTCGAAGGTGAGCAGCTGCTCGACCATGTCGGTCCAGCCTCCCCTGCCCTGCACGAGACCCGCAGGGAACGTGTGCCGACCGACCACACCGGCCGGATAACCCGTGATGGGAAAGAATGCGTCGACCGCGGTGCCCCACGCTGTGCGAAAGTCAGGCTGACCCGCGCTGGGATTGGCATAGATACCGGCATGGATCCCGAGAACGACCACTTCTTCCGGATGGGCCATCTCCAGATCATCTGCGATCGCATGTCCTTCCGGACAGTAACCACAATTCACCCCGGTGAAGTCTTCCAAAAGGGCGGTTCGTTGCTGTGGCAGATAGGAGATCAAGGATTGCGCGCTGACCCAGGAGGGCAGCAACAAGAAGGAAAGGTAGAGGTGCTTCATTACCAGAGCGCTTGAGTGAAGCATGAAAGTAGGACACATTCCTCGAACGGACATGCACATTCTGCCGCTCCTTTTGGAAAGCCGGTCGGCCGCGAAGGAGGATCGTGATCGCAGAGCCCTTCTGCGATCGGGACCCACATGAACGACCTTTGCGCGGTGAAGTGGTACAGACCCGTCCTTTTCGTCATCGCTTTGTCGATGGCGGGCTGCTCCGATCCCTTCGACCTGCACCCCTGGGAGGTGGACGTGCCTGCGGAGCTGAAAGCACTTCACGCCACGACCATCCCACGCATTCAGGGCGCCGTTGACGGTTTGGACACATTCCGCTTCGCTGTAGTGGGCGACCCGCAGTTGTATTACGAGGAATTGGATGAGATCCTGGATGCCGTGGAGGCCAAGGGCGACATCCGCTTCGTGATAGTGGCCGGGGACCTGACCGACCAGGGCCTTGCGCAGGAGTTCATCTGGTATGCCGAGGTGGCGCACGGGCGCTCCATTCCTGTCCTCAGCATCATCGGCAATCATGACCACCTGGGCAGTGGCCGGGTCATTTTCGAGCACTTGTTCGGCCCCAGGGACTTTACGTTCCAAGCGGGTGGGGTCCGCTTCATCTGCTTTGACAACGTGGAATTCGAGAATGAACTGCCGGTGCAATACGACGAGCTCGAGCGACAATTGGAAGTGCCGTTCCAGGGCCCCACCATCTTCCTTGCACACATCTTCCCCGGGGACGTTCAGCTCAACGGTCCGCCCGGTCAGCGCTTCGAGGAGATCATGCTATCGCATCCGGTGAACGCAGCTTTCATGGGCCACTTGCATGGCTACGCCGTCGGGACGCTTCCGGGGGGCACTCCCTGGGCGACGGCCCCGTGGGTGCGGGGCGATGCTTTTCTGGAGGTGTCGGTCCGTCCGGACACGGTGACCCACCGACTGATCAGCCTTCCATGAGGGTACAGCTCCTGTTGCCCTTGCTCCTGACCGGCATCCTGGCACATGCCCAGGAGGATACGACCCGCGCGCCCGTTTGGACGTTGCGCACCCAATTCGCCGGCTACCAGGGCACCGTCGGTGCGGGCATTCTTTGGAACGTACCTGATGGCAGGGCCCAGGTCGGATTGCTCTACGGTTTCTCCGCCCCGCAATACGACCTACCGGCGTTCCACGGCCTTGCGCTGCGCTTGACCGGGTCCTGGTTCTCCTTGGATCGCAGCACCATAGGCCGCTGGCACCTAAGCCCTACCATGGCCATAACCGGACTACTGGAGTTGGGAGATCTGGCCTATCTGTCGATCCCGAAGGAATACCCGGATGGTTATTATCCACCACAAGCGTTCCATGCCCTCCTTTCCCTCGGTGGGCGTGTGGGAAGGATCGAACACGGAAAAGGTTGGTCATTCTCCGTGGAGACCGTGGCCTTGGATACGTATCTGTGGTATGCCATCTCCCAGCGGGAAACGCCCTTTTTGGATGCCTGGAGCCTCGCATTGGGCGCGGAGTTCCATTTCTCAGCGCTCCATCCAGGGGACCGGAGCAGGTGGGAACGTCCTGACGATCGCAAGAAGGTGCGATGACGGTCCGCATGTAACAAGGCCCGGACTTTCGTCCGGGCCCGGTTACCTGTCGCTTCCAGCCTTCGGCAGCGTAAGGTCAGCTCATGCGTCAGCGATACCCATTGATATAGGCATTGGCGATGATCTCGCTTTCCCGGACCAGGCCCTGCACGATCTCGCGGATGAGGTCGTTCAGTTGCTGGTCGGAATACCTGTTCAGGTCGCTGTATACATGCGCTTTCCGCTTGCTGCTTTTGATGAAGGCTATCTTGTCCTTCTTCGTCATGGGGCCTTCTACGGTGCCATCCTTTAAAAGGGTCCATTCCGGTCGAACTTTTCGATGATCGGCCGTTCGGCTCCGTCCAAAACGCAGATGGGACCCCATCAGGGCCCCACCCACGCTTTCACCAAAACCGAGTCCGAACAACGACGGGTCCCCCCATCCTTGCCAGGACCTTATCAGACAGGCAATGCGCCTGCGCCGGGACTGAGCTGATACAGCTCCCGTAGCTTGCTCATGTACGTCGAGACATCCCCGGCCAGCATCAATCGCTTGGCCTGCCTCTTCAACTGCTCGTAGCGCTTGCTCTTGTTCTTCATGGCTGGAAGTCTTTTCAGGTTAACGCCCTATCCCTGCCAATTCGCGTGCCAAACTTCCAAATATCCACCCAACCCACTGTTCATCAATGCCTTACGACTTGCTCCAGAAAATTGAAAGTTGACCCAGGAAGTCTACATTTGCCGCCATGCATGCTGGAGCCTATCTCGTGGCCGTGGCCGGTGGAAGTGGCTCAGGCAAGACCAGCCTGGTCCGGGCCATCCGCGAGCGATGCGAACCGGGCAGCGTCTGCCATGTTTCCCAGGATGATTACTATTTGCCCAAGGAAATGCAGGCCGTTGACCCCAACGGACGGGTCAACTTCGATCTGCCGACAGGTCTGGACTTGGACGGTCTGGCATCGGACCTGACGGACCTGGTCGCTGGAGAACCCGTAAGGCGCAAAGAATACACCTTCAACCAGTGCGATCGGGAGCCATCTTGGGTACACTTGGAACCGGCACCGTTGATCCTGGTCGAAGGGCTGTTCATCCTTCATCATCCCCGATTACGGGAGCTTTTCGATCTGCGCATCTACGTGGAAGCCAGTGAGGAGACGCAGTTGGAGCGGCGTCTGAAACGAGATGCCTCGGAACGGTGCTATGGGGAGGCCGATGTCCGCTATCAATGGGAGCACCATGTCATGCCCGCCTATCGGCAATACCTGGAACCTTATCGGGATCTCTGTGACCTGCATGTGATGAACGAGCACCGCTTCGACAACGCCTTGCAGGTCCTTGCGGATCACCTCTCGAAAGTGGTCGAGCACGTGAGACCGATCACCCTTCAGCTGGCGTAGAGCCCTTCTTGCTCAATGTAGCTCTGCACAGCCGGGGTCAAGAGCCCTTTCGGCTCCCGACCTTGCCGCGCAACCTCGCGGACCTGTGTACTGCTGACCGGCACGAGAGGCTGTTGGAGCCACCTGATGGAGGCGCCCTTCAGGGCGGCCTGCGCGTTGGAGCGGGTCCGTCCGGAACGCGGGTATACGATCAGGTCGTGATGCCGGAGGATCTCCTTGTATTCATGCCAGCCACGGAATCCGATGAGATTGTCCTCGCCGATGATCAGACTGAACTGATGATCGGGCCAGATGCGACGAAAGTGGGCAAGGGAGGTCGCCGTGTAGTTGGGAGTGGGGAGCGAAAGTTCCTCGGCGCATGCGTGCATGCCTTTTCGCCCCCGTACCAGCTTTCGGACCATGGTCAGCCGATGGTGCTCAGCACTGATCGAACGTCCCTGTTTGAAGGGGTTGCGCGGTGTGACCACGAACCACACCTGGTCCAAATGCGCACCATTCAAGGCTGCCTGGGCAACGGAAAGGTGTCCCAGATGAGGCGGATCGAAGGTCCCGAAGAGGCAACCGATCTTCAAGGCTCCAGGAATTGCTCGACCAGCATTCGGGCCTCATCGCAAGCATCGCTCAGCACATCGTTCATGATAATGGCATCAAAGTCGGAGGCCTTTTCCATCTCCTGACCTGCCTTGGCCAGGCGCATCCTCAGTGAATCCTCGTTCTCCGTCCCGCGGGAACGAAGCCGCTGTTCAAGGACCGACAATGATGGTGGACTGATGAACAAGGCAAGGGCCAAGGGTCCAAAATGCTCTTTCAGCTGGAGGCCGCCCATCACATCCACATCGAATATGACATGGTGCCGCCGGGCCCAAATGCGCTCCAGTTCAGCCTTCAGTGTCCCATAATAGCGACCCGCATAAACCTCTTCCCATTCGATGAACGCGTGGGCCTGCACGCGACGAAGGAACTCATCGGTACTGAGGAACCAATAGTCCACCCCATCCCGTTCTCCATCGCGAATGGGGCGGTTGGTGGCTGAGATACTGAACGATAGTTGCGGAAAACACTTCAAGAGATGGTGGACGATGGTCGTCTTTCCCGACCCCGATGGAGCTGAACAGATCACGCATTTTCCTGGGTGGGGGGTCATGGACTACAGGATGTTCAAGACCTGCTCCTTGATCTTCTCCAAGTCATCCTTCATGCGCACCACGACCTGCTGTATCCCTGCATCATTGGCCTTGGAACCGATGGTATTGATTTCCCTGCCCATCTCCTGGGCGATGAACCCGAGCTTCCGCCCCTGACCAACGGACCCTGCAAGCGTTTCCTGGAAATGCTGACAATGGGACCTCAGGCGGACCTTCTCCTCGTTCAGGTCGAACTTTTCCAGGTAGTAGACCAGTTCCTGCTCGAAGCGGTCGGCATCCACCTCGACCGCGAGTTCCGAAAGCTTTCCCTTCAAGCGCTCACGGACCTTGTCCACCCTACCCTGGTCGGATCTTTCCACCTCATCCGTTCCACGTTCAAGTCGATCAAGGCACCCCTTCAGGTCCGCCTGCAATCTGGCCCCTTCCACCTCCCGGAACTCTTGGAACGCCTTCATTGCAGCCGACAACGTGGTGTTGAGCAACTCCTCGTCGGCCTTGTTCAGCTCCCTTTCGACCGGGAGCAGGACCTCCGGCATACGGAGCACCATGCCTAAGAGATCGGTGCCATGGTCCGGGGCCACGGATGCGGCCAGCGCCTTGAGCTGCTGGTAATGGGCCTTCACCGCGCCTTCATCAAATACCTGCCGCGTTGCATCCGGGCGGGCTTCCAGATGGACGTGCAGTTCCACCTTGCCGCGAACTACGTTGTCGGCCAACCATTGGCGCAGTTGCGGCTCCATGGAGCGTAACGCAGGGGCCAGCCGCAATTGGGCATCGAACTGCTTGCTGTTCAGCGCGCGGATCTCAACCACCAGCCCCCTATCGCTCAATGCCGCTTCAGCCCGACCAAAGCCGGTCATCGATACCACCATTCCCCTGGAGTTTGGCCAAAGGTAGCCTTGTACTTGCACGTTTGCCTGTGGTCAGGAGCGCAGCTCCGACCTTCGACCAACAAGGTATACTCCGCCAAAGATGGCGAGCGCTGCAAGCACCTGTACCGGTCCGATCACTGGCGTCTCCAACGCAGCACCAGGGATGCTCACATTGAAGCGGACATAGGCCCAGGCGAATCCCACAGCCATCATCGGTTGGAAGTAAATGTGCGTCCCCACCACGCTGGGCTCCACGTGTCTCAGGGCCCACGTGTTGAGCAAGTACGCAACGAATGTCACCATGATGACCACGAAGAGGACGCTCAACCACACATGCCAGGTGAACCCGGCCCAATCCACTGCGAGCGCCTCGCTCAGGCCCATGGGAAAGACCGGCACAAGTCCGAAAACAAAGGACCAGGCCATTACCGTTACGGCGGAATATTTACGCATCAGCGGCTTCACCACCACCAGAAAGAGGCCGAAGGAAATTGCGTTCAGCAAGACGAACGCATCGCCCAAAGGGCTCGAACCACCTTGTCCATGTTGTGCTCCCAGACCGAGCAGTAAAAGTGCGCCGGCAGCTCCAAGCGCGATCCCCAGCACCTTGCTACGGGTGATCCGCTCGCCGATCAACAGCCCGGAGAGCGCGAGCACGATCATGGGTGTGGCGACCATGATGATGCTCGCGTGAACAGGTGAGGTGCGCATCAGGCCCTGGAAGAACAACAGCTGGTTCAGGGCCACTCCGAACAGACCGCAAAGCGCAAGGCGCGGCATGTCGGACCATTCAACGCGTTCCGGCATCATGGACCTTGTCAGCCAGAAAAGGACGGAGGCGCCGATGACGCGTACCAGGATGAAGCCTGCTGGACCGATCACTGCCGGCATCAGCGACTTGGCGACCGCGTAGTTCGCCCCATAGATCAAGTTCACCGTGAACAGGGCAAGATGGGCTCTGGTCCGAATGCGCATGGCAAGGCCCGTGCGACAGTGGTCCCCACCGTTGCAGGTGGAACGATACCTTTAGGGCGAGCGCGAATTTAGATGGAGCGGCCCAAGGGAGCGGAGGAGGAGAGGGAGCGCTCGTTCCGGAGGAACCTGCGGATGAGCCGCATCATCCTGCCCATCGTGCTCGGCATGATGGGCGCAGCCTGGTTGCTGTATTCGGACCTGCGAAAACCGCGCTTCGAACCCGATCCTTCCGGACAAGGAGGATATGAGTGGGTGGACCGCAACCACGACCGGATCCCGGACCTGGGCGACCCCAAGGAGTTCCGCATCACGGATGATGGAAGCGGAGATTTTCGCCTGATCACGGCTCGGGAGACTCTGGGGCGCTTGGACTGGACCTGGTACAGCACCCTGTGGCTTGTGCTCGCAGTGGTGGCTACGGCGCTGCGCGACCTCGGCTATATGATCCGCATCCGGATCCTTACGGACAAGGCCCTGAACTGGCGCAGCGCGTTCAATGTGATCATGCTCTGGGAGTTCGCCTCGTCGCTTTCCCCTTCCGTAGTTGGTGGTTCCGGCTTCGCCATGTTCATCATCGATCGGGAAGGGATCCCCTTGGGGAGAAGCACTGCCATTGTACTCGTCACAGCCATGCTGGATGAGATCTTCTATATCATCTCCGTGCCCCTTGTCTTCCTGCTGGTCGGCATGGATGACCTCTTTCCCCAGCAGCTGGACAATGCCTTCTGGGGGTTGCCGATCATGACCATCTTCTGGATCGGCTATGCCTTCATCATCAGCATGACCTCGGTGGTCAGTTACGCCATTTTCTTTCGACCAAGGGCGTTCAAATACGCCTTGCTCTACATTTTCCGTTGGCGTCTGCTGCGCCGCTGGCGGCCTCACGTCGTGAAGGTGGGTGATGACATGGTGATCGCTTCGGCGGAACTCCGGGGAAAGTCGGCAGCGTTCTGGACGAAGGCTTTCAGCGCCACCTGCTTGTCCTGGAGCTTCCGGTTCCTGGTGATCAATTTTCTCGCTGCGGCCTTCTTTCCCGTAAGCGACCACCTGCTCCTCTATGCCCGTCAATTGATCATGTGGGTCATTCTGCTGATCAGCCCGACACCAGGAAGCAGTGGGGTCGCAGAGCTCGCGTTCAGCGGTTTCTTCGGGGACCTGTTCCCGGCGCTGGGACTGATCGGTGCCGTGGCCGTGATCTGGCGCTTGCTGAGCTACTACCTGTATCTGTTCGTGGGGGTCATCACACTTCCCCGGTGGTTGCGGCGCACGGCAAGGAAAGCCCGCAGCTAATGGTGGCTGTGTACTTTCGCCGCCCGTAACCACTCTCTTTCCATGAGCCATCGACCCGGTACGAAAGCTGTTCACGCAGGTGTGGAACCCGATCCATCCACCGGGGCCATCATGACCCCGATATTCCAGACCAGTACGTACGTCCAAACCGCACCGGGCGATCACAAAGGATATGAGTACAGTCGTACGCACAACCCCACACGAAGTGCATTGCAACGTGCGATGGCCGAGTTGGAGAACGGAAAGCACGGGCTTTGCTTCTCCAGCGGTATGGCCGCGATCGATGCCGTCGTCAAGCTCCTTCGTCCGGGTGATGAAGTGGTGAGCACGAACGACCTCTATGGGGGCACCTACCGCATGTTCACCAAGGTGTTCCAGGAGTTCGGGGTGAAGTTCCACTTCGTGGACATGAGCGATCTGAGCAACGTGCGCAGTGCCGTTGGACCGAGCACCAAGCTGATCTGGGCCGAAACACCGACCAATCCGTTGCTGCGGATCATCGATATCGAAGGCCTTGCCACGATCGCCAGGGAGCGGAATTGCCTGTTGGGCATTGACAACACCTTCGCGAGCCCATACCTGCAGAACCCATTGGACCTGGGCGCGGACCTGGTGATGCACAGCGTCACGAAGTATCTGGGAGGTCACAGCGATGTGGTCATGGGCGCCTTGATCGTCAGGGACGATGCATTGAACGAGCGGCTGGCCTTCATCCAGAACAGCTGCGGTGCCACACCTGGACCGATGGATTGTTTCCTGGTCCTGCGTGGCTTGAAGACCCTGCATCTGCGGATGCAGCGGCACTGCGAGAACGGAAGAAAAGTGGCCGAATGGCTGCAGGAACGCCCTGAAGTGGACCGGGTGTATTGGCCCGGGTTCCCGGACCACGCGAACCATGCTGTGGCCGCCCGGCAGATGAGGGACTTCGGTGGCATGCTGAGCTTCACGCTGAAGAGCGACAACATGGGGGATGCCACCACGATCCTTTCCCACACCAAGCTGTTCACCCTGGCTGAATCGTTGGGTGGCGTGGAATCGCTGCTGGGGCATCCGGCGAGCATGACGCACGCCAGCATTCCGCGAGAGGAACGCCTCAAGAACGGACTGACCGATACCCTGATCCGACTGAGCGTGGGGGTCGAGGATGTGAACGACCTGATCGACGACCTGGCCCAGGCCTTCGACCGACTGCGGAAATAACCAGGGCAATGCGTTGATGCCATCCGCAGGGACCCGGTTGGAACCCAAGCGTGTTGCCCAGATGGTGACGTTCGGATGACACCGTCCGAACCGGTCGGACCTTACTTTTGTTGTTCCTGAAGAATCTCTTGTTGCGATGATGAAATTCCACGCTTTCGGTGCCGCGATCCTTGGGTCACTTATCCTTGGACCGCAGGGTGCCGCCTTCGGCCAATCGGTACCGGAACATTACTGCACCACGCATGGGCTGCACCACCTGGAGCCGCTCCACCAGAACGATCCTGTGAGATTGGCCGAGATCGAGACGGCTGAAATGGCACTGGAAGCGGAGACACAGGCATTCGTTGCGGACGATGCTGAGCGGGGTGGGAATGCGTATGTGCTGCCGGTGGTCTTCCATATCATCCACAACAATGGTCCGGAGAACATCAGTGATGAGCAGGTGCATGACGCCATGCGGGTGCTGAACGACGATTTCAACCGTTTGAACCCTGATTGGGACAATGTTAACCCCGCATTCCTGAGCCTGGTCGCCGATGTGGGGATCACGTTCCGACTGGCCCAGAAGGACCCCAACGGCAATTGCACGAACGGGATCACGCGGACGCAATCCGTGCTCACCTACGATGGCACGCAGACCATGAAGAACCTGATCCAGTGGCCCCGGAACAAGTATTTGAACGTGTGGGTGGCCGCCAGTGCGGATGGAGCGGCAGGCTACACGCTGACCCCGGGAAGTGTGGCCAACAGTTGGGCTGCAGCAGCGGATGGGATCGTATTGCTGCATAACTACACCGGATCCATCGGCACAAGCAGTCCTTCCCGGTCGCGCACGCTGACGCACGAGGTCGGTCATTGGATCAATCTGCGGCATACCTGGGGGGGGACCAACGAACCGGCGCTTTCCAGCAATTGCAATTCGGACGACAATGTGTCGGACACGCCGAACACCATCGGATGGACCAGTTGCAACTTGAACGGGAATACGTGCGGATCGCTGGATAACGTGGAGAACTTCATGGAGTATTCATATTGCTCCAAAATGTTCACTCAGGGGCAGAGCGCCAGGATGCTTGCCGCGCTGAACTCCTCCACGGCCCAACGGAATCAATTGTGGCAGCCCGGCAACCTGCTCGCCACCGGCACGGATGGTACCGACATCCTCTGCGCAGCGGATTTCACCAGCAACGCCCGCGTGGTCTGCGCAGGTGATGTGGTGCAGTTCGATGATCTCAGTTACAATGGCGTTACCTCCTGGGATTGGGACCTGCCTGGTGCAGTACCTCCGAATTCCAACGACGAGAATCCTTCGGTGACCTACACGAGCGCCGGACAATTCACCGTGGGTCTTACTGCAAGCGATGGGAACACGACCGTGAGCACCACGGAGAACGACTACATCATCGTGCTTCCCGCTCCGGGTCTTCCCACCCCGTTCTCAGATGATCTGGAAGTTGCACAAAGCATCCCGAACACGGATTGGCTCGCTGAGGACCTCGGTGGCAATTCCTCCTTCTCCCTTTACAGTGCCGCTGGTTTCAGTGGGACCAAGAGCATCCGATTGAACAACATCAATGCTGTGGAAGGAGAGGTGGATGAGCTGACCAGCACCACCATCGATCTGAGCAATGCGACCAGCATCTCGCTGAGCTTCCGATATGCCTTCGCCAAGCGGAACTCCGGGAACAATGACGTGTTGCGTGTGTACGTCAGCAACGATTGCGGAACCAATTGGAGCCTTCGGAAGCAGCTTTACGCCAGCAATATCCTGACCACCGCTCCGGACCACCCGGGCACATTCGTTCCGAACGATCCTTCTGAGTGGGGCTTTACCGATATCACGAACATCAATTCTGCGTTCCACGTGAACAACTTCCGGATGAAGTTCGAGTTCACCAGTGACGGCGGGAACAATCTGTACCTCGATGACATCAACGTTCAGGCCGGACCTGTCGGCATCCACGAATTGATCACCACGGACGCCGACGGGCTTTCCATCATACCGAACCCGGTACTGGACCAAGCTGACCTCCTGCTCGACCTTCGGCAGGCAGGAAGGGTTTCTGTGGAGATCCTGGATGCGCTCGGAAGAAGCGCGGGATACATGGAGCAGGAGATGCTCGCCGGGGAGCAGCGGATGCGTTTACCGCTCGACCTGGTAGCCCCAGGTATGTATAGTGTGGTGGTGCGCCAGAACGAATTGCGCCAGACGACCCGCCTGATCAAGCGCTGAAGCCCGCTTCACGGAAAACAACAAGCCCCGGGTAGCGCTGCCCGGGGCTTGTTGTTGGTCCTATGGGAGGTCATTCCATGAAACCCACCAGAACGGCGACGCAGCCCACATGGACCATGTCGGATCCTCCCGTGCCGGGTACCCAG
>JAGQVN010000142.1 GCA_020437905.1 Flavobacteriales bacterium
CGGTCGTGTGACCAACGTAATACCGGTCCAGCCGCTTGGAGTAAAGGATGTAGAAGATGGCCATTCGCTCAACTGAAAAGAGGCCGCCCTATCGGACGACCTCTTCAACCAGTCGGGGTGACTGGATTCGAACCAGCGACCACTTGCACCCCATGCAAGTGCGCTACCGGGCTGCGCTACACCCCGAGATCACTTGTCCCGCATTTGGCAGTCCGACCCATCAGTGCCTTGGATCCCTCTGCCGGGCTGCGTTAGACCCTTGCAAGGGGCGCAAAAGTAGGAAAGCCTGTGGAGATAATGGACGGTACTTACCGGAGCGATCATGATGACTATCGAGCACGGCAGAAGAGTCCCTATGATCATCGACCGAGCGTCCTACATTTGTCGCCTTATCAGCTCCCGACCACATATGCGCCTCTCCCCACTGGGCGCGGCGGTCTGCCTGCTTCTCTTCGCAGGGTGCACGGATACCCCGAAGGACGATCAGGCTGCGTCGCACCGGGAACGATCTTCCGTATTCGTCATGGACCATCATAGTGCCGCACGACCCGAGGTCTCTGTGATCACCCACATGGACCTTCGCTTGAACGTCGATCTGTCAGCGAAGACCTTAAATGGCTCGGTGACCTATGCCATCGCGCCGGATCATGGCTCTGAGATCATATTCGACACCGATGGATTGCTTGTGCATGGCGTGCGTGGAGAGGATGGGAAGGACCTCGCTTTCACGCTGGGAGAGGAAGGGAAGCTGGGTCGGGCCTTGACGGTCCAACTGTCCGGGCCGACCCCACAGGTCACCATCGAATATGAAGCCGGAGAAGGAGCAAAGGCCTTGCAGTGGTTGGCTCCCAACCAGACCGAGGGAGGTAAGGAACCCTTCCTGTTCACACAAGGTCAGGCCATACTCACACGCTCCTGGATACCGGTTCAGGATAGTCCTGGGATACGGTTCACGTACACGGCAGAACTCACGGTGCCAAAGGAGTTAATGGCCGTGATGAGCGCTCAGAACCCGCAGAAGCGTAGTGCGGATGGCGTGTACACCTTCCGCATGGACCAGCCGATCCCTGCTTATCTGATCGCGCTGGCTGTTGGCGACCTCGATTTCAAGGCGATCGGCCCGCGCACCGGTGTCTATGCGGAGCCGGGTATGGTGGATACCGCTGCATGGGAGTTCGCCGACATGGAAAGAATGGTGAGCGCTGCTGAGGAGCTCTACGGTCCATACCGTTGGGAGCGGTACGACGTGCTGGTGCTCCCACCCAGCTTTCCCTTCGGCGGCATGGAGAATCCGCGGCTCACCTTCGCCACGCCTACCATCCTTGCCGGCGACCGCTCCCTCACCGCCTTGATCGCTCATGAACTGGCACATAGCTGGAGCGGTAACCTGGTGACCAATGCGACCTGGGATGATTTCTGGTTGAACGAAGGCTTTACGGTCTATTTTGAGAAGCGCATCTGCGAGGCCGTTTACGGCAAGGAATACGAGGACATGCTGGACCTGCTCGGATATCAGGATCTGCTGCACACCGTGCAACGCCTGGATTCGACAGGACGCGGCGCAGACACGCACCTGAAGCTGGACCTCAAAGGCCGTGACCCGGATGACGGCATGACCGACGTGGCTTATGAAAAGGGCTATGCCTTCCTGCGGCGCGTTGAGGAAGTGGTGGGAAGAGCGCGCTTCGATGCCTTTCTCCGGCAGTATTTCGACGCCTTCGCCTTTCAAAGCATGACCACCGAGCGCTTTTTGACCTACCTGGAAGATGAGCTCCTGGGCCGGGAGCATCCGGAGATCTCGTTCGATGAGTGGGTATATGGTCCGGGCATCCCTCAGGACGTTGTCCCACCATCATCGGAGCGTTTTGCCGAGGTCGATGCACAGATCAAGCACTGGATGGACGGGACCCCGGCTGTTTCCCTGACGACCGCGGGTTGGGGCACCTTTGAATGGATGCACTTCCTCCGACATCTTCCCGAGGGACTCGGAACGGAGCGCCTGGCAGAGCTGGATCGGGCCTTCGGATTCACCGCTTCGGGGAACACGGAGATCGTGGCCGTCTGGTTGGAACGCAGCATCGGATCACGATACATGGATGCGTACCCGCGCCTCGACCGCTTCCTCACCGTGGTGGGTCGACGCAAGTTCCTGGTACCGCTATACACCGCGCTGATGCGCACGGAGGAAGGACAGGCCATGGCACGGAACATCTATGGGCGCGCCCGCCCCAACTACCACTCGGTGTCCGTCCGAACACTGGATGAATTGCTCGACTGGAAGCAGATGAGCGACGCGGTCTCGATGTGATCAGGTGGGCTGCTCCAAGGGAGCATGCAACAGCCGCCTGAGCAGCACCGGATCCAATTCATGACCACCACTATACTGGTAACTCTGATAGGCTAACCCAAGCCTGTCCAGGTAGGACTTGTTCTCCTGGTGAACGGTCTCTGGAACGAGTTCATCATCCTTGCCCTGCACCAGATGCAGGGCAAGATCGGACCATCGTTCCTGGAGCTGTCCATCGCTCAGGTCCTTCGGGAGACTTCCACCCCAAAGGACCTGGTGCTGAACACGGGCGCTCCCCAAGGCCGTCCACCGGCTGGCGGTCGCCACCCCCTGTGAAAAGCCAATTACGCTGATGCCATTGGACCTGGGGCATTCGATACGCAGGAGGTCGGTCAGCGTATCGAGGTAGCGAACATGGTCTTCGATCTCATGCTTCCGGTCCTCGCGCGTCATCCAGGTCGCCCCCACGCGCCTGTGTTCCTTGTCCAGGTAGAATCGGCTCAAACCCTCGGGAGCCACAATGAACAGGCCTGCTTCCAGGCCCTCGAACTTGTTCAGGAAGTACCGCGCCAGCTGGCCGTAGCCGTGTAACACGATCCAGATGTGACCCGCTACGGATGGATCACCGAGGCTATGGTAACGGGCCGTTCGGGATACCCGGATGAAGCGCTCATCCATTGGTCAGAACGCGAGCAGTTCCTCCAGCACGGCGCCCACCTTGTCCGCGTTGGGGATCATGGCCGCCTCCAGGGTGCTGTTCAGCGGGATGGCGGGCATGTCCACCGAGCCGATGGTGCGGACCGGCGCGTCCAGGGCCTCGAAACACTGGTCGCCGATGCGGCCGGCCAGCGCCTGGGCGAAGCTGTTGGTGAGCTGTTCCTCGGTGACCACCAGGCAGCGGCCGTGGCTGCGCGCCTGATCCATCACGGTGTCCTCGTCCAGCGGCACCAGCGTGCGCAGGTCCACCACGGTCACCTGGCCGGGGAAGCGCTTCGCCGCGGCCATGGCCCAGTACACGCCCATGCCGTAGGTCACGATCACCGCGGCCTCGCCGTTCGCGATGGCCTTGCTGTCGGCCTCCAGCACCAGACGGGCCTTGCCGAAGGGCAGGATGTAGTCCGGTCC
>JAGQVN010000143.1 GCA_020437905.1 Flavobacteriales bacterium
AACCGAGCCTCGCTGCCGTGGCCTGGACCAATAGCGGTGGACCATCGAACATCCGGTCCTTGCTCGCCTTCGACCTGGACACTCTGCCCGTGGGGGCCCAGATCCTGGATGCCAGGCTATCGCTGTACCACGACCCCACCAGCAGTGAGGGCGAACATTCATCCCTGAGCGGACCGAACAACTGCAGCATCCGCCGGGTGCTGCAGGCCTGGGACGAGATGACCGTGACGTGGGACAGCCAACCGGGCAGCACTCCCCAGAACGAGGTGGTCCTGCCCCCAAGCACGAGCAATACCCAGGACTATCTGGATATCGACGTCACCGACCTGGTCGTGGACATGATCCAGTACGGCGGGCATGGCTTCCTGCTGCGCATGGAGACCGAAAGCTATTACCGACGCGTGGTCTTCGCATCCAGCGACCACTCCGACGAGGACCTCCATCCGAAGCTGGTGATCACCCATCAGGGCGGGGTGGGCATCGAAGAAGCATCACACGATGCACTTCGCATCCATCCCAACCCGACCAAGGGACAGGTCCTGATCGATGGCCTGGAGGCGGATGCGCAGGTGGAGGTCTTCGATCTGCTGGGGAACCGGCTCACCACAATGCGCCCCCCTGCTGCCGGCAGGACCGCGGTCGATCTCTCCGACCGGCCGCAAGGGGTGTACCTCGTGCGGGTCGTGGAAGGGTCGGGACGATCCAGCGTTCAGCGGGTGCTGCTGCAGTAGCGCGTTCGATCGTACACCTGTGGTTCGGCTCCAAGAGACCTGGCCACGGCTCTGCAGGTGTTCGGTGCTGGAGGAGCGGATCGGGCGATTCGGTTGTCCGGTGTATTTCAAGACAGCCAGGCCTGGTTGAACAAGATCCATGATCAGGAGCAGCGATCAATGCGCCGCACCGCCGCCCAACCACCAACCCAGCTGCACCTTGACACCGAAGTGCGAGGCCACGCGTTCCTCCCCTTCATCGGGAACGAACCAGGTGCCGCCCAATTGCAGACCACCGCTCACGGTGAAACGCAGGCGCGCCTTGAACATGTATCCGGGTTCCACGGCCAGGGTCATCTTGCTTTCGTTCAGGCGCACGGAACGCACAAGCCCGAGCACGGGACCCACGTAGAACCCTGACGACCGTGCGTGAACAGTTTCCTTCTTCTTTATAAAGACCGGGGCCAGGAAGTACAGGCCCCATTCGCCGAGCTCATCGTCATCACCGAAATGGTAATTGACCAAGGTGGTCGCTCGCAGATCGATGCGTCGACCCAGCGCCAACTGGACCACGACCGGAACAACGTTCAGGTCGAACGCGTTCCCGGCATATTCCGGTTCCTTGGTGATATCCGCAGGTTGCAGCCCCAGGAACACAGGCCTTCCTTCCTGTGCCAATAGTGGCATCGCCATCAGCACCAACAACCAGGACAGGAAGATGCGCTTGACCATGGACAGCGCCGTCCAAGGTATCCGGTGCCCGTGTCCAGCAAGATGATGGAGATCAGGAAGAGCCCGATGGCCTTCCTGATCGGCACACCTTGGATCGCTGTCGCGGAGGTGAACTGCGGTTTCGCCTTCCTGCACCCGCCCGTCCGGGGTCAAAGCTTGACGAAGGACCTTGACCAACACGCCTCACCGCCCCTCGCTTCCACCCTATAGGTCCCGGAAAGGAGCGCCCGCAGGTCGAGCTCGACCCGATCGGTAGTCGCTTGGACGTGCATGACCTCGCGACCGAGGACATCGCGGACCAGGACCACGGTTCCGGGTGCCATCCCTTGAACGACCACCCGATCGATCGCCGGATTCGGGAACACGGAGAGGCCTTCCGGTACTGGTCCGCTCATACCGGTCGTAAGCACCACGACCTGCGCGGTGAAGGTGTCGCTGCATGTCCCCGCGCTGGCGATCAGCGTGACGGTGTAGGTGCCTGGAACGCTATAGTCGTGCACCGGATCGGGGTCGGTGCTTGAACCACCATCGCCGAAATCCCACAGCCAGGCGTCGGCGTCGGTGGAGAGGTCGGTGAAATCCACCGAGAGCATGTTGGTGGTGAAACTGAACGCAGCAACAGGGACCACCACAGGCAGATCGGTGATCCGCGTTCCGATGACGTAGCTCGTGGCGCCATTGGCCTGCAGCGTCGAGCAATCCAGGGTGAGCGCGTTGTTGGTCAGCAGGGCCGCCCACACATCCTCCCCTGG
>JAGQVN010000144.1 GCA_020437905.1 Flavobacteriales bacterium
AGGGCATGCTTCACAGCAGCATCGCTCAATGGGCTCAGGTCGACGGGGCAAAGGATGTCGCTCATGATCTCGTGCTTGGGGCACAAGTTAGCGGGCCGAAGGGATCTTCCCGAACCGGTGAAGTGGCTCGCTTGTTCTCCAATGTGTTCTTGGTCACCTGGTCAGAGTGGGAACCGGTCCGGCTTCAGCATGTTGGCTATCCCAGCATGTCGGCCGATCGATCCCAACCTGCTGTCGAACAGCTGCGGTTTTCCCCTATTTTGTACCGTCAATTCCCCGGCTACATGCGCTATTCACTGATCATTGGCCTGCTATTGGTCACTCTCGCTGCTTCCGGCCAGCTCAACATGACCCTGCTGGGTAGCCTAAATTATCAGGCGCTCCACAACAGCGATCTGAGCGACGTTTGGGGGTACGTGGACGAGCTCGGCAACGAGTATGCGTTGGTCGGCGTGAACGATGGCGGGGTGTCGGTGGTCAGCCTGGCCGATCCTGCGAACCCGGCGGAGGTCTTCTTTTTTCCGGGCAACGGGTCGATCTGGAGGGACCTTAAAGTGTGGAACGACCACGCCTACGTCACTACGGAAGGGGGAGGTGGGCTGGCCATTGTCGACCTCACGCCGCTTCCACAAAGCACCAGCCTCACCGCTCAGAACTTCCAAGGGAACGGTTGGGATGCCGCGCACAACATCTACATTGATGAGAACGGGATCGCATACATATTCGGAGCGAACCGCGGGGAGGGAGGGGTCATCTTCCTGGACCTCACCCAGGACCCTTTCTCACCGGTTGAATTGGGGGCGTTCGACACTTGGTATGCACACGACGGAATGGCCCGTGGGGATACGCTCTACGTGAGCCACATCAGCGATGGTTTCTTCTCGGTCCTGGATGTCTCGGACAAAAGCGCTCCTGTGCTCCTGGGAACGCAGGCCACCGGCAATGATTTCACCCACAATTGCTGGGTCTCTGACGATGGGGACCACCTGTACACCACCGACGAGGTAAGCGGGGGATACCTGGGTAGCTATGATATTTCCGATCTCAGTGACATCGAGGAACTGCAGTTGATCGTGAGCGACCCCGGTTCAGGGACCGTGCCGCACAACACCCACTTCATCAATGACTTCATCGTTACGAGCTACTACAGCTATGGCACTACCATTCATGACGTTTCGCGCCCTTGGAATGTGATCGAGGTCGGCCACTTTGACCATAGCCCGAATTTCAGTGGCAACGGCTACCATGGTGGTTGGGGTACCTATCCCTACCTCCCGAGCGGGAATATTCTATCCACGGATATCGAAGAAGGCCTCTTCGTTTTCGCACCGACCTACGTGCGCGCTTGTTGGCTGGAAGGCACTGTGACCGATGCCCAGTCCCAGGTGCCGATATTGGGAGCCGAGGTCAGCATCAGCACCACACCGGTGGTGACGAGCACCGTGCTGGGTGGCTCCTACACGACGGGATATGCCATTGCCGGAACATATGATGTGGTGGTGGAGGCGTTCGGATATGAAACGCTCACCATCCAGGGTGTTCAATTGCAGAACGGACAGGTCACTTTGCTGGATATCGAGCTGATGCCCCTGGTACCGATCAACGTTTCCGGCACTGTGGTCACGGCTGGATCCCTTGACCCCGTCCCCGGCGCCATGGTCACCATGGTCGGTGAGGGTGTGGAGCTTCAGGTCACGGCCGACGGCAATGGCCAGTTCACTTTTGGCAATGCCTATGAGGGTACCTATTCGGTCACCGCAGGGCAATGGGGTTGGCATACGGCATGTTTCACACTGCAGCTCGATCCCAACACACCGACCCAGACCATTGAACTAACCCCGGGCTATGCGGATGATTTCGCATTGGACCTGGGCTGGTCGGTGAGTGGGAATGCCCAGGCAGGGATCTGGGAAAGGGGAATTCCGGTGGGGACCTCCTATCAGGGAGGGGCGAGCAATCCTGGGGTCGATGTGTCCGGCGATTGTGGGGGGCAGGCCTATGTGACAGGCAATGCGGGAGGATCTGCCGGCAACGATGATGTGGATGATGGGGCCACAGTGCTGGTCTCTCCGTCCTTTGATGCCACGGGACTGGTCATGCCCCAGGTCAGCTACTACCGCTGGTTCTTCAACGCGGGAGGCAACTCTGCTCCGGACGATACCCTGTTAATTGCCCTGAGCAACGGGATCGATACCGTGGTGATCGAGCAGGTCACTGCCTTAGATCCGGACCTTGCTTCCTGGGAACCCAGGACCATCACCATTGGCGATCATCTTCCGGTCTCCAATGAAATGAGGCTTCATGTGATCACAAGCGATGGGGTGGAAGGCCATCTTGTCGAGGCCGGGCTGGACCGCTTCGAGCTTCTCGGTGGACCGGTCTCTGTCCAGGAAGGAGCGGGACCAATGGAGGACCTGACGCTATGGCCGGTTCCCAGCAATGGGCACCTAGAGGTGAGGTGCGACACGGACGAGGACCTTGTCGTTGAAGTGTTCACATCAACGGGAGCCCTGACCAGCATGCAACGGATCAGGAACGGGCGAGGCACCATTGACTTCGGCACCCGCAAAGGCGTGATGGTCATTCGGTTCACGTACAGCCAACGCACGCTCGTGCGGCGCGTGGTAGTGAACTGAACCGTTCAGCGCTTTTTCTTCAAGGAGCCACAATGCTCCTGGATCAGGCCGTCCACATCGTCCACGCCACCCAGGATGCGGGCAAGGGACAGGTCGGAGCAAGCCTTTTCCCGGTCACCCTTGCGCAGCCGCAACAAGGCGCGGGTTCGAAGCGCGAAGGCATTGGAGGGGTAGTAGCGCAGGCTGCGATCCACATCCTTCATGGCCTCATCCTCACGTCCGAGCTTCATCAGGATGTACGCCCGATTGCTCAGGGCCACTGGCTCGTCCTTGTCAATGTCCAAGGCTGTGCCAATGATCGTCAAGGCCTCGTCGTAACGCCCCAGCTCCGCCAATTCGAACCCGCGGTTCGACCAGTTCCCGACGTTGTCCGGTTCGATCTCACAGAGCCGCTCAAGCACAGTAAGGGCATTCTCGTGGTCCCCGATGGCATCATAGCAACGCGCCTGGGTCTTGCTTGCTTCCAGATCGCCCGGAAGTTCCCTGGCTCCTTGCTCCAGGTCATCGATAGCGCCGGCGTGATCGTTCAACTCGGCCTTGGCCTCACCCCGAAGCAGGTGCAAGCGGGCCTGTAGCTTGGGATCCGGGGAACCGCCGAGGCCACGGGTCGCGTACCGGATAGTCCCCGGCAGGTCCTCACCCCGAAAGGCGTATAAGGCCCTATGATAGTTCGCTTCAGGATACGTGCTATCGGCCCGCAGCGCCTGTTCCACGTCGACCATGAACTGGTCCAACCGATCCACGGCATAATAAGCCTTTGCCCGTGCACTGAACGTGCGCGCAGAGGCTTCCAGGGCCACGGCCTGATCAAAGCGATCGATCGCCTTTCCATAGCGCTCCAGGACCATGAGACTGTCGCCCGCCGACAGCAGGGCGTCCACGGACTGCCCTTTGACCGCTACAGGATCGAGCACCAAGGTGGCAAGCAAGACGAGCAGGCTCCTGTGCATTCGGGTGCAAAGGTAGGTCGCTGGGCCTGCTGGCGGCCCTATTTCATTGGGGGATCCTCGCCTGAGGTGCGAGGTCAAGCCCGTCGACCTTTCCCGCCTGCCAGAGCAGCCCGCCGGCGACAGCGATCATGGCCGCATTATCGGTACACAAGGCCGGTGGAAGCAATAGCAGTTCCCACCCCTTTTCCGAAGCCAATTCCATCATCCGCTCACGAAGCCCGCTGTTCATGGAAACCCCACCCGCGAGCCCCACACGCGAATGGCCCGTTCGCTCCATGGCCGTCACCACTTTCCGGGTCAGTTGGTCTACGATGCTCGCTTGCAGCGCAGCGGCCAAATGGGGAAGCTCCTCCACAAGCGCATCCTCGCCGTGCTGGCGTACGGATGCGACGAGTTCGCGGAACGCGGTCTTCGTGCCGCTGAAGCTCAGGTCGAGACCGGGTAAGGAAACCCGCGGCAGCACATACTTGTCAAGGTCACCTTTTTCCGCCAGCGCGTCGATAAGCGGTCCTCCGGGGTATGGAAGACCCAGGAGCTTGGCTCCTTTGTCAAAAGCCTCACCGGCCGCATCGTCCAGCGTACTTCCCAAGGCGACCAACTCGCTGCTGGACCGCACATCGACCAGGAGGCTGTGGCCTCCGCTCACGGTGAGGTTGAGAAAGGGCGTGGCCGGGGCCTTGCTGCCATCGGCACGAGGTACGAAATGTGCCAGGCTATGGGCCTTGACGTGATCGACCCCGATGATCGGAACGTCCAATGCCTGCGCCATGGAGCGTGCGAAGCAGGTCCCCACGAGCAGGGCGCCCATCAATCCTGGACCTTTGGTCACCGCGATGGCATCGATGTCCTCCATGCTGACACCGGACTCCCTCAGGGCCTGGTCCACCACGGGTATGATGTGTTCCTGATGGGCACGGGAAGCCAGCTCGGGCACCACACCACCCCAGGCAGCATGAACTTCCTGTCCGGCGATCACATTGGCCCGCAATACGCCGTTCACCAGAACAGCCGCAGCCGTATCGTCACAGGAGCTTTCTATTCCCAAGATCACGCCACGAAGGCCGTCTCCCTCATTGCGGTCGGTTAATTTCGCCATTGAGGCCCGGTTCTTGGTCATCCGAACGCAAAACTACCCGCCCTGCTCGGAAGGAAGATCGCCAGATGGACCATCAGGTCCTTGAAATGGATGGGTTGGACGGGTCTGGCCCTGATCCTGCTCGTCATTGGCTCCCTGCTGGCCCTGCGCACCGTCACTGTGCAAACGTGGTTGGTCGGAAAGGTCCTCGAACGGCTTTCCGACGAGAGCAGCGGGTTCGGGATCACGATCGATCGCGTGTTCATCGACCCCGTGGGTCCCTTGAGGTTGAAGGGAGCCTTGGTCAAGGACCTCGAAGGCGATACGCTTTTTTATGTGGGGCGCCTGGACGTGGACCGCTGGCGCGTTGCTCCCCGACGCAGGACCGTGGACCTTGGCCGGGTGCGCATTCGGTCGCTTCGTTTCGGCCTTCGATCGGACACAGGTGATGTACGCAGCAACCTTACGCGATTGCTGGAGCACTTCGCATCGGGCGATAGCACATCTTCCCAGGGCCCCTGGACCATTCGATGCAATGCGTTCGATCTGAAGGGAGTGCACTTCAGTTACCATGACAAGGACCGGGAAGAACTGCCACATGGTGTGGACTTTGCCCATGTGGATGTCCTCGATGGAACGGTCATCGGTCGTGATCTGCTTGTCATCGAGGACTCGGTGGATGCAGCGTTGGACCTGCTTGCCCTTCGGACCACGAGCGGGTTGCAGGTCATGGACCTGCATGGGGATGTGCAGGTGAGTGGGTCCGGTATCCGGGTGAAGGGTCTGGAGCTGAGAACGGACCGTAGCCGTGTTGCAGGGGATATCGCGTTGCTCAGTGGGACCTGGTCGGATCATGCCGAGTTCGTGACGAAGATCCAGCTGTTGGGAGATCTCGATAGTTCGTTGGTCGATTCCCGTGATATCGCCCAGTTCGCGTCGGAACTGAAGGATGTGGATCGTGCGGTGCGCGTGAGCGGGAAGGTCCGTGGAACGGTCGCCGATCTCAAGTGCAGGGAGCTGGTGATCGATTATGGATCACGAAGTCGCCTGATAGGATCGGTGGACCTGAGCGGCCTGCCGGATATCGACAACACGTTCATGTTGATCGATCTGCAGGAACTGACGACCTCGATCCCTGACCTCCGCTCCATTCCGATGGCACCGTTCGGTACCGAGGCCCGGTTGGAGGTTCCTGATGAACTGGTCGCGCTGGCGCCTTTTTCCTTCTCCGGGAATTTCACCGGCTTCGTCAATGACTTCACAGCCTACGGGAAGGTCCGCAGCGGGATCGGTGAGCTGAACATGGATGTGTCGTTCGGTCGGGATGGAAGAAGCGGTCACATACGCTCCAAGGGCCAGTTGGCGACCGATGGGTTCGACCTGGGTCGATTGCTGGGGGACGCCACGCTTGGAGCGATCGCCTGTGACCTCCGTATCGACCTCTCCGGTCGGGACCTCACCGATATGGAAGGGGACCTGGAAGGCTCCATTCCCTTCATCGAGCTGAACGGGAAGCGTGTCGCGAACATACTTGCGAGCGGTCATTTGGAGCGCAGGCTTTTCCAAGGAACGCTTACCTGCGATGATCCCTCGGTGCGGTTCAGTTTCGATGGCCTAGCCGACCTGCAGGGTACGTGGCCTCTTGTCGATTTCTCTGCGGATGTGGGACGCATCGACCTGTTCGAGCTGGGCATCCTTCCTGAGCAGCATCTGGGGGAGCTATCGTTCCAGGTGGTGGCCGCGGGTGAGCTCGCTCCTGACAGCTTGAAAGGAGCGATCGATCTGCGTTCGATCGCGTACTGCGACGATCGGGGTATCCATGAGCTGGGTGATGTGGAATTGAGCAGCCACCGAGAGGGGAGTGAACAGGTCCTTCGCCTTCGGTCCGATATGGCCAATGCGAGCGTGACCGGTGACTTCCTGCCGACCAGGCTGCCTGAAGCGTTCAAGAACATCGTTTTCAGTGTGTTCCCCTCGCTCCAGGAACAGGTCGATTACGCCATGGAACCGCAACAGTTCGACTGGGAATTGCAGTTCATGCACATGGAGCCGCTATTGTCCGCACTGGATATCGACCTTGATA
>JAGQVN010000145.1 GCA_020437905.1 Flavobacteriales bacterium
CCTCCAATTGCTCCAGTTTCTGGAGGATCTCCTGGTGAGAGAGCAGCACCTCGCGCATGCGGTTGAAGACGCGAATGATCTGGATGCTGACAGAAATGGCCTGCTCACTGCGCAGCACGTTGGCCAACATGAGGATACCGTGCTCGGTGAATGCGAATGGGAGGTACTTGATGTTCTGTCCTTGTTTCAAGGTCACAAATTGTGACCTTGAAACTTCCGCTTCCTCTTTGGTCAGTTCGAACATGAAGTCCTCCGGGAAACGCTCGATGTTCCGACGTACGGCTTGCTTGAGTCGCTTTACCCCCACGCCATAGAGTTCCGCGAGGTCGCGATCCAACATGACCTTATGCGCACGGATCAGGTGGATACGGCTGGTGACCAGCGCATCGGGAGGCGCTACGACCGTATAGGGCGCAGACGGCTCGGTGAGTAAGGTTTCCATTGCCGATCTCATGCCTTGTTGGGTTTGAAACCGATGGAACGGCGCGGTGCTTCCGGACAAATGATCAATTCCGTGAGGTGATCGAAGATGGCTTGGATCTCTTCGTCGTGACCAGTGACGCGACCTTCCAATTGCTCCAGTTTCTGAAGGATCTCCCGGTGCGAAAGCAGCACTTCCCGCATACGACTGAAGACACGGATGATATGGATGTTGACCAGGATGGCCTGCTCGCTACCCAGCACGCTGGAAAGCATGGCCACCCCTTGTTCGGTAAATTCCATGGGGAGGTACTTCGAATGTGCTCCCTGCTTTAAGGTGCCAAATTGGCTCCTTAAGAATTCGTTCTCTTCTGCGGTGAGTTCGAACTTGAAGTCCTCCGGGAAACGGCCGATGTTGCGCCGTACCTGTCGTTTGAGCTGCTTGGTCTCCACCCCGTAGAGTTCGGCCAGGTCGCGATCGAGCATGACCTTCTGCCCACGGATATGGTGGATCCTGCTGGTCACCAGCGCATCGGGAGGCGACACTGCCGTATAGGGCGCGGGCTGCTCCATGAGCAACGCATCCACTGACAGGGTTCCCAACATTTCGCTGACCGATTACTTGACGGGACGAATGTAATGACTAATTTACCGACCTGAACATGACGGATATATTGTCAGGGGAAGGATGACAAGGTGAGGAGGTGAAGAAGTGAGGAAGTGAAAGAGGTAATGGACATGGGCCGAGCACGAAGTACATGGGATCTCCGCCAGGGATGGGAGCGGCAGCTTGCAGCAGGACGGACCTGCGGACGGGTGCAGCGAGGAGGCGACCAACGGAAGCCACCGGAGCGCCCCGACCGCCGGACCGGACAAGGCAACTACAGCGGACAGCCCGCCCGGGCGGCCGAATAAGCAATTAGGAATTCTGAATTGCTAATTCCCATGCGCACGATCCTCCACCTTGATCTCAACACCTTCTTCGTGAGCGTGGAGCGCCTGCGCGAGCCGAAACTGATCGGCAGGCCCGTGCTGATCGGCAGCGACAGCGACCGCGGCGTGGTGGCCAGCTGCAGCTACGAGGCCCGCACCTTCGGGGTGCGCAGTGCCATGCCCATGAAGATGGCCAAGCAGCTGTGCCCGGAGGCGATCATCCTGCGTGGCGACAGCGGGGCCTACCTGCGCAAGAGCGATGAGGTAACGGAGATCATCCGTGCCCATGTGCCGCTGTTCGAGAAAAGCAGTGTGGATGAGTTCTACGTGGACCTGAGCGGCACCGACCGTTTCCATGGAAGCCGCAAACTGGCGGTGGAACTGCGGCAACGGATCATCAAGGAGAGCGGGCTGCCCAACAGCTTCGGCATGAGCATCAACAAGACGGTGAGCAAGGTGGCCACCGGCGAGGCGAAGAACGGCGCGGGCGAGTGGTACGTGGAGCGCGGCACCGAGAAGCCCTTCCTGGCCCCGATGCCGATCGAACGCATCCCCGGCGTGGGTGGCAAGACGGCGCACCTGCTGCGCAGCATGGGCGTGGCGAAAATCTACACCTTGCAGGAGCTGCAGATGGACCTGCTGCAACGCCTGCTGGGCGAGCACGGTCCGCTGCTGTGGCGCAAGGCGAACGGCATCGACGACAGCCCCGTGATCGCCTGGCACGAACGCAAGAGCATCAGCACCGAGCGCACCTTCAGCCGTGATACGATC
>JAGQVN010000012.1 GCA_020437905.1 Flavobacteriales bacterium
GATTGCCCATGGTCTGTTCCGAGCTCGATAGACTGCTGGCCACCCACATGCGCACGTTCACATCCTTGGAGTTCTTGTAGCGGTCGTACAACGTACGGGAAAGGGCCAGGGCTTCCCGACCCCGTCCCATTTTACGGAGAACGGATGCGCGGGAGACACCGAGAAAGGCGGCTCGGTTCTCCGAAGCATCATCCGGAGCCATCGCAATGGCCTGGTCCAAGGAGGCCAGCGCCGCTTCGTAGCGACCGGCGAAGAGTTGGATGCGGCTCTTCATACTATATCCGACCTGGGCCGTGGACACATCGCCGATGGCAAGGGAATGAACGATACCGCTATCCGCGTAAGCGATGCCGAGGTCCAGATCCTCGTTCGCCGCCGGGTGTGACATGTTCAAGTAGGCACTGGCAAGCAGGTCATGGCGACCGAGCCGCTTGGAAAGTTCGAAGTTCTTCTTCGAATACGCGTCCGCGGCCTCCTGATCACCCACTGTACCGAGGCTGCCGGATAGTCCGGCGTACACACCCGCAAGAGCAACGCTATCCCCAGTGTTTTCGCAGATCGCCAGTGCATTGGTCAAGGCCTCCGTGGCCTCCACGGTCTCTCCGACCTGGCCCAGGGGGGTAGCGAGCCACAGCAGGAAATGGACTTCCATGCCGTGGTCGCTCACCTCCTCGGCAAGTCCCAGTCCGGTCTTCAATGATCCGATGGAGGCGATCCAATCGCCACGATCGATCGCTGCATTCGCTTCGAGGGCGTACAGCCAGGCACGATCCGGCTTGACCGTGGTATCGGGGATCAGTTCGGTGGCCAGGTCGAGGTACACCTGAACACTATCTCCGATATGGCGTTTGGACCAGATATTCCCGGCCACCAAGCTGCCGTAATAGGCGAGCCGCCTATTCCCCGCCATGCCTCGCATTCGCCGTGCAAGTGCCAGAACACTATCCTGATGCGGAGCGATCCAATCACGCAGGAGAAGGTCGCTGGTAGCCTGCAAGCGTATTGCTTCGCTGGCCTTGCTGTTCTTGGAGATGGCAAGCAGGCTATCGCGTTGCGGTTGTGCGTTGCTCGTGGAAGCCGGTATGACAAGGCTCCAAAGCATGAATGCGAAAAGCCGATAAGGGGTCAACATGCGCAGTCGTTCTAATAGCACTGCAGAATCCCGACACCGATCGGTCCGGAGGTCCGCAGAAGCAATGGTGGATGGACAAACCTAGAGGACGCCCTCCCAACGCGGCAATACCCACAAGGAGTGATACGTGGCTTCCGTCAAGGCTATAGCGCCGTGGTCAACAAGCAAAGACGGATCTCGGCCCAATACCCTTTCATCGGCTGGAAGTGTGGCATCGTAGAAACCGTGTTCAGGTCCGTTCAACAAGACACATCGTCAATTCCCCCTTCTCCTTCGTCAGTACTTTTCCGCGTTGCGTGAACGCCAGAACCGGACTGCCTTTGATCAGCGCAAAGGTCGCTTCGCTCAGGTTCACCAGTGAGAGTTTGCCGCTGCTTTCCATGCGACCGGCGGTGTTCACCGTATCGCCCCCAGATGTCGCACTGGAGCCTCTTCGCCCCCCCCCGATCCCCGCCACTACCGGTCCGGTGTGCACCGATGCGGATCTCGTAAAAAGGAAGACCCGCCGTGCTCTTGCGTGCCATGCCTTTGAAGATGAAGTCACGGATCCCCAAGGCGGCCCGAAGGCACAGCGTGACATGCTGGTCACCGCCTATCACGGCATTCAGCGAATCCGACTGGGCGGACTGCGCCAACCCCTGACCAGCGAATCCAACACCGAGCAGCAAGGTCGAACCCGTACGAAGCGATGGGCTGTGCAGCAGCGATGACGGCATACGGCAAGGTACCATCCATGCCTTTTCGCATACAATTCGTTTTCAAGGCCTACCTACGGGAAAGCACCTGCCCCTTCAGCCTCCTGCACCGGACCCTCTATCCGATCAAGGTGTCTGTGCCATGCACCACCCGCGATCTTTGTTCAACGACCGATGCCCCGAGTTGGCCTTGCACGGATACGAGCCGATCCAACGGAGCATAGGCATCGCGGAGCACTGATTATATTGAGGGCTGAGAAATCCCACCTACGATGGCCCACACACGAAGCAGCTTCTTAATTGCGCTGATCCTTCCGATCATGGCTTTCGGTCAAGCCGGAACGCTCGACCTCAGTTTCAATGGGACCGGCTATACCTCTACCGCGATCGGCACCAACAATGACCTTGGTCGAGCGGTACTGCAGCAAGCCGACGGGAAGATCGTCGTGGCCGGCATGGCTGTGATCGGCGCCTACTTCGACCTCGCATTGGTCAGGTACATGCCGGATGGCTCATTAGATGCCTCCTTTGGGTCCGGGGGCTACACGACCGCACCCGTGCAACCCATCCGCGATGAGGCCTACGACCTGGCTATACGACCGACAGGTGAATACGTCGTTGCGGGGAGGTCCGGGAATGGGACAACTGACGACTATGCCGTCGCACAATTCACTTCCAACGGTATGCTGGATGCCGGGTTCGGGAACGCCGGTGTAGCCTTCAGTGACCTGGTCAGCAACGAGCAGTTCAATGCGCTGGCATTGCAGAACGATGGCAAGATCGTAGCCGCCGGTTCCATGGCCGGTTTTGGAGGCCTCTTGATCCGCTTCAATGCTGACGGCACGCTGGATAACACCTTCGGTACGGCAGGGATAGTTACCAGCATCGTACCCGGAACGACGGGTGGAGTATTTGAGGATGTGGTGATCCAAACGGACGGGAAGATCATCGTCGTTGGATCTTTCGTCGGAGGCATGGCGGGCAATTGGACCGTTGCGCGGTTCAATTCAGATGGCACGCCGGATCTCTCGTTCGGCTCCAACGGCTTCACCAGTACGGACATTGGCACTCTTTCCAGCCTACCGGAGGAGGCACGCGCTGCCGCGCTGGATGCCAACGGCCGTATTGTGGTGGCGGGTCATGCCAGGAACTCGCTGGACCTCGTTGTGGCCCGTTACCTGAGCGATGGTTCGCTTGACGCGGC
>JAGQVN010000146.1 GCA_020437905.1 Flavobacteriales bacterium
CTCTCCGACCACCCCTTGCTGAGCCGCTTTCTGCGACTGCTGGTGGCCGTGCTCCTCATCGTCCTGCTGATCGCCCTGTTCAAGCGCTCGGTGTTGTCGCGGGTACGGGACAACGATGCCCGCTACCACGCCCGCAAGGTGAGCACCTTCGTGAGCTACGTGTTGATAGTCCTGGCCGCGGTGTTCATCCTCAGCGATCAGCTGAAAGGCCTGACCGTGGCCCTGGGCGTGGCCGGTGCCGGAATTGCCTTCGCGCTGCAGGAGGTCATCGCCAGCGTGGCCGGTTGGCTGGCCATCCTGTTCGGCGGCTTCTACCGGACCGGTGATCGAGTACAGCTCGGCGGCATCAAGGGCGATGTGATCGACATCGGTGTGCTGCGGACCACCGTGATGGAGCTCGGGCAATGGATCGACGCGGACCAGTACAACGGCCGCATCGTGCGCATCGCGAACAGCTTCGTCTTCAAGGAACCGGTCTTCAATTACTCCGCCGACTTCCCCTTCCTGTGGGACGAGATCAAGGTGCCGGTGCAATACGGAGCCGATCCGGAGGAGGTGCGAGGCCTGCTCCTGAAGGCCGCTGATGACCTGGTGGGCGACTATGCCAAGCAAGCCGCCGAAACCTGGAAGGTACTGGTGCACCAGTACCTGATCGAAGATGCCAGCACCCTGCCCATGGTCCATCTGGTGGCCACGGACAATTGGCTGGAGTTCACCCTGCGCTTCGTGGTGGACCACAAGCAACGCCGGAGCACCAAGACGCTGTTGTATGAGCGGATCATGAAGGACATCGCCGCCACCAACGGACGGATCAAGTGGGCCTCGGCGACCTTCCAACTGGTGGAAGGCAGCCAGCTGCAGGTGCGTATGGCCGATGCGGGGCAACAGCAGGCCCGGAGCTAACTTGCGGCATGGGCATCCTTCTCAGCGTGCTGATCGGGGCCGTGGCCGGCTGGCTGGCGGGCCGCATCATGAAAGGCAGCAGTTACGGACTGCTCATGAACATCCTGCTCGGAATTGTCGGCGGCTACGTGGGCTCCTGGGCCTTCGGTGTCCTGGGCTTCCAAAGCACCAGCCTGCTTGGCGAGCTTATCTCCGCCACGGTGGGCGCCATCCTGCTCATTCTGTTGGTGCGAGCGATCCGGAAAGCCTGACCGGACCGATTCTACGTGCTTGGGGAAGTGGCATCTTCGCCATCTCAACCCGCACCTGCCATGGAATGGAAAGCCGTTCAGACCGTCATGCTCCTGACCTTGAGCAACTCCTTCATGGTGGTGGCCTGGTACGGGCACCTGAAGTCCGCTGAATGGGGCTGGAGCAGCAAACTGGGACTGTTCGCGCTGATCCTGATCTCCTGGGGGATCGCCTTCTTTGAATACATCTTCCAAGTGCCTGCCAACCGCATCGGCTCCGACCTGCACGGCGGACCGTTCAGCTTGATCCAATTGAAAGTGCTGCAGGAGGTGATCACGCTGGTGGTCTTCGTGGTCTTCACCGTCGTGGTATTTCGCAACGAACGCTTCCGCACCGACCACCTCATCGCCTTCGCCTTGCTGGTGCTGGCCGTGTACTTCGCGTTCCGGAAGTAGGTGGTAGGTGGGTTCATGCCACCATGCGCTATTTTTATCTCAGTTCCCGAACGAAATGCACGACCGCCAACTCGCGATCACCGTCGCTCGCCTTCCGGACCCTCGGTCCGGGATCGCGGTTAGGGTTGGGAACGTACTACCCGTTCGCGCGAGGTGGTCCCATGACAAAAAGGTGCGCTTTACGTTCCAAATAGTAGGGATATACACACCTTCTATAGGGCAGATATACACACCAGTGGTCACAACCCCCTAGTTGTAACCAATTTGACATCACCAGTAACATTTACCGACTTAAATCGTCATACATCTAATTTACC
>JAGQVN010000147.1 GCA_020437905.1 Flavobacteriales bacterium
ACCTGAACTACGACAACAAGATGGGGGAGTCCTTTGTGAAGCGTTGATCGCTTGCGGCAACGAACATGAAAGAGAGCTCCTGTCCCGGGAGCTTTCTCATTTTTGCAGGGTGATGGTGCGTGTTGAACACATCGGCATTGCGGTCAAGGAACTGGATGCTGCCGAGAAGCTTTACACCAGGTTGCTTGGTGAGGGGCCTTACAAACGGGAGTCGGTCGAAAGCGAAGGTGTTGTCACCAGCTTCTTTCGAAGTGGCCTTGGGGAGGGTGCCACCAAGATCGAACTGTTGGAAAGCACGCGGCCCGATGGCCCGATCGCCCGAGCCATTGAGAAAAGGGGTGAAGGGATCCATCACATCGCGTTCGCGGTGGAGGATATCCAGGCTGAAATGGCACGATTGAAAGCCGAAGGTTTCACCCTGCTGAACGAAACGCCAAAACGAGGGGCCGACAACAAACTGGTCTGCTTCGTGCATCCAAAGAGCACCAACGGGGTGCTGGTGGAACTCTGCCAGGAGATCAGCTGAGCAGGCCCAGCCGCTTGATCAGGCCGTGCACGTCCTCGCGTGTCAGATCCAGATGCTCGGCATGGAGGCCGGACTGTCGCGCACCTTCAACATGTTGCGGGGAGTCGTCGATGAAGAGCGTACGCGCGGGCAACGCTTCGTGGCGTTCCAGCACACTAAGGAACGCCTCTCGATCCGGTTTCCGAAGCCCGATCTCGCAGCTGTAATAGGCACCATCGAACAGTTCCTTCAGGTCCGTGATCCCGTTCTCACGCAGGATGATCCTGTTGAACGCCCGGACATGGATCGCATTGGTGTTGCTCAAGAGCAGCAATCTGTATCGAGTTCGGAGCTGCTCCAACAGGTCGATCCTTGCCGGAGGGATGCTCCCCAACATGGCGTTCCAACATGCGTCTATGGTCGCATCGGACAGTTCGGGGCTGAGCAGGTCGCGGATCCGGTCGCGGAACTGGCCAGGGCTCAGCGCGCCGATCTCGAAGCCATCGAACAGGTGGTCCTGGCGGGCCTTGCTGTATAGCTGCTCGAAGTTGGCATGACCCAGCTCCCGAAAAGCCCGTGCCGAAGCATGGTAGTCCACATCGATGAGGACACCGCCCAGGTCGAGCAGGATGGTATCGGGGACGGTGCTCATGCAGGCGCGAAGGTATTCCTACCGGTCAGCTGGCTACTTTTGCCGCCTCGGGCCTGTAGCTCAGTGGTCAGAGCAGGGGACTCATAATCCCTTGGTCGCAGGTTCAAGTCCTGCCAGGCCCACATCGCATTGACTTCAGAACGGTCGCGTTACCCAGAGCTTCATGCTCAGGTCGTCGATGAGGCAGCGGGACCGAAGGTGCTGGTTCCACAGGTAGAAGCGCACCTCCTCCCCCTCCTTCAGTCCTGGTAAAGGAATGCCGTAGACCTGCTGCTTCCACTCCCCGTCCCTCTCCCCCGGGATCAGGTTCATACGGAAGGGTTCGTAATACGATTTGCTCCCGTCCGGACGCACCACCTCGGCCACACCGAGCATATGGAACGAATCCCCGGCACGCTCCTCGTAGCGGAACAGGCTGACCTCCAAATAGAGCGATCGGCCGAGCGGCACACTGCCTGCAGGAGCAATGAAAGCGGTCCCGAACTCGGTGATCGTGTCGTACACACATACGCTGCTGCTGCTTAGGGCCTGTTGGTGGGCCTTCACGCGCCCACCCTTCCAATACCTATCCGGACCTTCCAGGTCCGTGTAGGCGCGGATCAGCAGCTCCTTTCCGTTCGGGTTGAACCAGGGCGCCTGGTAGTTGCCACCCAGCCGGTCACGGTAAGCTTCATCACACTTCCCGAACGCCCACGCATACTTGTTGCGGTCCATGCTTTCATGATGAACGATCCTCACATGGAACTGCCAGAACTGGAACAGGTGCAAGGCCACGAGGCAACCGATGATCACCGTTGCCGAACGGACCGTTCGGAGGGCGCTCTTGTTCAGAACGAGGGCCAGGGGAAGGAACAGGGCAGGGTAGTGATCGATGTATACCCGACTGCCGAAGCCACTACCGTAGTACCATATCCACCAACTGCTGATCACGTACGTGTTCACCGCCCAATAGATGAGGCCCGACCATCCCCGCCATGCATCATTCCGAAGCTGGTTTATGACGGCCAGCAGGCAGAGCAGCAGGAGCGGGGTCCAGAGGAACAGGCCGCGACGAAAGCCGAACAGCACCTGCAACACCTGTGGCCGGTCCCAATGGAAGCCTTCCCCGCGATAACCTTGTTCGATCCAATTCCCGGTCTGCGCATGCCATAGGAACAGCTGGATGCCCCCCACGGCCAGGACCAGTACAATGGCCCCGAGGATGGCAGCCTTGTTCCGCCACAGGCTCCGCAGCGCGTGAGGACTGTGCTTTCCCCAGACCATGGGCAGTGCCAGCGGGATCAGTCCGTTCACCGGCCGTATCAGCATGATGAGCCCTAGCAGGGCACCGCTGGTCAGCACCCAGCGCTTCGACCCGCTTCGGGAAAAGCGCTGCGCGGCAAGGAGAAAGGCGCTCACGGCACAGAACGAGTACACATGGGACCAGCCCGGTTGCAGGGTTGCATACTGGATCAGCGTCGTCCCAAGACCTATGGCGAGCACCATCAGGATGATGATCCGTTCACGCACGCCCAGTTCCCGCAACAAGCTGCGAAAGGCCAACAGGCCCAGCAGTTCGTACACCAGAGCACCGAACCCGATCATCATGTACTCCCAGCCGCTGGTCCCATCCTTGGGGGCGTCGTCGGAGATCAGGGCAATGCTCCGGCCCAGCACGAACCAGGGAGCCATCATCACGGCGGTCCCGCTGAAGTACTTGTTCAGCGTCCCGGTCGGGGTGTGTTGCACATACTCCCAGGCGTCGGGTTCGTTCCCAAGATCGCCGCGGACGAAGAGCGCCTGGAGGTAACCGTAATAACCTTTGGCATCGCTGCGGATGATGCCCTCCCAATCATGACCACTTTCGCCTTTCCAGCACCATGCTACGGCGATGATCGTGTGCAGGACCATGATCGCGGCGATCGCGATCGTGCCCGGCTTTCGTACGTGGTCCAGGGTGGTCAAGGCAGGGGCAAAGATGGGATGGGGCGCCAGGTGGGGCCTAACTTGCGCCGCGCATGAAGAAGGTCCTGGTAACGGGTGGTGCGGGATACATCGGATCGCACACCGTGGTCGAACTGGCCCGGTCCGGATTCGAACCGATCATCGTCGATGATCTGCGGAACTCCCACGAGCGTGTGTTCAAGGGCCTGGAGCATATTCTTGGCAGGAAGGTCGAGGTGCACCGGGTGGATTGTACCGACCCGGCGGCCATGGGCCGGGTTTTCGCCCAGGTGAAGGACCTCTCCGGGGTCGTTCATTTTGCAGCATACAAGGCGGTGGGGGAAAGCGTTGCCGAGCCGCTCAAGTACTATCGGAACAACGTCGGTTCGCTCCTGGTCCTGCTTGAGCTGATGGCCGAGTATGAAGTGAAGCACATCGTGTTCTCCTCCTCCTGTACGGTCTACGGGCAGCCGGAGGAACTGCCCGTCTCGGAGGAAGCCCCGGATCGAAGGGCCAGCAGCCCGTATGGGTCCACCAAAATGTGCTGCGAACAACTGCTGCGCGATGCACATGTGGCCGACCCCTCCCTGGCGGTGGTCCTGCTCCGTTACTTCAATCCCATTGGCGCCCACCCCAGTGCACGGATCGGCGAACTCCCCATCGGTGTTCCGAACAACCTGGTCCCCTTCATTACCCAGACCGCATCGGGTATCCGCAGGTCGCTTACGGTGTTCGGCAACGATCACGATACGCACGATGGTTCGTGTGTGCGCGATTTCATCCATGTGGTCGATCTGGCCGAAGCGCATGTGAAAGCCTTGACCTGGTGCGAAAGCCGGGAGGTCCCGACCTGCGAGGTGTTCAACCTGGGTACAGGGCGGGGGCACAGCGTATTGGAGGTGGTGCGGACCTTCGAGGAGGTCACTGGCCGGGAACTGCCCTATACCATCGGACCGCGCCGTGCCGGAGACGTGGCCAGTGTCTATGCCGACCCGGGAAAGGCCGAACGCGTCCTGGGATGGAAAGCGAAGTTGGACCTCGGCACCGCGCTCCGCGATGCCTGGGCTTGGGAGCGCACCTTGCGGGAATAGCGCACGATCCCGCGTGGATATCCGCATTCAGGTCTCCCTCGGACCTCGATCGGTGGAGGTAGTTTTGACCGGCCTGCGACATGACATCGCCTTCGTACCGGAACGACCTGCGCCCCATCCTGATCCTGGGGGCGCTCTTTTTCATTTTCGGGTTCGTTACCTGGCTGAACGGAACGCTGATCCCCTACCTGAAGATCGCCTGTGAGCTCAGCACGTTCCAGTCATTGTTCGTGGCCTTTGCGTTCTACATCTCCTACTTCGTCATGGCCCTGCCATCCTCCTGGGTGCTGTCCCGTACCGGGTTCAAGAACGGGATGATGCTTGGGTTGCTTGTCATGGCGGTGGGTGCCCTGCTCTTCATTCCGGCCGCCCGAACGCGCACCTATGGCATGTTCCTCACCGGACTGTTCGTCATTGGCACAGGCCTCTCCTTGTTGCAGACCGCCAGTAATCCCTACATCACCATCCTGGGCCCGATCGAACGCGCCGCCCAGCGGATCAGCATCATGGGTATCTGCAACAAGGTGGCAGGTGTGCTTGCGCCGATCGTGTTGGGTGCGGTCGTCCTGCATGATGCTGATGGGTTGATGGAGGAATTGACCACCTTATCGGGCGATGCGCTGTCCGCGCGCCTGGACGGATTGGCGCTGCGGGTCGTCGTTCCATACGCGTTGATGTCCGTGGTCCTCGTCGGTCTGGCGATGCTCGTCCGTCTCAGCAATCTGCCGGCGATAAAGGAGGGGTCGGAAGGTCCCGATCCGGCGGATGCGGCGCAGGAAAGGACCAGCGTGTTGCAGTTCCCGCAACTAGTTTTGGGGGCGATCGCCTTGTTCCTCTACGTGGGTGTGGAGGTGATCGCAGGTGATACCATCGGCACCTACGCCCAGGAGCAGGGCATACCGCTCAGCAGCGCCAAGCATTTCACATCCTATACGCTCGCTGCCATGGTCGTCGGTTACATCCTGGGCATCCTGGCCATCCCGCGTTGGATATCGCAAGAACGGGCCTTGTCCATTTCAGCGATCACCGGGACCTTGTTCGGCATGCTCGCATTGATGACCACGGGTTATCTCAGCGTCCTGAGCATCGCCTTGCTCGGACTGGCGAACGCGCTCGTCTGGCCGGCGATATGGCCCCTGGCGATCGCGGGCCTCGGACGGTTCACCAAGGTGGGCTCCGCCATCCTGATCATGGCCATTGCGGGAGGAGCTTTGATGCCGTTGCTCTATGGCTGGTTGGCCGACATGCCGTCCCTGGGTGCCCGGGCCGCCTATCTGGTGCTCCTTCCCGCCTATCTCTTCATCCTTTGGTACGGGACCTCCGGGCATCGGAAGCGGAGCTGGGGCTGATCACAGTGACCACAGCTGCGTCACGAACAGGAACGTGCAGCAGTACCCCAGCAGTACCCCGATGGCCACCTGGGCCGGGGTATGGTCGCTGACCAGGAGACGGGCCGTCCCAAGGGCCCCGGCGAGCACGATGTATACGGCCATTTCCAGGGGCGAGAACGTGTGATGCAGCACGATCAGGCCGCTCAAGGCGCCCAGCAGCCCACCAATGCCCACCATGTGTACACTGATCTTCCAGCGCAAGGTGATCAGCGTGGTCAGCAGGAGGGCTACCCAGGCCCCGGCGAACATGGCGTAGGTGGCTTCGTGGTGCGGAGTGCGATGCAGCAGGTAATAGCACAAGCCGAAATAGAACAGGGTGAGCGAGAAGGGGATGATCCGTTCCGCACGGTAAACCATGGACAAGCCGGAAACGGCGCCGCTGTGGATCAGCAGCAAGGTGCTTGTCAAAGGGAACAGGATGGTCATGACCGCCACCATCAGGTAGGTCACGAGGATCAACGGAAGCGGCAGGAAGAACGAGATATGCGGGTCCATGCGGAAGGCTATCACCAGCGTGAACAAGGGCATGAACAGCGGATGCAGCAGCATGGAAAGCAGGAAGGCCAGGGAGCGCATCCGTTCAGAGCTCCTTACGCAGCCGGGCCACGGGGATGTTCAGCTGCTCACGGTATTTGGCCACTGTGCGCCGCGCGATGTTGTAGCCCTTCTCCTTCAGTAGTGCCGTGAGCTGATCGTCGGTCATCGGCTTACGCTTGTCCTCCGCCTCGATCGCATTGCTCAAGATCTTCTTCACCTCCCGCGTGCTCACTTCCTCGCCGCTGTCCGTGCTCAGGCTTTCGCTGAAGAAATACTTCAGGGAAAAAGTGCCGTAGTTGGTCTGCACGTACTTGCTGTTGGCCACGCGGCTTACGGTGCTGATGTCCAGGTGGACCTTGTCGGCGATGTCCTTCAGGATCATCGGCTTCATCTTGGTCTCGTCGCCGGTCAGGAAGAACTCACGCTGGTGTTCCATGATCGCCTCCATGGTGTACAGCAGCGTGTTCTGCCTTTGCTTGATGGCGTCGATGAACCACTTGGCGCTGTCCAGCTTCTGTTTGATGAACTGCACCGTTTCCCGCTGTTCCTTGTCCTTCTTGCTCTTGGCATACTCCTGCATCATGTCGCGGTAGGCCCGGCTGATGCGCAGTTCCGGCGCGTTCCGGCTGTTGAGCTGAAGTTCCAGCTCGCCATCCACTGCGAGCACCTGGAAATCGGGAACGATCACCTGACGGGAGCGACCGCTGTCCTTGGCCGTGTTCCCGGGCCTGGGATTCAGGTGCAGCACCTCGTCGATGGCATCGCGCAGGGCGTCCTCACCGATCTCCATGCGCTCCATGATGCGGTCGTAGTGCTTCTTGCTGAAGGCCTCGAAGTGCTTTTCGAGCATCTCGCGCGCGGTGAGGACGGAGACCTCCCGCGGACGTCTTTCGAGCTGCAGCAAGAGGCACTCGCGCAGGTCCCGCGCACCAACGCCGGCAGGGTCCAGGGATTGCACGTGCTTCAGGGCTTTTTCCAGCTCCGCCGCATCGCACATGATGTTCTGCGTGAAGGCCAGGTCGTTCACGATGGCGGCCAGGTCGCGGCGCAGGTAGCCGTCCTCGTCCAGGTTGCCGATCAGGTGCATCCCCAGCTCCTCGGTGCGCTCGTCGATGTCGCGCAAGGACAACTGCCGGGCCAAAGCCTCCGTGAAGGTGGTGCCGCCGCTCAGCGGCACGGCGCGTTCCTCATCGTCCGCGCTGCTGTTGTTGGCGCTGAGCTTGTAATCCGGGGTATCGTCGTCAAAGTAATCGCTCAGGTCGAACTCCTCCTCTTCCGGGGTTTCTTCGCGTTCCTCCTGTTGCTCCTCGAACGCGGCTTCGTCCTCCTCCTCGTTGGCGCCTTCCTCCAGTGCGGGGTTCTCTTCGATCTCCTGCTTGATGCGCTGCTCCAGCTCCACCGTGGGCACCTGCAGCAGCTTCATCAGTTGGATCTGCTGGGGGCTCAGCTTCTGCTGGAGCTTTTGGAATAGGCCTTGTTTGAGCATCGGTTCGTGTCCAATGTGGACCAGGTGCGAAGGTAAAGAGGAGGCTTACGAGCGGTCGTTGGACGAGGCTATTTTAGATGAGTTGTGGTTTGTCGCACAGTTGCTGAGGGGATAGCTTTCTCTTCTGAATTCAATTATTCATGCGCTCCCTACGACGCGGCTTGCTCCCACCTCTGTTGCTTGTGATCATGGCCTTGGCTTTGACACAGGTACTTCGTGCCCAACGACTGGTGCCTATCGGCAGCGGTATCGGATCACAAGGTGTGTTCGACATGGAGGAATACGCTGGCAAGCTGATCATAGCCGGCAGGTACCCGACGTTCAATGATCATGCAAGGGCCAATATTCAGGGTTGGGATGGCACGCAGCATACCGATCTTCCAGGGGCCTTTGAGTCCATCGGCGAAAAGGTCGTAGCACTGGACCTCTGGAACGGGGAGCTTGTCGCGGCAGGGATCGAGGCCGCATTCGGGAACATTGCGAAATGGGACGGCTCCCAGTGGTCCGGGCTCGGGAATGGCCTTTCCAACCAAGTGCTGGATATGGTGGTGTGGAACAATGAGGTCGTCATCGCAGAACAGGGAGGTGTTGTTCGCAAATGGGATGGCCAGACCTGGGTTCAACTTGGGTCGGGGTTCAATGGACAATTGCATTGTCTTGAAGTCCACGCAGGAGAGCTGTACGTAGGGGGGGCGTTCTCACAGGAGTACGGTACCCTTTCTCCAATGTACAACCTTGCCAAGTGGAACGGTACGGCATGGGAGCAAGTGCTTACGGGGTTGAATGCCCGCGTGCGGGCGATGCTTTCCACCCCCAGTGGTCTGGTCATCGGCGGTGATTTCACCTCGGATGCTACAATTCTGACCACCCTTCCCTACTGGACGATCCTCAATGCCGGTGCATTCATTGAGCCGCCGCCTGATACTGAAGCAGTGACCATAGGTGGGCTATGTGCGATGCCGTCAGGCGGCTTTCTGGTCTCCGCATTGCAAAGCTCAAGATCGCTCTGGGTCAACGGCTCGGATACGGTAATGTTGAGCGTGGGTGGGGTCAGGACATCGTTCGAGCACGCTGGTCGGCTGTTCCTTGGCGGAGCGTTCGTCTATGGGTCCTATGCGCCATGTTCAAGTATTGCAGAAGTGGTCGACGGACAAGACCAGGTGAAGTTGGAGACGGAGGACATCTCAGCGTCATGCAACCCGAGCAGCCGAGGATTTCATGATCTGTTAAGCAATCGCGCCGGCTTTGAGGTCCCGAAGGGGAACGGAACTCATACGATCTTCGGAACGCTCCCAGCTCTGATCGGGGAGCAGTACGGGGTCTTGCACGCCTTGGGGATCCGATACGTGGCTTCCAGCCCGGTCGCAGGCCCCCTGGCCAACGTGATGGACGACCAGTTCTATCGCCGATACCACCAAGTTTGGAAGGTCTCGCTGAATGTGATCCAAGAGCATGTAACACACTGGAATGACCCGGGTTATGAGACACCTTCGGTCATTGCCTCCTGGCCCGGGAACGGGGACACCCAGAACGGCGAACCGGCGCAATTGGCACCCTATGCGGATCTGAACGGGAATGGTACATACGAGCCTGGGTCTGGGGAGTATCCCCTGATCCGTGGGGATGAGGCGGTCTATCGGCTTATGCATGCCACCTATACCATCGATAGCTTGTACCCTCCGATACCATTGGACATCCATATCATGGATCACGTATTCCATGATGCGCCCGGGTCAGATCTGTCGCAAACGGTATTCACCCAGTATCGGGTGGTCAACCGCAGCCAGACGTCATTGGAGCAGGTCAGGTTCGGTCTGTACATGGACACGGACATTGGTAGCGCCGATGACGACTACGTCGAATGCGACTCCTTGCTTGGCATGTTCTTCGGCTTCAATGGCGACCCGCTCGATGAGAACTCCCAGGTCATGGGTTACGGCCCCTATCCCCCCGCTCAAGGCGCGTTGTTCCTGAACCAGTATATGAGCGCGTTCTCTTACATAGGAAGCTCCACTTCCTTATTGGATGCGATCCAAGGGACCCTGAATGGTCAGCCCCATCAGTTCGGCAACATCACGACCAACTTCATGTTCCCTGGAGGCATGTATACAGAGGCAAGTGCCGGGAACCAACCCTTCGACCGCCGCTCCATGGGTTCGTGTGGGCCGTTCACGCTGGATCCCGGTGGTGAGCTCTGCATCGACCTGGCGTTCCCCTATGCCAGGGCGTTCGCCGGAGGCCCCTATGCCAGCGTGCTCGATCTGAAGGCCCGGTCGCAGGTCATCAAGGACTTCTACGGCGCCCATGGCGTTCAGTGTGGCACGTATCCGGATGAAGTGAACAGTATCGCCGAGGGATCGGAAGCTCAAGACCTCAGCGCGTTCCCGAACCCTGCTTCCGGGCTCGTTGTGCTCGAGAGGCGGAATGGAGCTGGTGATGCGACCATCCAACTCTTCAATGGGCTTGGTTCAGTTGTCCGGAATGAACAATGGCCCTCTGGAGCCCAACGGATACCGGTCGACCTGAGCGACCAGGCACCAGGCCTGTATTTCGCGGTGATCAGCGCAGAGCAAGCTCGTCACGTCGTGCGCATCGTGCTGGAATAGGAGGCTTTGTGGGACACGATCGACCGACCTCGACCAGGCCCATCAGGCCGATACCGCCTCCACCATCGCCTCCACGACCTTTTTGCTGTTCCCGATGAACACCTGCTTGCCCATCACGACCACGGGGCGCTTCAGGAAGGTGTACTCCTCCAGGATCAGGCGGCGGTAGTCCGCTTCGCTCAGTTCCTTTTCGTGCAGCCCCATCGGTCGGAACTTCATGGAGCGGCGGCTGAACAAGGCCTCATAGCTTCCGGCCAGGGCCTTCAAGTCATCCAGTTCCTTCGCGGTTATCGGATCGCTCTTGATCTCCCGAAGTGTGAAACGATCGAGCCGCGGGATCTCCTTCAAGATGCGCTGACACGTGCTACAGGTGGAGAGGTGGTAGATGATCATGCACTGCGTTCAATACGGTCAATGAGAACAACGAGAGAAATGCCTACGGGGCACTATTGTTCGCATTGCGCACATTACCCTCATTGTTCTCATTTCCCTCGCTTAGAACTCCGCGCTCCCCGGTGTCCGCGGGAAGGGGATGACGTCGCGGATGTTGCCCATGCCGGTCACGAACTGCACGAAGCGCTCCAGGCCCAGGCCGAAGCCGGCGTGCGGGACGGTGCCGAACTTCCGGGTGTCCAGGTACCACCACAGTTCCTTTTCGGGGATGTGCATGGCGGCCATGCGTTCCTTCAATTGCTCCAATCGTTCTTCGCGTTGGCTGCCACCGATCACTTCGCCGATGCCCGGGAAGAGCACGTCCATGGCAGCCACGGTCGGACCCTTGTCGGTGTAACCGGTATCACCCGGACCGTTCATGCGCATGTAGAAGTCCTTGATAGCCGCCGGGTAGCCGGTCACGATCACGGGCTTGTTGAAGTGCTTCTCCACCAGGTAGCGCTCGTGCTCGCTCTGCAGGTCCTTGCCCCATTCCACCGGGAACTGGAACTTTTTCTTCTTGTAGGGCTTGCTCTGTTGCAGGATCTCGATGGCCTCGGTGTAGGTGATCCGCTCGAAGGGGTTCTCGGCCACAAAGCGTAACCGTTCCAACAGACCCATGTTGCTGCGTTGCGCTTCAGGCTTCTGTTTCTCCTCGTCGGCATACCGCTTGTCCAGGAACTCCAGGTCGTCCGCGCTCCTCTCCAGCACCCGTGATATCAGGTGCTTGCACATCCCTTCAGCCAGGTCCATGTCGTCGTGGATGTCGGCGAAGGCGATCTCCGGCTCGA
>JAGQVN010000148.1 GCA_020437905.1 Flavobacteriales bacterium
AGGGGAATGAGGCCGGCGACGAATGCGAAGGAGGTCATCAGGATCGGACGGAACCGGGCCTTTGCCCCTTCGATGGTGGCCTCCAATACGGTGGCACCGGCGCGCTGTTTCTGCACGGCGAACTCCACAATGAGCACGGCGTTCTTGCCCAATAGTCCAATGAGCATGATGATGCCGATCTGGGCGTAGACATCATTCGCAAGACCCATCATCTTCAACATGAGGAAGGAGCCCAGAACGCCCACCGGCAGCGAAAGCAGGACCACCAGTGGAAGCACGAAGCTTTCGTACTGGGCTGCGAGCACGAGATACACGAAAATGAGCACGACCAGAAAGATGTAGATGGCCTCGTTCCCTCGGCGTGCCTCATCGTACGACAATCCTTCCCAGGCGATGTCATAGCCGCGTGGGAGGTTCTCCTCAGCCACTTCCTGAATGGCTTGGATCGCGTCCCCACTGGTGTATCCCTTGGCCGATAGCCCGCGGATGGTCGCCGAGTTGTACATGTTGTATCGGGTGATCTCGTTGGGTCCGAGCCGTTTTTCGAAACGCATGAACGAGGAGTACGGGACCATTTCACCTTCCTCGTTCTTCACGAAGAGGTCCTCCAGATCGCTCGGGTAACGGCGGTACTCCGGAGAGGCCTGCGTGTACACCTTGAAAATGCGCCCGATCCGGATGAAGCCCTGCTCATAGGTGCTTCCGATCAGGATGTTGAGGTTCTCGACCGCTTTCCCGATGGATACACCCTTCTGCATGGCCATGTCATTGTCTATGATCATTTCATACTGGGGGAAATTGGCCGCATAGAAAGTGAACAGACCGGTAAGCTCCTTGCGCTCGCGCAGCGCATCCATGAAGGCATCGTTGATCCGCTCGAACTCATGGTAGTCCGTGCCGTTGGTCTTGTCGATCATGCGCATGGAAAAACCGGCAGAGGATCCGAAACCCGGCACTGCGGGAGGCTCGAAGTATTCGATCACCGCTCCAATGTCCTTCGTATGCTCCTCCAATTCCTCCATGACCTCCAGAACATCCTTGTCGCGCTCGTGCCAGGGCTTCAGGTCGATCAAACAGGTGCCTGCGTTCGATCCGCGTCCTTCGGTCATGATCTCGTAACCGGCCAGTGATGAGACCGACTCCACTTCGGGGATCTCCTCACAGATCCGCTGGAGCTCGCGGGCCACTTCGTTGGTGGTCTCCAGGGTGCTGCCCGGAGGGGTTTGCACAATGGCGTAGATCGTTCCCTGGTCCTCGCTCGGGATGAATCCCTGTGGCAGCACACGACCCGTCAGGTAGATGCCAACGGAGAAAGCGATCAATGAACCGAACGTGAACAGACGCCGTGCAGCCACCCGGTCCAGGATGGCGACATAGGTTCCGGTGAGCCGTTCGAACCAACGGTTGAAGGCATCGATCGCACGGTCCATGATCGATCGCTTCCGATGCTCGCCTTTGTGTGGTTTCATCAGCATGGCGCACAGCACAGGGGTCAACGTCAGGGCGACCACCGCGCTGATCACGATGGACCCGGCCATGGTGATCGAGAACTGCCTGTAGAACACGCCCACGGGTCCGGTCATGAAGGAAATGGGGATGAAGACGGAGACCATGACCAGGGTGATGGCGATGATGGCTCCACCGATCTCACCCATCACTTCCTTCACCGCGTTGTACGGCGAGATGTCCTTGGTCTCCAGCTTGGCATGGACCGCCTCGACCACCACGATGGCATTGTCGACCACGATGCCGATCGCCAGCACCAGGGCGAACAGGGTGATCAGGTTGATCGACAGATCGAAGAGCTGCATGACGAAGAAGGCGCCGATCAGCGAAACGGGAACTGCAAGGATGGGGATGAGCGTCGAACGCCAGTCACCGAGGAACAGGAAGACCACCAGGGCCACGAGCAGGAACGCGTCGCGCAGGGTGTGCAGGACCTGTTCGATGGAAGCATCCAGGAAGGTGGAAACATCGTAGCTCACCTTGTAGTCCACACCGGGTGGCATGAACTCGGCCTGTTCCTGAAGCTTGGCCTTCACCTGGGCGATCACGTCGCTGGCGTTGCTGCCCAGGGTCTGCTTCAGGACGATCGACGCGGATGGCTTGCCGTCGAGATTGGAATAGATGTCGAAGAACTCGCTGCCCAACTCCACATCGGCGATGTCGCGCAGCTTGATCATTTCCCCTTCCTCATTGGCCCGGATGATGATGTTGTCGTACTGCTCGGGTTCGTTGAACTGGCCCTGGTACACCAGCACATATTCCAATGCCTGTGCGTTGATCCCGGAACTTTGTCCAAGCCGGCCGGGACGGGCGATGAGGCTTTGTTCCTCCATGGCCTTCATCACCTCTTCCGCCGAGATGCTGTAGGCGCGCATGCGATCCGGTTTGAGCCAGACGCGCATGGCGTACTTGCGACTGCCCAGGATCTGGGCCTGTGCCACACCGGGGATCCGTTGGATCTCGGGGATCAGCTGGGTGTATGCGTAGTTGTACAGGAACAGTTCATCCGCATCCTCTCCATTGCCGAAGAGGTTGATGTACATGAGCATGCTGGGTTGAACAGGGGTGATGATGACCCCCTCGCGCTGCACCAGTATCGGCAGGTTCGGCATCACCTGGTCCACGCGGGTCTTCACGCGCACCACGGCCTCGTTGGGGTCCGTGCCGGGTTCGAAGATCACGCGGATGGTGCCTTCCCCGGCGCTCGTGGCGTCCGAGGCGATGTAGCGCATGTCCTGCACTCCATTGATCGCTGTTTCCAACTGGATGATGGTCGACTTGGTGAGCACATCGGCGCTTGCCCCTGGGTAGGCGATGAAGATGTTCACCGTGGTTGGTGCGATCTCCGGGAATTGTGAGGTGGGCAGCTGGCGGATCGCCAATCCACCAACAAAGAGGATCAACACCGAAATGACGATGGCCAGAACGGGCCTGTGGATGAAATTCCTGAACATGACCGCGGGCTTATTCGGCGTAGAGTTCGAGATGCTGCATCACAGAGTCCGGGGGCAGGAGCTCGACCTCCACGCGATCCCCGTCCTTCACCCGGCGCAAGCCCTCCAACAGGAAGCGGTCATCCTTGGAGATGCCTTGCTCGACCACGAACACATGCTGCAGTTCGGGACCGATCTCCACGCGGGTGGCATGCACGATCTCCTCTCCGTCGATCGTATACACGTACCGATGGTCCAGCAACTCGAATGTGGCTTTTTGGGGTACCAGCAACACGTTCTTCAGCTTCGAGGCCATCAGGATGTTCCCCGTCTGTCCATGGCGCAGCAGTCCGGTCGGGTTCGGGAAGGTCGCGCGAAAGGCGATGTTGCCAGTGGCATTGTCGAAGTCCGATTCGATGGCTGTGATCGAACCGGTTTCTTCGAACAGCTCCCCATTCGCCAATTGCAGGGATACGGCTGTACCGTTCCCCGCCTTGGCTTCCCGTGAATAGGATAGGTATTCGGCCTCGGGCACATTGAAATACACCCACATGCTGCTGTTATCGGACAGTTCCGTCAACAGTTCCCCTTCATCCAGCAGGCTTCCCTTACGCACATGGAAGCGCCCGACAATGCCGGAGAAGGGGGCGTGTATGGCAGTGAAACCAAGGTGCGCCTTGGCCATGTCCAGCTCGGCCCTGGCCTTGTCGAACCGGGCCTTGGCCATGGCCAATTCGTTCGGTGACACCACGTTGCTGTCCGCCAGGACCTGTGTGTTCCGAAGCTCGATCTCCGCGAACTCCACCTCGGCCTCGGCGCGCTCGACCTCTGCCTGATACAGGACGGGGCGGATGCGGAACATGAGATCGCCTTCGCGTACTCGCTGACCTTCATCCACGAACACGTCCTGCAGATATCCCTTTTCCAGTGCCCGCACTTCGATATGCTGGATCGAACGGATCTGACAGACATAGTCGTTGTGCACGATCGTATCCGTCGTCAGGGGGGTGGTGGCCTTGAACCGGGCCGCTTCGGCCTCGCCGTGTTCGCCGGAATGACATGCACCAAGGACGAGCGGTATGCCGATGACCGCACTACGGACCAGGGACA
>JAGQVN010000149.1 GCA_020437905.1 Flavobacteriales bacterium
CCCATCGATGAAATGGCGAACTATGTGGAGCGTGAGCGCCATCTGCCCACGATCGAGGGTCGCGACACCTGGAAGCAGGACGGAACCTTCAGCCTGGATGAATTATCCACCCAGTTGTGGGTGACGGTGGAGGAGCAGGCCCTGTACATCAAGGAGTTGAACGAGCGCATGGAACTGCTGCGCAAGCACCTGGTCCGCCAGCGCTTGAACGAGCTCGAAGGGCGCGGCGGCAACTGAGCGTCCTCGAACTGCGTAGAACAGGGGTCCCATGAGGCTACTGTTCCTTTTCAGGGCGTGTCCGGACCAACACCCTTCCCAGCCATCGGAGGACGCTCGATCGGGTGAGCATACCTTAGTGGACCAGCATCGATGAAAGCCCTTGCACGGATCGCCCTCTTCTCCGTTTGCCTGCTGCCTTTGAAGGCCGCGAACACGAGGCCTGCTCCACCCTTCGCCACCTTTCAGTTCGGTCTCAGCTTGTCCTCCGGGCACAACGGCCAGTTCTTCACCTGCTTCCTGGTCAAGGAATTCGAGGGCAAGGTCCTGCACTACGATCCACTGACGCGGGATCAATTCCTGGACCAGGCACGTGGCAAACTACCCAGCAAGGCCAACCCCGAGGGGATCGACCTCTTCGAACGCTTCGAGGTATACCCCTGCACCACGGTAGTGGATGAGGAAGGAAGGCATTGGGTGAACAACTGTCCGGTCCTGGACGATCTCTGGAAGCTGCGTTTCTGGGAATATCCGCTGAAGACCGGTCAGGGACAAAAGACCGGCAAAGGCTGGTCCGAGGAACCGAACAACCCATCGGCCAGGCAGCTGCTGCTGTTGAGCGATTACGGATTCCGCTATGCCACGGACATCTGTTTCGGAGAGAACGTGTTCCGCTTTCTGAAGGACGTCGGGGATCCCGAGTGGGTGGACAATTACCGGAAGGGATACTGAGGCATGGACCGCGAACTGGTTGCGGCCTTGTTCGAGCGTCTGAGGGACGGGGACCGGACCGCCCTGGCGCGTTCCATCACCCTGGTCGAAAGCACATTGGAAGGCGATCGCGAGCATGCCGCGGAACTGATCGCACGCTGTCTGCCGCACAGCGGGAACAGCCTGCGTCTCGGGATCACCGGCATACCCGGTGTGGGGAAGAGCACGTTCATCAATGCCTTTGGTCTGGCCCTCCTCGCAGCTGGTCACCGGCCGGCGATCCTGGCGGTGGACCCCAGCAGCACACGCTCAGGCGGCAGCATCCTGGGCGACAAGACACGGATGCAGGACCTATCCGCCCATCCGGAGGTGTTCATTCGGCCATCTCCCACGGGTGGCGAACTGGGTGGTCTGGCACGCAGGACCCGGGAGTCCATGCTCCTGTGCGAAGCGGCCGGCTTCGATCGCATCCTCCTGGAAACGGTCGGCACAGGCCAGAGCGAGTTGGAGGTGGACTTGATGACCGACCTGGTCATCCTGCTCGCGATCCCGGGAGCCGGTGACGAGCTCCAGGGCGTGAAACGCGGCATCATGGAGATCGCCGATTTCATTGCCGTGAACAAGGCGGACCAAGTGGATGCAGCTGTCCTCGAGCGGACCATGGGGGACCTGAGGAACGCCGTACACCTGCTTCCTTCCCGTTCAGGACGCACGGCGAAGGTCGTTCCCTGCTCCAGCATAACCGCGACAGGGATCGATGAACTGCTGAAGCTGGTCGAGACAACAGCTGCTGAGGAGCTAGCCAGCGGGGTCCAGGAAGAGCGCCGCCGCTCGCGGTCGGTGTCCCTGCTCCGACGCGACCTCACCCGCGAGCTGTTCCGTCTGATCACCGGGAAGCGCTCCATCAAGGAGGCGTTGGACGTACACGAGGCCAAGGTCAGAAGCGGCGAGGAAGACCCGTTCCAGGCTTCCCAAGCCATGATCACGCTGATCAGAAAAGGCGTTTGACCTCTTCCCGAATGACCAGAATGGCCTCCTGCGCGGGCTGATGAGCATTCTGGGCCGCTGTCTGGAAGATCCGCGCGCTGAGCTCGGTACCCGCATCCCCGTCCCTGGTCCCTTCAAAGGCCATATTCACCAAACGGATGGTCTCCTCCTTGGCCCGGCGGACCATCGCCCAGCTCTTATCGCTCACGTAGATCTGCTGGGTCACGTTGTGCTCGTACTCCTCCTTGATGGTGGCCACCAGTTGGGCATGCAGCATGCCCGCCGTCATGCGGCTCTTATGAACACGCAGCACCAGTGGACCGGGGGTGATCCGTTCGAGAAAGAGCACCAGGCGTTCATAGGCCTGCAATTGGAGAGGCAGCGTGTGTTTCCGATCCAACTTCCGGGTCCGGAGCACTGCCTTGGACCGCTCATTGTCCAGGAGCCTTTTCAGTGTGAAATATGCGGTCGCGCCCACCAACGCTGCGGGAAGGAGGGCGATCAGGAGCAGCAACAAGGGATGGACGTTCAATTCCATGCGACGACGAAGATCGGTCTAACGGACCACAACGCACGGTCCCCGGACCACTTCGTTAGTTTTGTGCGCCTGCCGCGCCTGACCATGGCGCCAAAGACCCGCTGGATCCCATGCACTTATCCCAATTGGTCCGCTCCATCGAGGAACCCGCCACGCTGGCCATGTCCCGCCGTGCGCGGGAGTTGCGAGGTGAAGGCAAGGACATCATCAGCCTGAGCCTGGGTGAACCCGATCATGCTCCCCTTCCCAAACTGTTGGACGCCGCCCGGGAAGCCTTGAACGGTGCATGGCATACGTATCCTCCTGTAAACGGTTACCAGGACGTTCGCGAGGCCATTTCCATGAAGCTGGAGCGCGATAACGGGTTGAATTACGCTCCGGAGCAGATCGTGGTGAGCACGGGTGCGAAACAGTCCGTCATGAACGTCGTGCTGGCCCTGGCTGGCCCAGGGGACGAGGTGGTCATACCGGCACCGTATTGGGTCACATACGCGGAGCAGGTGCGGATCGCAGGGGCCACACCGATCGTGGTGCCCTCGTCCATCGACGAGGATTTCAAGGCCCCGATCGAACGCATCTCGGCCGCCATCACACCGCGCACACGCTTATTGATGTACAGTTCACCCTGCAACCCCAGCGGATCGGTGCTGACCCGTGGGGAACTGGAACAATTGGCCGAGGTGGTGCGTCATCATCCGGACCTGCTGGTGCTGAGCGACGAGATCTATGAACACATCGTCTTCGAAGGAGGGCACGTGTCGCTCGCATCGTTGCCCGGCATGATGGATCGCACGATCACCGTGAACGGCCTGAGCAAAGCCTTTGCCTTGACCGGTTGGCGTGTGGGCTACCTGGCTGCGCCACTGGAGCTGGCGAAGGCCTGCAGTACCATCCAGGGACAGTTCACCAGTGGCACCAACGGGATCGCCCAACGGGTCACCAAGGCCTGCATGGAGCTGGATCCCGTGGAACTTGCACCGATGCGTGCCGACTTCCTGAGGCGCCGTGACCTGGTGGTGAGCGGGCTCAGGAAGATACCCGGATGGCGATGCAACGTTCCGCAGGGAGCGTTCTATGCCCTGCCGGATGTTTCCGCATGGATCGGTCGCTCGCATCAGGGTCGGGTGCTGTCCAACACTTCGGAATTGTGCATGGCGCTCCTGGAGGAAGCCGGGGTTTCCCTGGTGGACGGGGACGCTTTCGGAGCCCCGGGTACCCTGCGCATCAGCTATGCGGCCGATGATCGCTCCTTGACCACGGCCTTGGACCGGATCAGGCAGTTCGGTGAAAACCTCACCACGGCATGACCAAGGCTTCCTACAGGGAGGGTTTCGGTCGCGCCAAGGCCCTGGTGCTTGGGGATGTGATGCTGGATGCCTACCTGTGGGGACGTGTGGATCGCATCTCCCCGGAAGCCCCGGTGCCGGTGGTGCATGTGAAGGAGCGAAGCGCCAGGCTGGGTGGAGCGGGGAATGTAGCCCTGAACATGCTCGCCTTGGGGGCGAAACCGCTCGTGGTGAGCGTAGTGGGTGACGATCAGAACGCCGATGCCCTGGTGGATCGCATGAAGGCCCAGGGGCTCGATCCATCCGGATTGTTGCGGTCCAGGCATCGCCGCACGACCGTGAAGACCCGCGTGATCAGTGGACATCAACACATCGTCCGGGTCGATGAGGAACAGGAGGACCCGCTTGAGGAGGAGGATGTCGAGCGCACGTTGAAGGCCGTTGCGCGCTCCGTGGAGGTACTGGCACCGGATGTAGTGGTCTTTGAGGATTACGACAAAGGAGCATTGACCCCGGACCTGATCCACGAGGTGGTGGAGCTGTGTCGCGGAAAAGGGATACCGACCACCGTGGATCCGAAAAAACGGAATTTCAAAGCCTATGTCGGTGTGGACCTATTCAAGCCGAACCTGAAGGAGCTTCGCGAAGGCACCGGCCTCAGCGTGGACCCGACCGATCGGGATTCCGTGAAGCGGGCCGTCTCGGGATTGCGCCAAGGACTGCGCGCGCGGATCGGCCTGGTGACCCTGTCGGAACATGGCGTGCATGCCCAGGATGATGAGCAGGATGTCTTCGTCCCAGCACATCCGAGAAGCATTGCCGATGTCAGTGGTGCGGGCGATACGGTCATCGCGGTGGCCTCCCTGCTGCTTGCACAGGGGGCCGATCTGCGGACCCTGGCGGCCTGGTCCAACCTGGCCGGTGGTCTCGTTTGCGAGCACGTCGGCGTGGTACCCATCGATCCTGTACGCTTCGCGAAGGAGTGTGCCGCCATTTGAGCAGCAGGCGATGAAAAAGGTGACGCCGTACGACCCTGAAGGGAACAAACGCGAACAGGTCGAACAGATGTTCGACAGCATCGCGCCCCGATACGACCTGCTGAACCGGCTGTTCTCGTTGGGTATCGATCAGCGCTGGCGAAAACGCATCCTCAAGGAGATCAGGGAGCGTCCGGTCGAGCATTTGCTCGATCTGGCCACCGGGACCGCGGACCTGGCGATCCTTGCCGCACGCCATGCCAGGCGTGTGACCGGTGCCGATGTATCCGAAGGGATGCTTGCCCAAGGAAGGGCCAAAGTGGCGAAACGAGCCTTGCAGGACCGGGTCGAACTGGTCCGTGCCGCCTCGGAGTCCCTGCCGTTCGAGGACGGGACCTTTGATGCGATCACTGTGGCCTTCGGTGTGCGCAACTATGATGACCTGGACCTGGGGCTGCGTGAAATGCGACGCGTGATGGCCGAAAATGGCCGGCTGTTCGTATTGGAATTCTCACACCCGCAACGTGCCCCGATGAAACAACTCTTTCGCCTGTACTTCCATCGGGTGATGCCGGGCATCGGTAATGCCTTGGCCAAGGATGAAGCGGCGTATAGCTACCTGCCTCGCTCGGTGGACGCTTTCCCGGAAGGACCGGAACTGGAGGACCTGCTGGTGCGTGCGGGGTTCCAAGGGGTTTCCTCCACCCGATTGTCCGGTGGAATTGCCACCCTTTATCGTGGACACGCATGAAGGGCTCGGGCAAGGATCGCTCGCTATTTTCGTTCCGGTGCAGATGAAGGTGATGTTCAGGACGCTCCTAGTGCTGGCCATGCTGCTGACAATGGGCGTGGATGGCGCCCAGGCGCAGGGTGTGAAGGGGGTCAAGGTGGAGAACCTGCCCAACTTCGACCTGCGCCGGTTCCATTTCGGGTTCCTGCTGAGCTACAACACCTCGGATTTCTTCGTCAAGCTGAAACCGGATCCGGCCGCCCGCGATTCCCTGCTGGTGCTGGACCATTTGAGGCGGCCGGGATTCAACCTGGGCATCATCACCTCCCTGAACATGACGGACAACCTCAGCCTCAGGTTCATTCCCTCGCTGTCGTTCCAGGAGACGGTCTTACGCTATCGGTTCCGGTTGAGCGATGGCAATGAGCTCCAGTTCGAGAAGCCCGTGGAATCCACCTACCTGGAGTTCCCCCTGCTGCTGAAGTTCCGGAGCGATCGCATCAACAATTTCGCCGTGTATATGATCGCGGGTGGAAAGGCGAGCATCGACATGGCCAGTCAGAAGGATGTGAACAATGAGATCGACGACGAGATCGTGATCAAACTGAACAAGCTGGATTATTCGGCCGAGGTCGGTGCCGGTTGCGATTTCTTCCTTCCCTACTTCAAGTTCGGCATGGAGTTGAAGGCAGCCTTCGGTATCCCCAACCGCTTCATCGACGACAATACGCGCTTCAGCACGCCCATCGAAAGCATTCAGACCAAGGCCTGGATCCTCACCTTCACGTTCGAGGGATGAGCACCACCCGGGCGGTGGACATCGCTTTGCCACCGGCCCAGGCGGCATCGACCGACCTGGTCCATGCCGCCGCAGCTGAGGCGGCTGGCCTGGCTGTTGAACACGCTCGCGGAATGCGCGTACTGCGTCGTTCCATCGATGCCCGGTCCAAGCACCCCTTGGTCCGACTGCGTGTCGAGGTATCCGACCGGGACCTGGACACACCCGTGATCCAGCGTCCGGAGCTTCCGGACGTGAACGCGGCCCCTGAAGTGCTGATCGTCGGATGTGGCCCGGCCGGTCTGTTCGCAGCTCTGGAGTGCATCCAAAACGGCCTCCGACCCGTTCTGTTGGAACGCGGCAAACCGATCCGCGAGCGTCGCCGCGACCTGGTCCGGATCACCCGCGAACACGAGGTGGACCCCGATTCGAACTACTGTTTCGGGGAAGGTGGCGCTGGTACGTTCTCGGACGGCAAGTTGTACACGCGAAGCAAGAAACGGGGGGACGTTCAAGCCGTCCTGGAGCTGCTGGTGGCCTACGGAGCCCCACCGGACATCCTGGTCGACGCCCATCCGCATATCGGGACCAACAAGCTGCCAGCCATCGTCACGGCCATGCGCGAGGCGATCCAACTGGCCGGTGGAGAAGTGCATTTCGGTTGCCGTGTGAGCGACCTCAAGATCGAGGAAGATCACCTTCGCGGGGTCGGTGCCGCGGATGGCAGGCAATGGCGTGCCGATCATGTGATCCTGGCAACGGGTCATTCGGCCAGGGATATCTATGCCCTGCTCGAACGGAAAGGCATCTCCATGAGGCGCAAAGAGTTCGCGCTCGGGGTGCGCATCGAGCATCCCCAGGAGCTCATCGACCGCATCCAATACCATTGCGATGTCCGCGACCCCTACCTTCCTCCGGCGAGCTATGAGCTGGTGCATCAAGTGGACGGTTACGGTGTGTACTCGTTCTGCATGTGCCCCGGGGGGATCATTGCTCCCTGCGCGACCGCGAACGATGAGGTGGTCACCAACGGCTGGAGCCCGAGCAAACGGAACAATCCATTCGCCAACAGCGGCATTGTGGTCACCATTCCCGTTGGGCTCGGAGCTCCCGGTGCGCTGGGTGGAATGCAGTTCCAGAAAACCCTGGAACATGCCGCATGGAAGGCAGGAGGTCAGGACCAGACCGCTCCGGCTCAGCGCATGGTCGACATGATCCAAGGTCGGACCTCGACCGACCTTCCCGATTGCAGCTATCCTCCGGGTATCGTGAGCCGGCCGTTGCACGAACTCCTGCCGGAGCATGTGTCCGTTCGCCTCCGTGAGGGGCTCAAGGCATTCGGGCGAAAACGACAGGGCTATCTCACCAACGAAGCGGTCCTGGTCGCGGTCGAGTCCAGGACCAGCGCGCCGGTCACCATACCGCGCGATCCGGTCAGCCTGGAGCATGTGCAGGTCGGCGGGCTCTTTCCATGCGGGGAAGGTGCGGGCCATGCAGGGGGCATCGTGAGCGCGGCGCTAGATGGGATCCGCGTAGCGCAGCGGATCGCGACCCTCAGGTACCCTGCCCGATCGTGAGCGACTGCCGGTGGAATTCCATGCAAAGCGCCGTGGCCGCCATGGATACGTTCAACGATTCTGCGCGACCAACCCCAGGGATGCCCAGCGGCGAGGCACCGAACTCCGTCCACCTTTCGGAGGGACCCTGCGATTCATTGCCCAGCACGAGCAGTGCCGGTCGTTGCAGCTCCACCTCGAACACGTTCGCTCCGTCCGCCTGCGCTACATAGACCGTGGCGCCTTGGGTCAGCGCGCTTTGCATACCCGAATCCAGGTCGACCTCCGCCAAGGAGACCCGGAAGATGGAACCCATGCTGGACTGGACCACCTTGGGGTTGTAGGGGTCCACGGTCCCTGGCAGGCACCATACCTGGGACACACCGAACCAATCAGCGGTGCGGAGGATGGTACCCAGGTTGCCGGGATCGCGAACCTGATCGAGTGCAAGCACCAGGCCCTTGCCTTGGAAGGTGAGATGTTGGTCCGTCCTGGGGATGTCGACCACCGCGATGACCGAATTGCCGGTCTCCAACGTACCCAGCTCGTCCATCACTGCCTGTGGCACCTGCCGGACCAGTGTTTCAGGGACCATGGGCAACTGCTGACCTGACGACAACACGAATCGCACCTGAAGGTCTGAACGAAGGAGCTCCTCCATCAGCTTCGGACCTTGGACAAGAAATGCGTTGTGGCGTTCCCTGTACTTGCGTTGCTTCAGGGACCTGACCAGGCGAATTTCCGTTGCGCTCAAATGCCGGGGATATCTTTGGTGCGTTCGCTAAAAGTAGCCACGGGCCTAGCTCCTTGCATATTCGGGCCGCGCATATCACACTGCTGCTGGCCTGCTGGGCGGCATGGACCGGATGCGATCCGACGAAGCGGGTCCCTCAGGGAAAGCACCTCCTGGTGAAGAACAAGGTCCAGGTGCAGGGGCAAAGTGTGGACCGTGAGGAACTGCGGAACATCATCAAGCAGAAGCCGAACAAGAAGATCCTCGGACTGCGCTTCTACCTGACGATGTACAACCTGCCGAACCCGGATCGGGTGGCTCGAAAAAAGGCTCGGAAGCTCACGAAGAACGAGGCCCGCAACGAAAAGCGCGCCGCCAAAGGCAAGGCGGCGAAGTATCCCGGACGCACCTTCGGGGAGTGGATGCAGGAGGTCGTGGGCGAGGCTCCCACGGTCCTGGACAGCAGCCTGACCGCACGATCCACGGAGCAACTCGTCCTTTATCTGAAACGGAAGGGCTACTTCGATGCCACCGGAACGGATACCACCACATTTAGCGGACGAAAAGCCAGCGTGGGCTACAGGCTTGACACGGGCAAACCATACCTGCTGCGCAATGTCACGTACACGGTGGACGACCCGCAGATGGAGCGGTACATGGAGGAGACCTGGGCCGGGCGCAAGGTGAAGGCCGGCGACCGCTTCGATGCGGATGTGCTGGACAAGGAACGGGAACGGGTGAGCGGGGTGATGCGGGAACTCGGCTATCTCTACTTCAACAAGAACCTGGTCGCATATGAAGCCGATACCACGGTAGGTGATCACCAGGTGGACCTGAAGTTGCGCATCGAGCGACCGCGCACCGGACGGTCCAAGCGCATCCGGGGAACCCCGGAGGGGCGGATCTACCACGTGAACGATGTGACGATCGACATCACCGAACGGGTGGAGAAGGGCATCGCGCTCCGGATCGACTCCTTGAACTACCGTGATTTCAGCTTCCGGTTCAACGGGGACAAGCCGCTCCTGCGTCCCAGAGCCTTGCTCACGAGCGTGTTCTTCAAACCGGGCGACCGCTATCAGCAGAGCATGAACGATCTGACGTTCCGGCGCCTGACCAACCTGCGCGTATTCGACCGGGTGGACATCAACTATGATAGCACCAGCACCCGGGCGGATGATGAGGTGAACTGCAGGATCAGATTGATACCAGCCAAGCGGCAAAGCTTCTCGGTGGAGGGGTATGGCACGAACCGAGGCGGGTTCCTGGGCACCTCGTTCAGCCTGGCCTACCGACATCGCAACCTGCTCCGCACGATGGGCTCCGTACAAGCCAAGATCGTGGTGGGTCTGGAGGCCCAGCAAAGCATCACCCAAGGCAACATCGAGACCACGACCACTTCAGCGGAACGGTCCGTCTTCAACACCATCGAGATAGGACCGGAGATCACCCTGCGCTTCCCTCAGTTCCTGTTGCCGATCGCCCGGGAGCGTTTTGCGCGATCGAGCTACCCGCGGACCAACATCGTTTCGCTGTATAACCTGCAACAACGGCCGGACTACAACCGCAGCCTGCTGAAATTCACGTTCGGGTATGAATGGAACGAAACGCTGGCCAAAACGTGGATGGTGAACCCCATCGAGGTGAACGTGATCCGCATCCCCTTCCGATCGCCCGAGTTCGAGGAATACCTGCGTTCGGCGAACGACCCGGTGCTCACCGACAGCTACACCGACCACCTGATCATCGGCAGCAGGATCATGTATACCTGGAACACGCAGCAAAGCTTGCCCCAGCGTGACGTCTTCTTCCTGCGAGCGTTCCTGGAGACCTCGGGGAACACCATCCGCGCGCTTTCACCGCTCCTGGGATTGAACGAGGTCACCGACAGTACAGGCACCTCGTTCTACACCATTGCCGGGGTGCGATACGCTCAGTTCGTCAAACTCGACGGAGACTTCCGGTACTACCGACGGATCCACGAGCGCAGTGGCATGGCCTTCCGGCTTTCGGGTGGTGTGGGGGTACCCTTGTCCAACTTGAACGTGCTTCCCTTCGAGACCAGCTATTTCGTTGGCGGCGCGAACGGACTACGCGCCTGGCAGGCCCGTTCTCTCGGTCCCGGTTCCTTCAGGGCACCCCTGGTCGCCTTTGACCGGATCGGGGAGCTGCGCATGGAGGCCAACGCGGAATACCGCTTCAACCTGATCGGCTTCTTCGAATCCGCTTTTTTCGTCGACGTGGGGAACATCTGGTATCTGCGGGAGGACGACAACCGCCCTGGCAGCGGGTTCAGCAGCTCCTTCCTGAGCGAACTGGCCATCGGTACCGGCTTAGGCCTGCGCTTGAATTTCGATTTCTTCCTGGTCCGGTTCGACCTTGGCTTGCAGACCAAGGACCCTTCGTATGCACCCGGTCAACGTTGGTTGTGGGAGCGGAACGGTGACGAAAGAGGTACACAGCTGCTCAACCTGAACCTCGGGATCGGCTACCCCTTCTGATGGACAGCCCTGCACCGATCGTGTAGCTTTGCCCCCCTTTACCGAACACCGGATGGCTACGAACGTCAAGCACACCGACCTGGAAGCCCTGCTGGGCAAAGATGCCGACAACCTGTTGGGGCACACCTGTCATACGGTCCCCAAGGAGCGCCTGCACCTACCGGGCCCCGATCATGTGGAACGCTGCTTCGCCCAGTCGAACCGTTCTCCCCAGGTGCTGCGCAGCATCCAGGCGTTATACGGCAATGGCAGGCTGGCCGACACGGGGTACATGAGCATTCTCCCGGTGGACCAGGGAATAGAGCATTCCGCAGGAGCCTCCTTCGCTCCGGAGATCAGCTACTTCGATCCCGAAAAGATCGTTGAACTGGCGATCGAGGGAGGATGCAATGCCGTCGCTTCCACCTACGGGGTACTGGCCAGCTGCAGCCGCAAGTACGCCCACCGCATACCGTTCATCGTGAAGATCAATCACAATGAACTGCTCACCATGCCCAACAGCTTCGATCAGATCATGTTCGGCTCGGTGGAAAATGCCTGGGAGCTCGGTGCCGTTGCAGTGGGTGCGACCATCTATTTCGGCAGTCCCGAGAGCTCCCGCCAGATCGTGGAGGTGGCCGAGGCCTTCGAGCGGGCCCACGAACTGGGCATGGCCACGATACTCTGGTGCTATCTGCGCAACCCGGGCTTCAAGAAGGATGGTGTGGACCATCACACCTCCGCCGACCTGACCGGTCAGGCCAATCACCTGGGTGTCACCATCCAGGCGGACATCATCAAGCAGAAACTGCCGGAAGTGAACGGGGGCTACAATGCCTTCAGCGGTTACGGCAAGACCCATAAGAAGGTCTACGACGAACTGACCACGGACCATCCGATCGACCTGTGCCGTTATCAGGTGGCCAACTGCTACATGGGCCGTATCGGCCTGATCAACAGTGGTGGGGCCAGCAGCGGTGCCGGTGACATGGCCGAGGCGGTACGCACGGCAGTGATCAATAAACGCGCTGGAGGCCAGGGACTTATCAGTGGAAGAAAAGCATTCCAGCGACCCCTGAAGGAAGGCGTGCAGCTGCTGAATGCCATCCAGGACGTGTACCTCGACCCCAAGGTCAGCATTGCCTGATGTGAGCGGGACCCCTGCTCACTGGAACGGGGGTCGGTTTCCGCTTTCCAATTCCAGCTTCCATCTTTGTATCCATGGGTTGGTTCACACGCGTCAAAGAGGGCATCACCACCCGCACCGAGGAAAAGAAGGAGACCCCGGAAGGGCTCTGGTACAAATGCCCGGAGTGCAAGGAGGTGATGACCAGTGAGGACCATGAGAACAACCTCTGGGTCTGCGCGAATTGTGCACATCACGAGCGGATCGGCAGCGCCGAATATTTTGCCATCCTGTTCGATGACCACAAGTTCAACGAACTGGCACAGGACCTGATCGCGGCCGATCCGCTGGGCTTCGAGGATACCAAGAAGTACAGCGAGCGCCTCATCGACAGCCGCGAGAAGACAGGACTGAACGACGCCATCCGCGTGGCCGAAGGGAAAGTGGGTAAGAAGATGATCGTGGTGGCCTGCATGGATTTCCGGTTCATCGGTGGCAGCATGGGCAGCGTGGTGGGCGAGAAGATCGCCCTGGCTGCGGACCAGGCCATGAAGCGCAAGTGTCCCTTGATGGTCATCAGCAAGAGCTGCGGAGCACGCATGGTGGAGGCGGGATTCAGCCTGATGCAGACGGCGAAGACCAGCGCCAAACTGGCTCAGTTGGCGAAAAAGGGACTCCCCTATTTCTCACTTCTAACGGATCCGACCACGGGAGGCGTGACGGCCAGCTTCGCCATGTTGGGCGATGTGAACTTCGCAGAGCCCAAGGCACTGATCGGATTCGCAGGCCCGCGGGTGGTCAAGGAGACCATCGGCAAGGACCTGCCGGAGGGCTTTCAGACCAGTGAATTCGTGCTGGAGCATGGCTTCCTGGACCTGATCGTGCACCGCAAGGACCTGAAGGCCACCACTCAGCGCCTGATGACCCTGTTCGCCAAAGCGTAGCGAATTCGGGTTTTCCGTCCTATCTTTGCCGCCCATTAAGAGGACCAAGGGGGTCCAGCGGATAAAGTAGGTAGCCATGTATCTGACGAAAGAGATCAAGCGCGAGCTGTTCAAGAAGCACGGCGGTAGCGATATGAACACCGGCGCGGCGGAGAGCCAGATCGCGCTGTTCACGCACCGGATCGCGCACCTGACCGAGCACCTGAAGCAGAACAAGAAGGACCACGGCACGGAGATGGCCCTGATCAATCTTGTCGGTAAGCGTAAGCAACTGCTGAACTACCTGCGCACCCACGACATTACCCGCTACCGGGCCATCCTACAGGAGCTCGGCCTGCGGAAGTAATGGGGATCCGCCCGCCGGGTATACGGCGGCGCCTTTTACACCAGTCTGAAATACCATCAGGGCGATCGTGGAGAACGGTCGCCCTGTTCATTTGATGCACACCAGAGGAAACAAGAGAAGAACAACGAAACAATGAGACCACAAGGAATTACTAAGACCATCGATATGGGAGATGGTCGCGTCATCACCCTGGAGACCGGGGTGTTGGCCAAACAAGCGGACGGCTCAGTGACCGTGCGCATGGGCGACATCATCCTGCTCGCCACGGTGGTGGCCACCAAGGAGGCCCGCGAAGGCATCGACTTCCTGCCCCTGCAGGTGGAATACCGCGAGAAATTCAGCGCCGCCGGACGCTTTCCGGGCGGATTCTTCAAGCGCGAGGCCCGGCCCAGCGACCACGAGGTGCTGACAAGCCGTTTGGTGGACCGCGCCCTGCGCCCCCTGTTCCCGGACGACTTCCACGGTGACACCCAGGTGGTGATCACGCTGATGAGCACCGACAAGAAGAACCACTCCGATTCCCTGGCCTGCCTGGCCGGTGCCGCCGCCCTGGCCGTCAGCGACATCCCCTTCGGAGGACCCGTGAGCGAAGTGCGCGTATCCCGGATCAACGGTCAGTTCAAGGTGAACCCGACCATGGAAGAGAGCGCTGAGGCCGACCTCGACCTGATCGTGGCCGCCACCGAGAACGACATCCTCATGGTGGAGGGTGAAATGAAGGAAGTGCAGGAGGCCGACATGATCGAAGCGATCAAGGTGGCCCACGAAGCCATCAAGGTGCACTGCCGCGTGCTGAACGAACTGAGCGCCGCCGTGCCGAAGAGCCAGGTGAAGCGTACCTACGAGCACGAGAACAAGAACGAGGCCCTGGAGAAGAAGATCTTCGACTTCTGCTACCAGCGCTACTACGACCTGGCCATGAAGCCCAGCGCCAAGGAAGAGCGCTCGGCCAACTTCGGTCAGGTGAAGGAGGATTGCCTGGCGACCCTGAGCGAAGAAGAGCTCGCCGACAAGGCCATGCTGAACCGCTACTTCAAGAAGGCCCAGAAAAAGGCCGTGCGCAACGTGGTCCTGGACCATGGCGTGCGTCTGGACGGTCGGAAGTCAACCGACATCCGGCCCATCTGGTGCGAAGTGGACGTGCTTCCCGGCACCCATGGCAGCGCCATCTTCACCAGGGGCGAGACCCAGGCGATCAACCTGCTCACCTTAGGCAGCTCCCTGGACGAGCAGACCATCGACCTGGCCACCCGCAAGGGCAGCGAGGACTTTATGCTGCACTACAACTTCCCTTCCTTCAGCACCGGAGAGGTCCGACCGATCCGCGGTCCAGGCCGACGCGAAGTGGGGCATGGCAACCTGGCCCTGCGTGCCCTGAAGCCGGTGATCCCGCAAGGCGAGGAGAACCCCTACACCATCCGCCTGAATTGTGACATACTGGAAAGCAACGGCTCCAGCTCGATGGCGACGGTGTGCAGTGGCACGCTGGCCCTGATGGATGCCGGGATCAAGATCACTGCTCCGGTAAGCGGCATCGCCATGGGCATGATAAGCGATGGCAAGCGCCACGCGATCCTGAGCGACATCCTGGGCGACGAGGACTTCCTGGGTGACATGGACTTCAAGGTGACCGGCACCGCCAAGGGCATCACCGCCACACAGATGGACATGAAGGTCGACGGCCTGCCGTACGAAGTGTTGGCACAAGCCCTGGAGCAGGCCCGTCAGGGACGCCTGCACATCCTTGATGAAATGCTGAAGACCTTGGACAAGCCGCGTGAGGACTACAAGCCGCATGCGCCGCGCATCATCACCTTCGAGGTGCCCAAGGAGTCCATCGGACCCATCATCGGCCCGGGTGGTCGCGTGATCCAGGAGATCCAGGCCGAGACCGGCGCCACCATCTCCATCGACGAGGTGGACGGCAAGGGCATCGTGGAGATCGCCAGCGAGGACAAGTCGAGCATTGATGCCGCCGTGGCCCGCGTGAAAGCGATCGCCTTCCCACCGCAGGCCGAAGTGGGCGCCAACTACAAGGGCAAGGTGAAGACCATCATGCCCTACGGTGCCTTCGTGGAGGTGCTGCCCGGCACGGACGGTCTGTTGCATGTGAGCGAACTGGCCTGGGAGCGCATCGAGCGCGTGGAGGACGTCCTGAAGGAAGGCGAGCTGGTCGAGTTCCAAGTGACCGGCAAGGACCCGCGAACCGGCAAGCTGAAGTTGAGCCGCCGCGTACTGCTGCCCAAGCCGGAAGGCTACGTGGAGCGCGAGCAGAACGGGGAGCGCCGCGAACGCCGCGACAGGCCTCGCCGCGAGCGGAGCGATGACCGTCGCCCGCCACGCAGGGACCGCGACTGATGACCGCACCATAGCACGAAGCCGCCCCAGGGAACTGCGGGCGGCTTCGCCGTTCTTGGTGGTCAGGGCGTCTTTTCCGGGTGCTTCGTAACCAGCAGAGGTCGCTTGCCGTTGAACGGGGTGCTCTTCCTTAACACCCCCAGCCCGCACATGGCACGCATGCGTCAATTGAAGATCTCCAAGCAGGTCACCAACAGGGACACGCCCAGCTTGGACAAGTACCTCACGGAGATCGGGAAGGTCAAGCTCATCACCGCCGAAGAGGAGGTGGAGCTGGCCCAGCGGATCAAGGAGGGTGATCAGGAAGCATTGGAGGCGCTGTGCAGGGCCAACCTGCGCTTTGTGGTCTCCGTGGCCAAGCAATACCAAGGCCAGGGGCTCAGCTTGCCGGACCTGATCAGTGAAGGGAACCTGGGCCTGATCAAAGCTGCAGGCCGTTTCGATGAGACGCGCGGCTTCAAGTTCATCAGTTATGCCGTGTGGTGGATCCGTCAGCAGATCCTGCAGAGCCTGGCCGAACAAGCCCGGATCGTGCGTTTGCCCCTGAACAAGATCGGTTCGATCAACAAGATCAACAAGGCTTTCGCCAAGCTGGAACAGGAGCATGAGCGTCCGCCGACGGCCGCCGAGCTCGCGGAACTGCTCGAAATGACGCTGGAAGAAGTGAAGCTTTCGCTGAACAACCGCGGCAAGCACGTGAGCATGGATGCACCCCTGCGCGAAGGCGACGACAGCGGCACCATGATCGACGTGCTGAAGAACACCGACCTGCCCGACCCGGAGGAGGCCATGATGACCGACAGCCTCCGTGTGGAGATCGAACGCTCGCTCGATGCCCTGAGCACCCGAGAGGCCGATGTGATCCGCCTGTACTTCGGGCTGGCCGGCAACCAACCGCATACCCTGGAGGAGATCGGCCAGAAGTTCGAGCTGACCCGGGAACGGGTCCGCCAGATCAAGGAAAAGGCCATCCGCCGCATGAAGCACACCAGCCGCAGCCGTGTGTTGCGTGCTTACCTGGGTTGAGGTTTCCCAACCAAGAACTGAAAGGCCGGTACGGGAGTGCCGGCCTTTTTCTTGTTTGCGGACGTTTGGATCGGATCGGATCGATAGCACGCTGCAGGGGCCTCTGCGAGAGACCCTTCATAAGGAAGGGGTAACTGGAATGGACCGATGTATCTTGGTGTAACGAAGTCGTAGACTTCGCCGATCACCTGCGATGCCATCCATCTGCCTCTTCAACCACAAGTGGCCCGCCAGTGCTCGCACCAGCCTGCGCACGCGGAACACTTGCGGGAAATGTGCTCTGAGAACGCTTGCTATGTGTGTCTTTGGAACGCTATTGTTCCCCAGACTAGATGCGCAACCAACTTTCGCGAAGATCTATAATGGTACACCTCCGGGCGGGATCGACATGATCGAACTACCGAGCGGCAATCTGCTAGTGGACCTTGCCGAGCAGCGCGGGTTTTCAATAATGGACCCAGAAGGAAACCTCCTCCAGTCAAGTCATTATTGGAGTGATACTTTACTCCCAATCGTGTCCATTCGTCAGTATTCGGCCAATGAATTCTACTTCGTTACCGGGTATTACAAAGACACCTGTACATTCGGTGGTTTCGGGGTGGTCACAAGGATCTATCCGGCGATCGGCAAGATGGACTCCTTGGGCCAAGTGTCAGATGTACATCACTATGTACTTAATGAAGGATGTTTGAACATGGTGCTGGAGCTGGAGATCACCAGCGACAAGAACGTGATCACTTGGGGTTCGCTCTTTGCCTTGCAGGTCGATTCCATGGGAACGCCGGTCTGGGCCCGCCATTTCGATGGTCAAGGAGCCTTCCAGTTCATCAAGCAACTGCCAAGCGGCGATCTACTAGCGGGCATCAGTATGGTGGGTGCAGGGGCAACTATCGCGCGGCTTGATGCCAACGGTAATATCCTTTGGTGCAAGTCTTACATCCGTCCGAGAGGAGTGGTGCATGATTGCCTGATCGAGTCAGACAGTTCCTTCATCATCACAGGCGCAACCGACAGTCTGGCGACAACGAACATTTTTGACCCTTTGCCTTGGAATTATCATCCAAAACTATTCATGATGAAGCTGGACGGCGGCGGCGATGTGCAATGGTGTAAGGGTTATGTCAGTGATCCCAACCTCTGGTATTCGCATCGGTCCTCTCGAATCGTCCAGGCCCTGGATGGCAATTATGTGGTGCTTGCCAATCTGGGTGCTGTGAATTACAATGTGGAATACCGTCCTTTCCTGATGAAGACCGACCTGAACGGAGACACGTTATGGACCCGAGCAACGGGTGCAAACGGCTATAGATACTCCACTAGCGATTTACTTACATACACGGATGGGGGCTTTCTCTATACTGGAGTTATTGCAGGGAACTTACCCGATCAATTGAGCGGTGCACCGTACATTTTCAAAACCGATTCCATCGGCTTTCTGCCATGCATGAGTAGCTGGCATCCGATCGTAGTTTCCGATCTATTTCCCACGGACAGCAGCTTCACGCTCACCTCGGTGGATGGTGCCACGGTCCATCCAGCCTTTGTGCGTGATACGATCTTCGACCCCATCGCTGTTTACGATGCATGCCTCGTAACCGGGTTGACGCAAAACCCATATTCCAAACATCGCCGACCGACTGTTCGCCCCAATCCCAACACCGGCCGCTTCACTGTGGAGTTCAATGACCCCTTGCAGGTGGATAGCTTCTACTCGGTCTTCGATGCGACGGGCCGCCTGCTGTACCAGCGTCCCCTTCCGACGGGAGCTACGGTTGAGGACATTGACCTGGGCCATTTCGGCAGTGGTGCCTATTTGCTGCGATTCACTACGCCGCACGAGGTGTGGTGCGAGCGTGTGGTGGTGCAGTAGCACATCCACAGGGCACCTACCTTTAGGCGGCCATGCCCCACCTCCTCGCTCCTTCCCTGCTCGCAGCCGATTTTACCGATCTGAAAGGAGCGGTCAGCCTGGTGGACCAAGGCCCGGCACCCTGGCTGCACCTGGATGTGATGGACGGGGTGTTCGTACCGAACATCAGCTTCGGTCCGGCCATCATCAAAGCCATCCGGCCACTGACCAAGAAGGTCTTCGACACGCACCTGATGATCGTGGACCCGGACCGCTACATCGACGCCTTCAAGGATGCCGGTGCTGAAGTGCTGACCGTTCACCTGGAGGCCTGTACGCACCTGCACCGGACCGTGCAGGCCATCAAGGCCGCAGGCATGAAGGCCGGGGTCTCGCTGAATCCGCATACCTCCGTGAGCCTGCTGGAGGACATCCTGCCGGAGCTGGACCTGGTGCTTGTGATGAGCGTGAATCCCGGTTTCGGCGGGCAGAAGTTCATCGGGCGCACCTACGCGAAACTGGACCAATTGCGGGACCTTCGGGAACGGACGGGATCCAAGACCCTGATCGAGGTGGACGGCGGCGTGGGCCCTGACAACTTCCGCAAGCTCGTGGAGCATGGTGCGGATGTGCTGGTGGCCGGTAACAGCGTGTTCGGTGCTCCGGACCCGCTGCAGGCCATGGCCGTGCTGAGCGGGAATTGAGCAAGGAGGCCCAGGCCTTAACTTGGAAGCCTGCATGTCGGCGCTCCCACCGCAGCATTCCATGGACCCCTTGCAGGCCAGCCTGGTACGCACGCTGGCCTATTTCGACCTGTTCGATCATCCGCTGGACCGCGATGAACTGCTCGGCTTCCTGGACCGGTCCGCGAGCGATGAAGCATTGGGCCTTGCGTTGAACGAGCTTAGGGACCAGGGCCTACTGCAAGAAGACCAGGGCTACTTCGCCTTACGCGACCCGAGCGCACTGTTGAACGGCCGCATCGCAGACGAGGCACGGGCTCAAAAAGCCATGGACAAGGCGATGCGGAACGCCCGGCTGATCGGCCGTTTTCCCTTCGTGCAAGCGGTGTTCCTGAGCGGAAGTATGAGCAAGGGCCGGCTCTCCGATACCGGCGATGTGGACTACTTCGTGATCACCGAGCCGGGTCGCCTTTGGATCGCCCGGACGCTGCTCATGCTGTACAAGAAGGTCTTCCTGCTGAACAGCCGCCGCTTTTTTTGTGTGAACTATTTCATCGATTCGGACCACTTGTTGATCGAGGACCGGAACCGCTTCACGGCCACGGAACTGATCACGCTGATGCCCGCCAGTGGCAACGGCCTGTGCGACCGGCTCTTTGAAGCCAATCCATGGGCCTTCGAGCTTTTCCCGAACGCGAAGGTTCCGTCGGGAGCCAAGGATGCGGGACCCGGTCGGATCACGCGCAGCCTGCGCCATTGGCTGTCCGGTCCGTTCGGGGCAGGCCTGGACCGCCTCTTCATGCGCCTCACCTTCAACCGCTGGAAACGGCGCTTTGGCGACATGGGGGCCAAGGACTTCGAGATCGCCTTTCGGACGCGCAGTTATGTGAGCAAACACCATCCGAACCATTTCCAGCATCGCGTCCTGCAGGCCCACCGGGAACGCATCCGGGCGGTGCAGGAAAAACACGAGCGCGTCATTGCCGGACCATGAGCCGCGTGCTGGTGACACATGGCTATTTCTATCGCCTGGACCCCAAGCAATGGCGCGATGCCCGGCCCTACCCGCCCCTGGGCACCTTGTTGATGGCGGCCGTGCTTCGGGAAGATGGTCATGACGTTTCCGTTCATGATACCGGACTGAGCACGGGACCGGAAAGCCTCATACCGGTGCTGGACGCAGCACAGCCAGCGGTGGTGGTGATCCACGACGACGGTTTCAACTACCTGACGAAGATGTGCCTCTCGGTCATGCGGGAGTCCACGCTGACCATGGTCGCTGTGGCCAAGGAGCGCGGGGCCCTGGTCCTGGTGAACAGCTCGGACAGCACCGATCATCCGGAGCTGTACCTGCAAGCGGGTGCTGACGCGGTGGTGTTGGGTGAAGGGGAACTGACCACGCGGGAGATCCTGCAACTGCACCGCAATGGGTCGTCGATCACCGGCGTTCCAGGGATCGCGTTCAAAGGGGCACAGGGTCTGGAACGCAGCGCCCCCCGGCCTATCAATACCGACCTGGATGCCTTCCCAATGCCAGCCTGGGACCTGATCGATGTGGATCCCTACCGCAGGATCTGGATGCGTTCGCAGGGGCGCTTCAGTTTGAACGTGGCCACCACGCGCGGCTGTCCGTTCAAGTGCAACTGGTGCGCCAAACCGATCTACGGCAACCGCTACAATTCGCGCTCCCCGGAGCACGTGGTGCGTGAACTGGCCTATTTGAACGAACGGTTCCGTCCGGACCACATCTGGATGTGCGACGACATCTTCGGTCTGAAGCCCGGCTGGGTGCAGGAGTTCGGAAGGCTGCTGAACGAGCGGAAGCTCCGCATCCCCTTCAAGATCCAAAGCCGGGCGGACCTGTTGCTGAAGACCGATACCATCCAGGCACTGGTGGAGGCCGGGCTGGAGGAGGTCTGGATCGGCGCCGAAAGCGGTTCCCAAAAAGTGCTCGATGCCATGGACAAGGGGATCACCGTGGAACAGATCGCACAGGCCCGAGCCAGGCTTGCGGAACACGGGGTGCGGGTATGCTTCTTCCTGCAGTTCGGCTACCCGGGTGAGGACGAGGAGGATGTGCAGGCCACGATCGCCATGGTGGACCGCCTGATGCCGGACGACATCGGGATCTCGGTCAGCTACCCTTTGCCGGGTACCGTGTTCCACGAGCGTGTCAAGGCATCCATGGCACATGCGTCCAACTGGACCGATAGCGACGACCTGGCCCTCCTGTTCGAACAGGGACAGCGACCGGCTTACTACAAGCGTCTGCATCGGTATGTGCACCGCAGGTTCCGCAGGAAACAGGCGCAGCGATCGCTGCTGGGGAAAGCCTCCTTCGCCGAACGTCCGCGTCGCTTGTTGGAGTTCCTGTACCACGGTGCTCAGGAACAGGTCCATCTTACGCGCACCAGCCGATACCCGGACGCATGAACCAGGCCTTTGACCGACCTGCCTCCGCCTACGACCGGGAGTTCACCTTCAGCCGGATCGGCACCGCCCAGCGGCATGCGGTCTGGCGCTACCTGGCCACCCTGCTCCACACACCGTCCATGCAGGTCCTCGAACTGAACTGCGGTACGGGAACGGATGCCGTGCATTTCGCGCAGCACGGTCATGAGGTGCTGGCCACGGACATCAGTGCGGAGATGATCCAGGTAGCCACTGAAAAGGTGAAGCAATATGGAGCTGAGGACCGGGTGCAGCTGAAGCGCATGTCCTTCGAAGAGCTTGGTGACCGACCGTTCGGTGGACGGTTCGATCTCGTCTTCTCCAATTTCGGTGGCCTGAACTGCATCGACCGGACCGACCTGGCCCGGTTGCTGGCCGACGTGGACCGCTGCCTGTGCCCTGGTGGACGCTTTATTGCGGTGGTCATGCCGGACCGATGCGTCGCTGAGACCGTCTACTTCTTCCTGAAAGGGCAGCTGAAAGAAGCCTTCCGCCGGGGTCGGCACGAACCGATCTGGGCCGGCTTGAGCGGCTCCGGGGTCATGACCTGGTACCATTCACCACGCACGTTCTCGGAACTGGCAGCCCCCTTGTTCAAACGGGTGGCCGTGCGACCCATCGGATTCTTCGTTCCCCCCTCCTACCTGGAACCCCGGTTCCACGACAAGCCCAAGCTTCTCTCCCGCCTGGCGCGGTGGGACGACCGCATCCCCAACTGGGGCTTCCTCGCGCGCTACAGCGACCACTTCCTGATCGACCTGGAGAAGCGGGGATGAAGATCTTTCTGTCGCACGGTTACTTCGTCGCGGAGGATGCCAAGGAACAGGCCATCATGCGGCCGTACCCTCCCCTGGGTCTGTTGTACGTGGCTGCCCATCTGCGGGAGGAAGGTCATCACGTGCGGGTCCACGACAGCACGTTCAGCGATCGCTCAGCTTGGTGGCGCGACCTCGAGCACGACGCACCGGATGCCTTGGCCCTCTACGTGAATCTGATGACACGCTGCACCGTGGTGGAGCTGATCCGCGAAGTGCGCTCACATGGTTCATTGTCCGCCATCCCTGTGATCCTGGGTGGACCGGAAACTCGCTATCATGCCGAGGAATTCCTGTCCCACGGGGCCGATGTATGCGTCATCGGAGAAGGTGAAACGACCGCAGCGGAGGTCGTGAAAGCGCTGAAGGACCGCTCCTGCCACGAGCTGCACGATATATCGGGCATCGCCTTTCGCGATCATGCGGGGAAGGTGATCCGCACAACGGAGCGGGTCCTGGACAGGGACATCGATGCTTTGCCCCTGCCTTCCCGCGACCTGATCGACATGGGAGCGTACAGCCGCGCCTGGAAGCAAAAGCACGGCCACGATGCCTTTTCGGTCAGCACAATGCGGGGCTGCCCCTATACCTGCCGGTGGTGCAGCAGGGCGGTCTATGGGTTGAGCTACCGCAGGCGTTCTCCGGCCAAGGTGGTCGATGAACTGGAACACCTGGTCAAGACCTATTCCCCGGACCGGTTCTGGTTCGTGGACGATGTGTTCACCGTCAGTCACAAGTGGCTGCGCGAGTTCGCTCAGGAACTGGAGCAGCGGGGCGTTCGCATCGCCTACGAATGCATCACCAGGGCGGACCGAATGAACACGGAAGTGATCGAGCTGTTGAAGGCCAGTGGCTGCGTACAGGTCTGGATAGGGGCCGAGAGCGGCAGCCAGAAGATCATCGACGCCATGGACCGGCGTGTGGACGTGGGCCAGGTGCAGGCGATGATCCGGGCCACCAAGTGGGCCGGCATCCGGGCCGGGACGTTCATCATGTTGGGCTATCCGGGTGAAACGATCACAGACATCGACCGTACAGTGGTACACCTGAAGAACAGCGGCCCGGACGACTTCACCATCACGGTGGCCTATC